>NZ_JAKGTF010000003.1:0-326934 GCF_022324735.1 Clostridium sp. YIM B02551 | reverse complement strand
TACAGAAATCATCTTCTTAAGTCTGCTATATAGTCTTTTTTTAAACTGTCCTTTACAACGGGTACATTTTAGAAGATAAGGGCTTTTAATTAAAATACTTTCTAGTATTATTTGAAAATTTCAGATGGCATATTTAAATCTTCATCAACATTAGTCTCCGTATCTTTAGAGGTTATTTCCTTAGTACTATCTTTAGGGTTCAAATAATTAACTACATACTTTAGAGGTGATACCTGATAATCCTTATAAGTAAATATTGCAGTACATTCAGTTCTGTCTAATCTACATCTATAATCTTCATTTGGTACCATTTTATTTAATACTAAATCTTTCATTTTTCCAGTCCAAGGAGTAGTTAAGTCCTTTCCGGTTCTTTTAGCATAAACTCTTTTGCCAATAAGAAGATTATTAAGATAGTTTAAGGAAGACGGATTTGATTTTTCATCAGGCAATACACTATAGCCTTCACTTCCTATATCAAATATGATTAAATCTGCTTCTGTAGCAGGAACGTAGTTTTGATTAGTGCCAGTTCCAGTTTTAACATATTTACCATTTACGTAGTCAAAGGTAATTATTCTATTTGTACTACTAGCGAGATTAAGTTCATTTGCATCTCTTTTAAGAACATATTCATTCATTTTATCATCTTTATTTTTCTTTTCTATACTTTGAAAGATATCTTGTTGTTCAATTTGTAATCCACAACTATTTACATTTATCTTACCTAAATTTAGGCCTTCTTTTATAGGTGTACCAATAACCACAATATTGTGCATTAATGATCCATGCTCATTAACACTACTATCATTTTTTATTATTTCACCAGCCCAGCTTTTAAAGCTAGAAGTAGAAATGTCATTTTTTACGTTAATCAAATCACTATTATTAGATAAGATATTTTGAAATTTATTATAATCACTTCCCACTGGTTCTTGGGAGGTTTTGTTTAGTAAATCATTAATAATAAAAGTTGACGCATTATCAAGCCACTGCCTATAATTAGGACTCTCATAGTCTTTATTACTAGTGAAGAAGTTTTTATAGATTGGACCTACTGAAGCATATAGTTTTACGATTGGTTTAGGAAACTTCCCAGTAGATATACTATTATTAGAATTTGTAGCTTTGTCAGATAAAAAAGCATATGTTCCTATATTACAGCTTGTCACTAAAAGAGCCAAGCATAAGAAAAGATAAGCTAATTTTTTTCTTAAATTCATAATCTCTTCACCTCCTAATTATTATAAGACCACTGAGGGTCATTGGGTTGAGTTGAGTGAATATTGATATTGAATTTAAGACTTTTTCCTTCAGCTTTATAAGGAACATTATTTTGAAGTGAAAAGCTTAATTTAACTTCAATGCCACTATTTGCTTTTAAAAGAATTGGGTCATTATTTTGATCTTTTAAAGTTAGTATTTTATTTGAACTTTTAATATAATCTTTTAAAGAACCATTATATAGGAGATTAGAGCCAGACTCAATCTTAAAGTTTATATATGGAATTAATGCATCTTTTTCTGATTCAGTAAAGTTATCTAAACTAAATGCAACTTTAGATGTTAGACTTCCTATATTCTTTATATTATAGTTTTTAGTTTGAGTGTCACCTGGAAGTAATCCACTAATATTAACTATAGGACATGTGATATGTGATTGGGTGTTTGAATCTACAAAATCAGATTTTATTGTTCCAATGGATACATTAATACTGTTTTCAACTTTTTCGTTATGAACAAAATAAGAATAAGTAGCTCCAACACCAGAAAATGTTAATGTTAGACAAAGCAGAATAATCTTTATAAGTTTCTTGTTATTCAATGCTATTACCTCCTTTGTTTAGAGAGGCTTTTTTTTGTCTGTAATCAAAAATAATTAATCCTATACCAATAAGAGCCATTGCTAAAGCAGTTAAAAGAGCAAAGTTAGCTGCTGCCCCGGTTTTAGGAAGTGTAGTAATGGCAGTAGTCACAGTTCCGCCATCCTTTAAGGAAAATTGAATACTTAAATTAAATAGCTGTTGAAGATTTTGAAATATATTTCCGGTGGTTTCATTTAAATATACTGTAATAGAAATATCTTCTGAACTGCCGCCAGAAGTTAGTATAGGTTTATCTAACAAAACACTGTTATTTTTGAGGTCTTCAAATGTACCATCGAAGAGAACTAAATCTTTATCCTTTAACTGAACTTTTAAATTCTTTAAAAATTCATTATATATACTTTCATCTGGATTTATAACTTTTCTTAACAGAAAGTTGTTAACTGATTCTATTTTAACTGAGATTTTATTTATTTCTAGGTCAGTAGTATTATCATTTTTAATTACAAAGTCCTTAGTAAGTTTTCTTCCTGGATACCAAAATCCATCATTATCATCAAACATTCCTGAACTATTATCGCTTACCTTAGGAACAATAGTTACCTTGCTTTGAGTACTCTCAAGTGCTGATGCCTTTATAGAGCCACCTACAAGAGAAACCATGATTGTTCCAACGAATAAGGCAAGGATAAGTTTTCTAATTTGCTTTCTAATTTTCATTTTTTATACTCCTTGCTTTAAGGATTTTAATAATTGAAACCCTATATTAATTACTATAGGTTGGATTATTCCATTGAGTGGCTGTAATATCTAGTAGTTTAAAAGCATTATTACTTAAGGTAAAGTTACCACTAGTACAAGCCGTGATATTTGTTGGAACTTCTAGTCTCACATTAAACTTTAATGAAGCATTCTGTTTTACATTCTCGACATACCAAGTGTTATTATCTTTTGAGTCTTTTGATATTTTTATAGCTGAATCATGGTTAATAGGTTCTATACTTAAGATAAATGGTGAATTACTTAATAAGTTTCCTTTTGTTATCTTAAGTTTGGATTCGAGAGAACCAGTGTAATTTATAGTGATCTCCTTTTTGAAAGCATCACCAGGTCTTAAGTTATCAATATTAAGATCAGAAGTAAGAGTTTTTCCTTCTACAAGATCATTACTTAAAGACTTAGCATTTTTAATTACAATAGGAGTATATTCCCAAGGAGAATTAGTGGTTTGAAGCTTTACATCTCCCAGTGTGAATGTAACAGGATCTGACTTAGTTGTAGCCGTTAGATATGCATAAACCCCCATAGTACCTGAAGTTAGTAGAAGAATTGAAAGAGCAATTAAAATTATTAGCTTTGAATTCTTCATAGATATCCTCCTAAATATAAAGAATTACAGTGCAATAAATATTTTTAAAGCACTGTAATATTTATGAAGTTAATATGGCAAGTGATTAGTGACCAGATTCACTCCAACCTGGGTTATTCCATTGAGTTGCATCAGCGTGTAGTTTAAAGGTTAATAATTTATCCATACCACCATTTGTCATACTGTTATCAATTAGTGTAGTAACAGTTATTCCAACTGTTTGACCAGGATTAGCATCTAATAATACATATCCAGGAGCTAAGGTTAAGTTAATTTCATTTCCGCAGGAACCATCTGCATTAACTGCATAAGCTTTAAAGTTAAAAAGCTTTGAATCTAACAATAGACGGTCTTTATGAGTATTATCATTTACTGCTATGTCATCAAGGCTTAGTTTAACCTTAGCATCTAATTTACCATCATTCTTTAATGTGAAAGTTTTAGTTAAAACATCTCCAGGAGCTACATTTGAAACATTGTCTCCACTTGGAAGTATTTCATCATTTTTATTAAGAAGATTAGAAAAGTTATTTCTAGTAAAATGGTCTAGGTCAACTCCACTAGCTAAAAGTTTCCACTGAGTTTGAGCAGTGAAACTAACATGTACATCTCCTAATGTAATTGTTTGTGTATTTGTATCTGCTGTGTTAGTAAAATATGCAAAGGTTGATGCTGTACCTGCAACTAATAGAGATGCAGACAATAATAATGCTCCAATTGATTTTTTATTCATAACTTTTCCCCCTAAAATTTAGATTATATTTTATAATTTCAAATTTATATGAAAAGCGCGCCTTTTTCATAACTTAGTAAATATTATTCAGGTTTTAATTCCCTAGGTTCAGTTTTCTTTTGTTCTTTATATATTCTATATATTTCTGTTCCAGAAACTATGAAAAATAATAGCCATATACCTATAACAGAAGGTAATCCTTTTATATTTAATAATAGGAAGCCAAGTAGAGGTATTCTAAAAAAATATTTACCTACTATCATATTTGAAGTAATAGAAATATCGTCTTTTGCATTGTTACTATCACCTTTAGTCGTAAATAGAAGATTTCCTTTAGTGTCTTTATTAATTTCAGTTATTCTATGTGATGTTAGAAAGTTTTCATCATAGATATAAGTTATGATATCTCCTACTTTAAGATTATTAGCATCAACTTTTTTATCAATTATTAGGTCTCCAGGGTTAAATACTGGTTTCATACTTCCAGATAAAACAGACAGCCATTCATAAGATCCAATGGATGTAAGATTACCAGGCTTTCCTTTTGATTGTATGTTGCTATAGGCTGCAATTATTACTAAAATAAAAAGTAAAGCAATTATTGTGTTTGACAAATACTTGAATATCTTCTTTTTCATCTTATGCCCTCCTTAAATTTATTCACAATTTTTAAAAGATAGTGTTAAGTACTAGTTAAAATTACATATTTTAACCAAGTTACAATTTTATATATATTTACTTAATTTGATATATATTACAAATTATTTTTGAAATTAAAATATATTTTAGTTTTTATATTTAATTAAAGGGTTCTAAGGAGACTCTTTTTTTCGGTGTAAACTTATGATAAAATAAGAACAAAAGTTCGATTAACAGTAATTTTAAACCGGAAAAGGTGATTATATGAATAGGATAAAAATTATACATGCAGCAGATTTTCACTTTGATTCTCCATTCAAAGAATTATCTAGTTCCTATGGAGAAAAAAGAAATGAAGATATAAAGAAAAGTTTTAAAAAAATTATAGATTTAGCCAATGAAGAATGTGTACAAATTCTTCTTCTATGTGGAGATATATTTGACAATTCTTCAATAAAGAAGTCAACCTTAGAGTTTTTAAAAAGTGAGATAGAAACATTAAGAGACACAAAAGTATTTATATCAGCAGGAAATCATGATCCATTAAGTGAAAAAAGTTTCTATAAAGTTTTTAATTGGCCTAAAAATGTATTTATTTTTTCAAGTGAATTAGAATATGTAGTTCTAGAAGAGATTAAGACTGTTGTCTATGGGTATTCTTTTAGTTCAAATTATGAGAACACATCACTTTTAAAAAATTTTAATATTCCTCCAATATATAAGGAATATATTAATATAATGGCACTTCATGGTGAAGTTACCACCTCTACAGGAAATGAATATAACCCTATTACTATTCAGGAAATAGGAAAGAGTAATTTAAATTACTTAGCTTTAGGGCATAGACATGGATTTTCAGATATAAGAAAGGAAGATGATACATTCTATGCTTATTCAGGCTGTCCAGAAGGAAGAGGCTTTGATGAAACTGGAGAAAAGGGAATAGTCTTTGGTGAAGTATATAAAGATGGTGTCAATCTTAAGTTTTTACCATTATGTGAAAGAACATATAATTCAATAGAAGTAGATATTAGCAATTGCACTAATCAAGAACAAGTAATTAATTCAATACTATTTTCGCTAAAAGATGAAGATACAGATAGAAACTTTTACAAAGTAATTCTAACAGGTTATATTAATGGTGAAATGCCTATAAAAGTTAAAACCTTAGAGTATAGACTTAAAGATAAGTTCTATTATATTAAAATAAAGGATGAAACAAGGGTTAACTTAGATATTGATATTATAAAGAAGGAAAATTCTTTGAGAGGAATTTATTATAGAAAAGTAGCTGAAAGGTTATTAGATGCAACTGAAGAAGAAAAAGTTTATCTTGAGGAAGCTCTTAAGATAGGTTTAGAGGCGTTAATGGAAGAGGAAGTGAAGGGTAATGATTATTAAAGACCTAAAAATCAAGAGATTTGGAAACTTGAAAAATATAGAATTAACATTTAAAGAAGGAATTAATATAGTCTATGGTGGAAATGAAGCAGGAAAGAGCACTCTTCAAAGTTTCATAAAAGTTTGGCTTTATGGTATATCAACAAAAAGAAACAAGTCTTTAAGAGATAATTTAAGGACTAGATATGCCATATATAATTCTGAAAGATCTCAAGGAGAACTTTTAGTTAATGTTAAAAGTGAAGACTTGAGAATAATAAGATCCTTTGGGAGTACAAAGAAAGAAGATAATTCTAATATTATAGATGAAATATCAGGAAGTAAGGTAAATGAAATAAGCTTAGATGAACCGGGAAAAGATCTTTTAAATATAAGCCTTAGTTCTTTTGAGAACACGCTTTTTATTAAAGGGTTAGGAACATATGTAAGTTCTTCTAAGGATGATGAGGTTATGCATAGATTAACAAATAGTTTCGAAAGTGGAGAAGAGGGAGTATCTTATTTCAAGGCCATTGCTAAATTAGAGCTATTGCGAAAGTCAATAATAACAACAAGGGGAAATGGAGAATTAGATAAGTTTAAAGAAAGTAAAGATAAGTTAATTGAAGAAAGAGAAGATTTTCTTATTACCTCAAATAAAAATATAGAAGATGAAAGTAGATTAATAGATATAAAAAAGGAAAAAGAAGAAACAGAATTAAAATTAAAAAAATTAGATTTCTATAAAAAACATATTAAAAAAATGAAATTGCAGAAGGAATATAAAGATATTCTAGAATATTTAAGAAAAAGTCAGGAATTGAAAAAACTAGCAGAAGGAATTGAAGGTGAACTCAAATCAGAAGAAGGCTTACTAGATAGAGAAAAAGTTGAGGCTATAAAAGAAGATGTAGCAGTATTATTAAGTTTTAATGAGGTTATTGAAAGTAAATTAGAAGAAGAGCAAGAGATAGAGAAGGAAAGAAGAAGCATAGAAGAAATACTAGAGGGCAATAAAAGTATAATAGAATTAGGAGATGACTTAGAGGAAAAAACATTAAAGTTATATAAGGAAATAGAAGTTAATAAAAGTAAAATCCTAGTTTATGAAGAGAATATAAAAGAGATTGATGGGTTAAAAAGCCGCTTGAATGAAATTAAGCTTTCATTAGGTAGAGGGGTTAATATTGAAGGTTATGAAGATGACATAGATAGTACCATTAAAGAATATGAAGAATCGCTTTTTATGTTAAAAGATAAAATTAGCTTAGGGCATAAAGAGGATTTAACTAAGGAAATTAAGAAAAAAAATAATAGCAATTTTATCATTACTATTTTAATTATATTGGGCATTTTATCTTCAATTACACTAGCATTTGTTAAACCAAGTTTTTCTATAATACCCTTATTTTTTGTTGGGTTTCTCTTAAATATAAGATTTAAATTATCTAAAGATATTGAGAAATTAACAGATGATAAGTATAGTAAAGAAAGATTAAAAGAGATAGAAGAGAAAATTATAGATAAAGAAAATAAGTTAAATGAATATGTAAATATGCTTAAGTTTTCATCACTAGAGGAATTAGGTGTGTCTTTAAGGAAATATAAAAGACATAAAGAAGAAATAAGAGTACTAAGTGCTTTAATAAAAGAGAGGGAAGAAAAAAGTTATAACGGGGAAATAAATTATATCAGAAGTAGATATTTAGAAGATACTAAGATGTTAAATACTATTTTTGGTTATGCTAGGTGTGATAGCTTAGAAGCGTTACTATTAAAGTTTAAAGATTTAAAGGAAGTCCTATCTAGACAAACAATTGTGAATGCAAGATGGAATAATTATAATGAAAATCTAAAATCTCTTAATAATGAAAAAGAGAGAAAAGAAAAAAATTTATACGACAAGTTACAATTGATAGGTTTTCAAGATATTCCACTAAATAATTTAAATTTAGAATTGGATAAGATATTAGATAAATTAAAAGAAAAAGAACAGGTACAGGCCTCACTTAAATCAGTAGAAGAAACCTATAAGGTTCTTCTTAAGGATAGAGATTTAGAAAATATAAATAAAGAGCTTGAGTATATTATTAATGACAATTTAGATTATTCCTACGAAACAGAAGAAGAAGTTGATTTTGAAATTAAACAAACAAATTTAAAACTTATAAATATTGAGAAGGAGCTTAAAGATGTAGAAAATTCAATATATAATAGGTTTTTAGGTAAAAGAAGTTTGATTTCAATAGAGGGAGATTTGCAAGAAACACTAGGTAATATTAATGAACTTTCATTAAGATTGAAGGGAGTAGAACTATCTATTGAATTATTAGAGGAATCCTTTAAAGAACTTCAGAAGAATATGGGACCGGTATTAAATGAGAAAGTATCATATTATTTTTCAAAGCTAACATCAGGTAAATACAAAGAAGTGAAAGTATCACAGAATTATGAGCTTGTAGTTATTGAGGATAGAGGTGATATCTTAAGTGGGGAATTATTAAGTAATGGAGCTTGGGATCAAGTATATCTCTCATTAAGATTAGCACTTGTCGATATGCTTTTTAAAGAGGAAAAGGTACCTTTAATTTTTGATGATGCTTTTGTTCAATATGATGATAATAGGCTTAGGAATGTACTTGAGGTATTAAGTGAAGTTAGTTATAAAAGACAGATAATTTTGTTTAGCTGCCAAAAGAGAGAAGTAGAGATATTAAAAAATATGGCTACTAAAATGGAGTCTTTAAATACCGAAATGCAAGTGGTAGAACTGATATAGAGTTTTTTATAGGAAACTTAATTTATTCTTGTTTGATTTCAGGCATGAAGAAATTGTTAGTTGAACTTAAAACTCTATAATATAGGGTTTTTTATAGGAGAATCTTAAATATAAATATGTATTTGAGATTCTCTTTATTTTCCCAATGTAAATGTAACATTAAGAATAATATTGAATATTTTAATAAGAGAATAGTATGTACCTTTTTAAAGTATTATGAGGTATATATATTAATAAAATTAAGGAGAAATCATGGATTTAAGGGGAAGCAAAACTGAAAGAAATTTACTTAAAACTTTTGCTGGGGAGTCTAGAGCCAACACAAAATATACAATTTATTCTGAAATAGCAATACAAGAAGAATTATTATGGATAGCTGAGATATTTAAAGAAACTGCTCATAACGAATTGGCACATGCCAGAGAAGTATATAGGAGATACTTAGAACTAGCTAAAGATACAAAAAGTAATTTATTAGATGCAATAGGCGGAGAAACAGAAGAAGCTAGAAGTCTTTATAAAGAATTTGAAAAGGATGCAAGAGAAGAAGGATTTGATAGAGTAGCTGATTTCTACAAAGAACTTAGAGAAGTTGAAGCAAGTCATCAGAAGAGATATACAGAACTTTATAATCAGCTTGATTCTAATAGCTTTTTTGAAGTGGATGGAGATAAGTTATGGAAATGCATGAATTGTGGATATATTCACGAAGGTAGTGAAGCTCCAAGAGTTTGCCCACTATGTAAATATCCTCAAGGATATTTTAAGCTATATTGTGATCCTTTGTCTGAAAAGGAATATAAAGATTAATTATAAGAGGTGAAAAGTATGTATTTTAAATATCCAGAAGAATATTTTCTTCCTGTTATTAGAGAAGCGTTAATAGATATAGAGGATGGTATAATTTCAAATGAAGTAAGGGAAATTAATACTAAGTCAAATATTTATTGTGATATAGATGAAGAGTATGTGGACAATTTTCTAAAATTAAGTACATTATAAATTGAAAATAGTATATATAAGCATAAAATCCCTTAGCATTAATATAAATTATAGAAAGCAGTACAAATGGTGATGGTATGGGATATAATGAAATAATAGGCTCCTATTATCAAGAAATTACTAATCTAGTTATATTGATGGAAAAGTATGTAAATTCATATAGATTATTAATAGGAGGAGCAGGTGAATTAAATGGTATTGCACTTGCAAAAAAAACTGATGTAAGGAAAGCACTTAAAAGAGCAGATAAGTTAGGAGATTTAATAGATGAAATATTAAAAATTCTAGAATGTACTGAATACACATACTTAAATTTTGTGAAAATTAAGAGTGATATATTGGTAATGAAAACAGAAAGAGATCTCATATTAACTGAAATAGACAATGAACTTTTATTTCAAAATAGTAAAAGATCTGAAGGAAAAGATGGTAAGTTTGATAGAAAATTTGACGAGGAATTTAGAGAAGAAGAAAGAGCAGATTTTGATGGTGAATTTCCTACAGGATATATTGAAGAAATAAAAGATAAAGATTAGCAAGTTTCAACTATATACTAAAAGGGATCCAGTTAATACTGAATCCCTTTTAATATAAAATAAAATTATACTTTTTTTAGCTTAAACGTACTAATCATTAAATAAGATAAAATGATCATTATTACAACTGGTATAAATACAGAAGTTTTATTATTTACAGTTACTAAAACAAAAAGTGCAACAACTGCTCCAGCAATTGTTATTGGAACCCCTGTAAAAACCCCATCAAATGTTGAAGCATTATATCTTGCTAACCTAAATGCTCCACAAATAGGGAATAAAATAACGCATATATAACCTAATACTCCATAAGGACCTAGGTTTTGGAATCCATATAATACGAAAGTAAGTATTGAAGGTGCTACACCAAAGGAAACTAAATCAGCTAATGAATCTAATTCTTTTCCAAGGTCAGAAGAAACATTTAAAAAACGAGCAATCCTTCCATCATATCTATCTATTAAACCAGCAACAATTATAAAAATGGCTGCTAAAAAATAGTTATCGTTATATGTTGCAATAATTGATAGTAATCCAAAAGCAAGGTTAGCAAAAGTAAATAAGTTAGGTATGCTGCTTTTTCTCATATAATCACTCCTAAAAAAATAATTAACTAAATATATAAACCAATATTTATTATACTCTATGAAATCTAAAAAATTAAGAGGAAAATATAGATTATTTGAATAATTAATGTATTTATAAGGTAAATTTAAGAATACATTCGTAATATGACGCAAATAATTGGATAAAATATTAGAAATTTGATTACATATGTTGGCTTTGAACTGGAGACTATCTCGACAACATTTGGTAATAGTGGTATAATCATTTTTGTTTCTCGTATAAATTAAGAGGAGGATATTTTCATGAAAAAGGTAAAATTTATTTACAATCCCTTTTCAGGAGAAAATTTAATTCTTTCAGAATTAGATAAAGTTATTTCAATACATCAAGAGTTTGGTTACCAAGTTGTACCTTTTAGAATCGAAAAAGGGATTACTATAGATGAAGCATTAAATGATATTGATGAATCTTTCTACTATATTTTAGTAGCTGGTGGTGATGGAACAGTAGATTCATTGGTAAATGCCATGAAAGAAAGGAATATCAATATTCCTTTGGGAATTCTCCCAGTAGGAACAGCTAATGATTTTGCAAGATTTTTGGGATTGCCACAGGATATAGCTACTTGTGTAAGACAAATATTATCTTCAAAACCAAAGGGCGTTGATATAGGAAAGATAAATAATAAATATTTTATAAATGTTGCAAGCACAGGGTTATTTACAGATGTATCTCAGAAAACTGATTTAAATCTTAAAAATACAATAGGTAAGCTTGCATATTATCTTAAGGGATTAGAGCAACTCCCTAATTTCAGAAAACTAAAGGTTAACATAAAGTCGAAAGAAGTTGAATATGATGGATATATGTATCTATTATTGGTATTCAATGGACAAACAGCTGGAAGTTTTAACCTTGCAACTAGTGCAGATGTGATGGACGGATATTTAGATGTAATAATGTTCAAGGCTATAACAATTATAGATTTAATTCCTCTATTCATAAAAGTATTGAGAGGGGAACATCTAGATAGCCCGAATGTTCTTTATTTTAAGACTGATAATCTTATAATTGAATCACCTGAAGATATAGTAACAGATATTGATGGTGAAAGAGGTCCAGATTTTCCACTAAATATTCAGTGTATAAAAAATGGAATTGAAGTTTTAGGAATAAAATAATAATAAACATAATAATTATAAGTAGTAGTAATAAACATTAGGAGTAGGTATGCCAGAAGAATTTTTCCAGTACTTAATATTGCTATTTATAATTATTTTTTTGCTGAGAATTCTTATAAAAATAAGAACTTCGTGTCCAAGAAAGCTAAAGTTATATATGCTGATTGCATGTATTTTTGCATTGCTATCTTTTATCTCGCAATTTTATATAGCATTAGGGAACAATCAGCAGTTTATAATTTATTTTAAACCATTGATTTACTTAGATAATCTAGCAACAATCCTTTTTTCTATATTGATTTTGTATGTGTTACTTAGAAAAGAAAAATTAGAGTTTAACTTTGCATATGTTTTATTATTTCTATTTACGATTTCATATATAGTCTATATGTATCTAGCAAAAGCATATGTGAAGGTAGATAATGATTATGGATTCATGGTAGTTTTAACTACAGATTTCATATATAGAATTACTTATATGCTCATAATACTTATATTGTCTTCAAGTATAATTATTTTTTTAGACTATAAGTATGCTGTAAGAGTTCCATTAATTTTACTATTAAGTGTAACAATCGGAGTAATACTAGAAAATATATTATATTTATCTAATATACGGTTTTTTGCATATCCTATTTTCAGCGAATTATTAGTGATTTTATTATTAAATTATTCTTTAAGTTTGTTTAAAGGGCAAGTAAAAGCAACAAGTACGCTTTTAAGGAAAAACCTTTAATTAACATTGTTAAATATTTTCGATAATGGAGAGTATATATAGTGAGTATATACTCTCCATTTTTTACTCTTTAGGAATTTATAATATTTTAAGGTTTTGGATAAAATTATAAGTTTGAATTATGCTCTAAGGATTCAATGGATCTCCCTAAAGAGTAAAAAAAGAATTAGTCGCCTGCCGTTTTTTCCTCACATGCGTTTGGAAAGGCAGATGCGAGAAAAAAATTGACGGCTCATAATCGCCTTGGCAATTTTTTTATTAAGTTTCTATCGGAAAAAACTAAAGAAGGTGAAGTGTGATGGAAGGAACAGATTATAAATTAGGATTAACAAAAACAGAAGTGGAACAAAGAGTAAAAGCTGGATTAGTTAATGTTGTCGTAAGTCCACCTTCAAGAACATGGTTTCAGATAATTAGAGCAAATGTATTTACAAGATTTAGTGCGATAAATTTAGTATTAGCAGCAATAGTAATTGTTGCTGGATCCCCAAAAAATGCATTATTTGCCTTTGTAATAATAACAAATTCTATTATAGGGATTTTCCAAGAAACTAGAGCAAAAAAAACAATTGAAGAACTTTCTCTATTAAGTAAGTCTAAGGTTAAGGTTATTAGAGATGGTATAGATGTAATGATTAATTCAGAAGAAGTAGTCCTTGATGATGTTATTATTTTAGAACCAGGTATTCAATTAGTTACGGATTCAGTTTTATTACCAATGGGAGATGTAGAAGTTGATGAATCAATGCTTACTGGTGAATCAGATTATATTGGGAAAAAGAAAGGAGACAACCTTTTATCAGGAAGTTTTATTGTTTCAGGTTATGGATATGGGAAAGTAATAAAGGTAGGAGAGGATACCTATGCAGCTAAGTTATCGAGAGAAGCTAAAAAATTTAAAGTTATTAATTCTGAGATGCAAGGAGCTATTAATAAAATATTAAAGTATATTATGTGGCTTATAGTACCAATAGGAGTTCTTTTAATTGTTACACAGATATTATTTACAAAATCCACCTGGCAAGAGGCATTTATAAGTGCAGTGGCAGGTGTAGTGGGGATGGTTCCAGAAGGGTTAGTTCTATTGACAAGTGCTACTTTTCTAGTAGGAGTAATCAGACTTTCAAAATATAAAACCTTAGTGCAAGAACTTCCTGCAACTGAAGTGTTAGCAAGAGTAGATACTATGTGTATAGATAAAACAGGAACCATAACAGAGGGAAAGCTTAAGATAATAGATATAATTCCCTGGAAGGAGAATGATATCAAAGATATAAAAGAGATTTTAGGAACCTTTATTAAAAGCTTCCCGGGAGGTAATTCAACTTTTGAAGCTTTAAGAAAGGAGATACCTATATTTAGCAAATACATAGTTAAACATATGGAGCCCTTTGATTCCACAAAAAAGTGGAGCGGAATAGAAGTTGAAGAAATAGGAAGTTTTGTCTTGGGAGCACCTGAAATGATAGTGAGTGAGGACAATATAGCAGTTAGAAGTATAGTAGAGCAAGAGGCTGAAAAAGGAAGAAGAGTCCTAATATTAGCTCATTTTAAAAATAAAAAGTTAAATGAGAATTTACCAGAAGATATTGAGCCGATGGCAATACTTTTGATGGAGGATATTATAAGGAAAGATGCTAATGAAACCCTTGCATATTTTAGAAAACAAGGAGTAAATATTAAGATAATTTCAGGAGATAATCCTATTACTGTGGCATCGGTTTCCAAGAAAGTAGGAGTTGAAAACTCGCATAAATATATCGATGCAAGAAATTTACCAGAGGACATAGAAGAACTTTCTAAAGTAATAGAGGAGAATGTCATTTTTGGCAGAGTTACTCCCTATCAGAAACAAAAATTAGTAAAGGCTTTACAGGCCAGAGGAAGAATAGTTGCAATGACAGGAGATGGAATTAATGATGTTTTGGCACTGAAGGAATCAGATTGTGGAATTGCTATGGCCTCAGGAAGTGATGCGACTAAAGCAGTAGCTCAGCTAGTTTTATTGGAATCAAATTTTAATGCATTACCAAAGGTGGTAGAAGAAGGAAGAAAGATGATAAATAACTTAGAGAGAGTTTCAGAACTATATTTGTCAAAGACTGTGTATTCAATACTGCTTTCACTTGTTTTTGCACTTATTTTCTTGCCTTTTCCATATGATCCTATACAGTTAAGTTTAGTAGGTTCAATTAGCATTGGATTTCCATCAATGTTTTTAGCCTTGATTCCTAATAAGGCATTGGTTCATAGGGGATTTTTAAAAAGGGTTTTATCTATATCAATACCAAATGGAATAAGTATCAGCTTAGGGACTCTTTTGGTATATCTTATTGCATACTATCAAGGAAGGCCAATTGAAGAATTAAGAACTTTAAGTATATTAGTATCAGGATGCATTAGCTTATTAATTTTACTTAATGTTTCTAAGCCATTAAACTTATTTAAAGGAACCTTGGTTGCGCTAATGGCATTTGTGTTTTTCATTTCTTTTGCAGTAAGGTTATCAGCTGATTTCTTTGGCTTTAGTATAATTAATATATTTGATGTAATATTAATTACTGCTGTAGTTGCAGTAAGCTGGGCAATGAATAATGTTTTTATAATGATAGAAAAAAATATAAATAGACATCCATAATAGGATGAACTATTTATATTTTTTGATTAAAATCAATGATTTTTTTTCTTCTTATAATTTTTATTGTTTGTTGAATGAGCTTTATTATTTTCTTTTCCAGCCTTAACCTTTGGAGGATTAGGAGGAATTAAGCATTTAGGGCCAAAACCTATTAGATCTTCCCTACCAGCTTTTATTAAAGCTTTTTTTACTAAATTATAATTCTTAGGAACTCTAAACTGTATTAAGGCTCTTTGCATATCTTTTTCTTCTTGAGTCTTAGGAGTATATATTTTTTCTCCTGTTAGTGGGTGAATTCCAGTATAGTAAATGGTAGTGGAAAGTGATCCTGGTGTTGGATAAAAATCTTGAATTTGTTCAGGATTATATCCCATTTCTTTAACGTATAAAGCAAGTTCTATAGCAGAATGTAAATCTGATCCTGGGTGTGAACTCATTAAATAAGGAACAAGAAATTGATTTTTCCCTATAGATTTATTTATATCAAAGTATTTCTTTACAAATTTATCATAAACATCTCGCCCAGGTTTCCCCATTTGCTTTAACACTTTAGGAGCAACATGTTCAGGAGCTACCTTAAGCTGACCACTTATGTGATGTTTGCATAATTCTCTAAAAAACTCAGTGTTTTTATCGTGAATTAGGTAATCATATCTTATACCTGAACGAACAAATACCTTTTTTATACCAGGCAAACTTCGTACTTTTCTTAAAACACCTAGATATTCAGTATGATCTATTATTAAGTTGCTGCATGGTTTTGGAAACATACATTGTTTGTCTCTACAAGTTCCATGCTCCTCTTGTTTTTTACATGACTTGTGTCTGAAATTAGCAGTAGGGCCTCCAATGTCATGAATATATCCCTTAAAGTCATCTAAGGTAGTTAAGAGTTTAGCCTCTTCAACAATAGAATCAGAACTTCTATTTTGGATGATTCTTCCTTGATGGAAGGTTAAAGCACAGAATGAACAAGAACCATAACATCCTCTATGTGAAGTTATAGAAAACTTAACTTCTGTTATTGCAGGAATACCCCCTTCAGAATCATAAATAGGATGGGGTTTTCTGGTATAAGGAAGATTATATGTAAAATCCATTTCTTCTTGAGTTAATGGAGCTTGAGGAATATTCTGAACCAAAAATCTATCACCATGAGGTTGAATAATAGCTTTTCCTCTAATTGGATCTTGTTCATAAAACTCTATTCTATAACTTTCATTATAAGCCAATGTATCTTTTGAAACTTCTTCAAAAGAAGGTGCTAATATGTAATTTTTTAAATTCGATATATCTTTAGTTAAGTAACAAGTACCATTAACACTAGTAAGCTTCGATATATCTAATCCATAACTTAATAAATCAGCTATTTGTACTACTGGTTTTTCACCCATTCCATATATTAAAAGATCGGCCTTTGAATCTAATAAAATACTTCTTCTTACTTTATTATCCCAATAATCATAGTGTGCAAATCTTCTTAATGAAGCCTCTATTCCACCTATAATGATTGGAACGTCTTTATAGGCCTCTTTAATTCTATTACAATATACAATTACTGCTCTATCAGGTCTATGACCGGATTTTCCGCCAGGAGAATATAAATCATCACTTCTTCTTCTTTTTGCAGTAGTATAGTGGTTAACCATGGAGTCTATATTTCCTGAATTGACCAGGAAGGCATATTTAGGTTTACCTAGTTTTTTAAAATCCTCAGCATTATTCCAATTAGGTTGAGCTATAATCCCTACTGTATATCCATGAGCCTCTAAAGTTCTTCCTATAATAGCAGTTCCAAATGAAGGATGGTCTACATAAGCATCACCTGTAACAATAATAAAATCTAATTGATCTATATTTCTTTTTATCAAATCCTGTTTATTTATGGGTAAAAATTCCTTAACTAAATTCATTAGAAAATCGACCTTTCTCTTTCAGTTTCATAATCAATATATGATAACACATCAATAGAATCAATAGCAACAGAAATGCCTTAAAACTTAGTTTTTTGTTGCTTTTTTACCTAGATATAATATAATGAATTAGGAATAAAATTATTTTGAAAAGAAAGGGTGAAAAAAGTTGGAGGCAGGACCGGAAGGTAGTTCGATATTTGACGTCATAACAAATGAATACATGGAAGGAATGGTCTTCATACCCTAGAAGTATAAACATGCCTATTCCTTCTTATAAAAATAAAAATTAAATAAGGAGGAGTAGGCATGAAAAAGTTAAATGTATTTCTATATAGCTCAATTTTAAATAAAAAGGTATATGACGAGTTTGACGATGTACTTGGAATTTTAAAGGATGCATATGTTACAACCGAAGAGGGATATCCACGCATTATAGGATATAGAGTGAAAAAAGGAAATGTAATGTATGAATTTGAATTTAAAAATATAGATTTTTATTTAAGTGATAATAATAAAATTGTTATTAAAACAAGAGGTAGCAAAGAAATTCTGCCTAGAAGTTATAGTTATCTACTATCCCAAAATCTATTAGATAAAAACATAGTAGATATAAATGGAAAGCAGGTAGTAAGAGTAAATGACCTTAGAATAGTTGAAATTGCTGGTGAGTATAGAGTTGTAGCGGTTGAAACAGGTACTTTAGCTATCTATAGAAGAAAAGGCATTGAAAAAATGGTACAGCCTTTAATGAAATTATTTCATAAAGATATAGATGAACAGGCTATTATGTGGGACGATGTTGAATCCTTAGAGTTAGTTAATGATTCACTTCAGATTACAGATCCTTATCAGAAGTTATCAAAGCTGCATCCAGCAGATTTAGCAGATATATTAGAAGATTTGGATTCTCAATATAGAAGAAAAATATTTGAAACACTAGATGAAGATTTAATGGCAGATACTTTAGAGGAAATGGAACCAGAATACAAGGGTACAGTAATTAAGGAATTATCTGAGCTTAAGCAAGCAGAAGTTTTAGAAAACTTACCTAATGATGAAATTGCTGATATCTTGGATGAATTAGATGATGAATCAAGAGAAAAAATACTTATTTCGTTAGAAAAAGGTGATGCAGAAGAAGTTAAAGAACTTCTTTCATATGAAGATGAAACTGCAGGAAGTATAATGAATAAAGACTTTATTGCCTTAAATATAGATATTACAGTAAGGGAAGCAATAGAAATATTTAGAGAAACTAAGCCAGATGATGAAGTAATGTATTCCATATATATTACTGATGGTGAAGGAAGATTACTTGGTTCAGTTGCTTTAAAAGATTTAATCATGAATGAGGATAATGTGAAACTCTCTGAAATAATGAATGATAAAGTTGAGAAGGTTACACATAATGATTCATTAGATGAATTGGTAGAAAAGGAAAGCAAATATGACCTTTTATCTATTCCTGTTGTAGATGAAGAAAATAAGCTATTAGGAATTGTTTTAATGCACGACTTAGTAGATGAAATATTATTGCCATTTTGGAGAAAGAAAAATAGAAAAGCAGTTTAATTAAAATATAAAATAAATGTTATTTATGAATATAGAGGAATAACTTACAAATGATTATTTAAACAATAATATCATTTGCAAGTTATTCCTCAAATGCTTTAAATATAAAACATCAAAAGGAGTGTGAAAATAATAAGTTTTTTCATACATTATTATTAAATTAATAAGGAATAATAGAAAAAGGTAAGGATTCAAAAAAAATTAAAAATAAAAATTAAAAAAACTTGTTGACTTTTGGAATAAAGAGCATATAATTAAGTATATAAACCATATCAAAATAGTGGGAATTAAAAGTTGTGAAAAAGAAGAGTAACTTAGAGGCAAGTTAAGATAACTAATTTGAGGGAAAATTTTAAAGTATGTTTAACTATTAGTTATTTAAAAAGAGAGAAGGCGGCGGTGGAAAGCCTTTACTTAAATCTTTGTGAAGTGCACTTTGGAGCTGATATCCTGAAAAATTGATTTAGTAGGGTTATCCGGATTTCATCCGTTAAAATGATTTTAAGGTGAAGCGTTATGTGCTTAATTAGAGTGGAACCGCGGGTTATCTCGTCTCTATAATTTATTAGAGATCGGGGTTTTTTTTTTACCCTTTAGGAATTTACAAAATTTTAAAAAATTAATATAAAGATACATGGAGGTATATAGTATGATTTATGAAAATGCGTTACAATTAGTAGGAAACACACCAGTATTAAAGGTTAAGACTTTAACTGATGAGAATTCAGCAGAAGTTTATGTTAAACTTGAAAAGTTTAATCCAGGTGGAAGTGTAAAAGATAGAGCTGCACTTGGAATGATTGAAAAAGCTGAAGAATTAGGTTTATTAAAGCCAGGATCAACAATAGTTGAACCAACTTCAGGTAATACAGGAATAGCAATTGCTATGATAGGAAAATTAAAAGGTTATAGAGTAGTTATAACTATGCCTGAAACAATGAGTAAAGAAAGAAGAGACCTTTTAAAAGCTTATGGTGCTGAATTAATATTAACTGAAGGCGCTAAAGGTATGAAAGGAGCAATAGCTAAGGCTACAGAATTAGTTGAGCAAGAAGGATACTTTATGCCACAACAATTTACTAACTTAGCTAATCCAGAAAAGCACTATGAAACTACAGCAGAAGAAATATATAAGGATATTCCAGACTTAGACGCTTTTGTATCAGGAGTTGGTACTGGAGGTACTGTAACTGGAGTTGGTAAGAACCTAAAGAATAATTATAAAACATCTGTAAAAGTTATAGCTGTTGAGCCTGCAAAATCCCCAGTATTATCAGGAGGAAACCCAGGACCACATAAAATACAAGGTATTGGAGCAGGTTTCGTTCCAGATATATACGATGCAACTGTTATTGATGAAATAATTCAAGTAACTGAAGAAGATGCATTTAAAACTGCAAAAGACTTTGCTACAAAAGAAGGAGTTCTAATAGGAATTTCAGCTGGTGGAGCATTATATGCAGCACTACAAGTTGCTAAAAAGCTTGGACAAGGTAAAAAAGTATTAGTTATAGCTCCAGATGGAGGAGAAAAATATATTTCTATGGGCCTATATGATTAATTAATCTAGGATGTGATAAGCTTGTTTAAAAATCTAAGATATGATGTTAATAGTGTCATGAAAAATGACCCAGCTGCAAGAAGTTTTATTGAAGTACTTTTGCTTTATCCTGGGATACATGCTCTGATTGCATATAGAATATCACATTATTTCTATACAAAAAAAATGTTTTTCTTAGCCAGACTTATTTCGCAGATTGCTAGATTCCTCACAGGAATTGAAATTCACCCTGGAGCTAAAATAGGCAGAGGTTTAGTAATAGACCATGGAATGGGTGTTGTTATTGGTGAAACAGCAGAAATTGGTAATGATGTTTTAATATATCATGGTGTAACATTAGGTGGAACTGGTAAGCAAAAAGGGAAAAGGCATCCTACGATTGGAAGTAATGTAGTAATAGGAAGTGGTGCAAAGGTTCTAGGACCTATTGTAGTTTCTGATGGTGCCAAAATAGGCGCAAATTCTGTAGTTTTAAAAGATGTTCCAAAAGATTCTACAGCAGTTGGTGCGCCAGCAAGGAATATTGTTAAGACATCAGCAACTATTATTGAAATTACTGATGTCAGAGGAAAAAAGAGAAAAATGTTTAATGAAATGGTGATTTGATTATATGAAAAAGAACGGTAAGGAGAAGATTTTAGAGTACTGTAATTCATTAGGACTAGATTTAGTTGGATTTACGGAGTGTAGAGTTTTTGATGAGCTTAGAGGTTTTTATGAAAGTAGGAAGGAACTTTCTCTTGAAAATGAGTTTGAAGAGAAGGACATAGATAAAAGAGTGAATCCTAACCATTACTATAATAAGGGGAAGACTATAGTTTCTATAGCTTTCCCTTATCTTCATGCATGTGAATATGTAGATAATGGATTTTCTGTTTATACAAGAGGGAATGACTATCACAAGGTTGTTTTAGAGTACTTAGAAAAAGTTGCAGGTTTTATTAGAGAGTTAGGAGGAGAAGCGTATTGTTTCGTTGATTCTAACACTTTACCTGAAAGATACATAGCATATCTTGCAGGCATAGGATTTATAGGCAAAAACAATATGCTTATAACTGAAAAATATGGTTCATATATATTTCTAGGCGAAATAATAACTGATCTTGAAATAGAAAATTCAACAAATCTAACATTTGAAAGTTTAAATAAATTTATTAATTGTGGGGAATGTAATATATGTCATAATGAATGCCCAACTAAAGCAATTAATAGCAAAAGAAAAAATCCTAATATATGTTTATCTTATATTACTCAAAAAAAAGATATTGATGATATTTGGTTTGATAAATTAGAAGGAAGAATTTTTGGCTGTGATAGTTGTCAAAAACATTGCCCATATAATGAAAAAGCTAAAAGAAGTAGCTTGATGGAATTCTATCCTTTAGACTTCATGAATGAGGATGATAGTAAAAAACTAGTTTACATTAATAACGAAGAGTTTAAAAATAAGTTGAAGATAACCTCCAGTGGCTGGAGAGGAAAAAATATTATAATTAGAAACTCACTAATAAGAAATTATGAGAAAAATAAAATGGAATTTGAAGATATTAAATTTCAATCACCATACTTAAAAGACTATTTGAATAGACTTTATAAGAAAAGTAATTTATAATTGGGGTAGAAAATTTATAATAATTGTTTAAATTATAAATTTCAAACCATTTATTTAGTGAGGGGAAAAGGAAATGATATCAAAGTCTTTAGCAAAAGTTATAAATGTACTGCCTGAAAAGTGGTTCATAATCATAGCAAGAAAATTAGCAAATGGGTATATAAAAAGATATGCTCAGTTAAATGTAGAAGGATTTGAAAATATTGATAAAGCTAAGGGAGCCAAGATATTTATATGCAATCATTTAAGTAATTCAGATGGATTGATATTAAATAAACTTCTAAAGGAAAAATATGATCCGTTTTTTATTGCAGGTGTCAAATTGTCTAATGACCCAGTAACTAACTTAGGAGCAAAGATAGTTAAGACTATTAATATAAAACCTAATTCAGCAGATAAAGATGCTATTATGAATATTGTAAAGACTGTTAGAGCAGGAAATAATATTTTAATATTTCCAGAAGGAACAAGAAGCAGGACCGGGTCCATGATTGAAGCTAAAAAAGGTATCCTATTAATTGCAAGATTAACTAAAGCAGAAATAGTGCCAATAGGCATGGAGGGTAGTGAAATATTATTACCTATAAATAAAGATGGTGAAATGGCAAAAGAAAAATGGAATCATTCAAAAGTTACTGTGAGATTCGGAGAACCATTTACACTTCCATTAAAAGAAATGGATGAGGATAAACATCAATACGATGATAGAGTTTTGGTATACATTATGAAAAATATAGCTAAACTATTACCAGAAAAGTATAGAGGATTTTATTCTTAAATATATGATATATAATGCATTAAAGAAGTTACATGCATTACCATAAGATATAATATGATTTTTGCATTATATAGGTAAAGGAGGAGCTATGAAAAAGAGTACTGGAAAAATTTTAGAACTTTTAAAAGAAGCATATCCAGATGCAAAGTGTGAACTAGACCATAACTCACCTTTTCAACTTCTAGTAGCGACTATACTTTCTGCACAGACAACTGATAAGAAAGTTAATGAGGTTACGGAAAGTTTGTTTAAAGAGTATCCTGACTTAGATAGCTTTCTAACTTTAACCCATGAGGAATTGGAAAATAGAATAAAGCAAATAGGTTTATACAGAAATAAAGCAAAAAATATTTACTTAATGTGTAGACAATTAAAAGATAAATTTAATGGGGAAGTTCCTAATACTAGGGAAGAAATTACATCATTAGCAGGGGCAGGACGTAAGACTGCTAATGTGGTGTTGTCAAATGCATTTGGAGTGCCAGCTATAGCAGTTGATACTCATGTTTTTAGAGTATCAAATAGAATTGGCTTAGCAGAGGCAAATAATGTAGAAAAAACTGAAGAACAACTTATGAAGGAAATACCTAAAAATCAGTGGTCTCATGCACACCATTTACTAATATTTCATGGTAGAAGATGTTGTACTGCGAGAAAACCAAATTGTGAAGGATGCATTATTAACAAGTATTGCAATTACTTTAAAACAATTAATAAAGATTAAGTTATTCATGAAAGTTTTCTTGAGAGTAGAAGCTTAGGGCTTCTGCTTTTTTATTTTTCATAATGTATTGTATGTGAAATTTCACAATATACAGGATTCTTTATAAATAATATAGTTCAATTAGCATACTTGTTAATTGCCAATTAAGCATTAAAGGTTTATAATAAACAAAGATTTTATTATTTGGAGGGTTCATTAATGAAAGTTGGAGTAATTATGGGTGGTGTTTCTTCTGAAAGAGACATATCTATAGCTAGTGGTAATTCTGTAGTAGAAAATCTTGATAAAAATAAATATGAAATAGTACCAATACTTTTGAATAGTAAAGAAGAATTAGTTGAAAAAGTAAAAGGGATAGATTTTGCATTACTTGCGTTACATGGTAAATTCGGTGAAGATGGAGCTGTACAGGCTGTCCTTGAAACATTAGGAATTCCTTATTCAGGATGTGGAATAATGAGTTCTTCTGTTTGTATGGACAAAGATATGACTAAAAAAGTATTAAAAGCTTGTGATATCAGAACTGCAAGGTGGTTTAATGTTTCAGCAATTGAAGAAATTAATTATGATGTTATAGAAGAATTAGGATATCCAGTCGTAGTTAAACCTAATTCTGGAGGATCTTCTGTAGCAACATTTGTTGTAAATGATAAAGAAAGTATTGAAGGCTGTGTAGCGGAAGCGCTTAAGTGGGATTCTGAAGTAATGATAGAAGAATACATCAAAGGTGATGAGATAACATGTCCAGTTATTGATGGAAAACTATATCCTATCATTGCAATAAAACCTAAATCTTCATTCTTTGACTATGCATCAAAATATTCAGATGGCGGAGCAGATGAATTTGTAGTTGAATTAGAAGAAGAGCTTTATTCAGAAGTACAGAAAATGGCTTTAGCAACTTATAAAGCATTGAAATGTTCAGTTTATGCTAGAGTAGATATGATTGTTAAAGAAGGAGTTCCATATATATTAGAAGTGAATACTTTACCAGGAATGACTAAGAATTCTCTTATACCTAAGAGTGCAGCAGGAATAAATATTGAATTTAATGAGCTTTTAGATATTATTATAGATAAGTCATTAAAGGTTTCAAGAAATTAAGGACTATAAGTTATAACAGAGGTGTCTTAAATATTGGGCACCTCTGTTATTTTTTTATAAGTATTAATATAATTATGGTAAAAGTTAATAATAAAGAAAGAAAAGTTACTTATATAAGGACGCAATTAAGCATATAAAAGCATAATGTAATTAAGGAAATATTAAGAATTTATACTTTGTTTTCTAAAGAAATTCATATTAAAATATAATTATAAAGCTACGAAGGATGGGGATTTATGGATAAGGTTAAAGAAAATATTAAACACATTTGGTTATTTGGAATATATGGAATAATAGGTTCTTTATATGGGGTTTTTAATAAACCTTGGAATGAAGTTAGTAACCTTACAACAATATTTGATATGAAGATACCTTTCCTAAAAATATTTATAATACCCTACTACAGTTGGTATGTTTTTTTAGTAGGCGGAGTTTTGTTTTTGATGTTTAATGATAAAAAAAGTTATTATAAAGCTGTATACTCTTTGTGTATAGGAGTTTCAATATGCTATGGTATCTATTTATTATTTCAAACCACTATAGCAAGACCTGTAATAGTGGGAAATGATTTTCTATCTAGACTAGTTAGATACACCTATCAGAATGACAATCCGTTTAACTGTTTTCCGAGTATACATGTTTATACAACAGCAGTAATTGGTTATTTCTTATTAGGGCTGAAAAATCTTAAGAGTTATCAAAAATACATGATACTGACTTTAGTAGTATCAATAATTTTATCAACAGTTTTTGTTAAACAACATCTTATTTTAGATGTAATTTCAGCATTAGGGTTAGGATATTTTATAATAAATGGGATAAATTTATTAGAGGAAAGGATAGGGACTTCGAAGGATGAGGAAAGAGAAGGTACTTATAGTTGATGATGAAAAAGAAATAAGGGATTTGGTGGATATATATTTAAAAGGAGAAGGCTTTGATACAATAAAGGCTGGTGATGGAGAAGAAGCGCTTAAAATATTAAGCGATGAAGAGGTTGACCTAGTTATACTTGATATTATGATGCCTAAGGTTGATGGGATAGAAGCTTGTCTTAAAATAAGAGAAGAAAAAAATATTCCAATAATAATGCTTTCTGCGAAAACACAAGACATAGATAAGATTCTTGGATTAAACACAGGAGCAGATGATTATGTTACTAAACCATTCAATCCATTAGAATTGATTGCAAGAGTAAAATCACAATTAAGAAGGTTTAAAAGATTAAATCAAGCGATTGTAAATGATGAAACAGGTTTTAAGGTAAAAGAGAATTCCAATGTCATACAAGCTGATGAATTAATTATTAATTTAGAAAGTCATCAAATATTTTTAAATGATGAAGAGGTAAAGTTAACTCCAATAGAGTTTGATATACTTGCTCTTCTTGCGAAGAACAAAGGGAAGGTATTTTCTATTGAAAATATATACGAAAGTGTATGGAATGAACAATTTATACAATCCGACAATACTGTAATGGTTCATATAAGAAAAATCAGAGAAAAACTAGAGGAAAATCCAAGAAACCCTAAATATATAAAGACTGTATGGGGAGTAGGTTATAAAATTGATAAATAAAATTAATAGAAGGTTAAATAGAATATTAAATATGAAGATTATGAAGCCTATAAAGATAATTTATAGGCTTTTTAACGAAAGAATGGAGAAAAGCATAAGATTTGAATTGGTTGTTGTATTCGCAATATGTTTCCTTCTTGCATTTTTTTCATATGGGGTATTTAATAAGATGTTTTCTAGAACAGTTACATCCGAATACATCGAATACTATTTTAATTATGGTGAAGAATATTATCAGAACTTTGTATATGATATAAACAAAAGTAATATGGACATAAAAAATAAGCAGCAGATGGATACTTACTTCTCCAAAAAAGATTTACATAATTCAAGTTTAGCAATTGTTAATGCTGACGGGAAGATATACTATAAGATGAATTACACTGCAAGTGATCAGGTGGATTTACAAGAGATATTTAAGAGTACACTAAACAATGGTTCAAATGAAAGTGAAAAAACTTATGTATATCCAGCAAAAGTTAAAGGTGAAAATGTGTTTTTAATTTTTGATGTTAAGGCTGAAAATAAAATAAACTACAAAAACTACACGGTGAATAATAGCTTCTTTGCTCTGTTAGGCTCTTTTGTTGTATTCGTATTTGCATTTATTAGAATTACAAATGATAAAATGAAATATATTGAAGAAATATCTAGGGATTTAAAGATTATTGCAGAGGGAGACTTAAAACATAGAATTAATGAGAAAGGTAATGATGAACTTAAAATTTTAGCAGAGAATATTAACTATATGGCTAATAAAATAAATACAAATATAGAGAAAGAAAGAACAATTGAAAAAACTAAAAATGATTTGGTTACAAATGTATCACATGATTTAAGAACTCCATTAACTTCAGTAATGGGATACTTAGGCCTTGTTAAAGAAGGTAAATATGAAAGTGAAGAGCAAATGCATGAGTATTTAAATATTGCTTTTTCAAAGGCTGAGAGATTAAAAATATTGATTGAAGATTTGTTCGAATTTACAAAACTAACAAATGAGGGAATAAAACTTAACCCGATAGATGTTAATATAGTAGAATTTTTATCTCAGATTACCGATGAAATGATGCCTTTATTTGAAGAAAATGAATTGAATGTTATTCAATCCTATCCTAATGAAAAGATTATGGTTTCATTGGATCCAGATAAAATGGTAAGGGTTTTGGAAAATCTATTAACCAATGCAATAAAATATTCTTATAAGAATTCAGATGTAAAGGTGTCTATTTGGAGAATAAAAGATAAGGTATTTATATCAGTGAAAAATAAAGGTGACAGAATAGAGAGAGAAAAACTAAATAAGATATTTGAAAGATTTTATAGAATGGATGAGGCTAGAACTAGTACAACCGCAGGTAGTGGATTAGGTTTAGCCATAGCTAAAAATATAGTTTACATGCATGAGGGAGAAATATGGGCGGAATCCTTAGGCGATAATATAAGCTTTATTATAAGATTAAATTGTAAAAACTAACTGTAACTTTTTAACTACCAATTGGATATCTTATTATAGAAGAAATTATTTGGAGGCAAAGGATGCAGGATAAGAATCCTCGTAGTCTTTTCGGACTAGATATAAATGAGTATACTCAAGGGGTGAATTTTCAGGTAATAGCTAGAAGTTATGATTTTTTATACTTAAGAGCATCGGGTTCATCAACAGGAACTTTCAGGGTAGATAAAAAATTTGTTGATTTTGCAAAATCATCAAGAAATTATGGAATCCCAGTAGGAGCCTATCATTATGCACTTCCATCATATGATTTAACCACAGCAGATAGTCAATGCGATAATTTTATAAATACTCTTCAGCTTGGATTTGGAAACCGTGATTATGGAGACTTATTCCCGGTAATTGACGTGGAGGCACCACAAGATAAATCAATTTCTACGGCTGGTCTTATAAATTGGGTGGATAGGTTTAGAAAGAGATTTGAGAAAAAGACTAATCGTAGACTAATGTTATATACAGGCACATTCTTTATAGAAATCTACAACAATTTTTATATACCAGGAAGGGGATATCCATTAAGTGATATGCCATTATGGATTGCAATGTATAGGGAGATTCCAGGAAATCCTCCAATCCCACCGAATGTAGGAGGATGGACTAGGTGGAGAATTTGGCAATATACTGAAAAAGGAACAGCAAAAGGAGCAAACCCACCTAATGACTTAAACTGGGGACCAGATAATATAGCATATCTAATACAGCCAGCAATAGTTCAAGGATTATTTGCTACTATGGATAGCAATAACATATATGTTACCTGGAAACCTAACACTGAACCAGATCTTAATGGATATAACATCTTCGTAAACGGTGAATATTATACTACTGCAGATAAAAATCAAAGTAGAGTTGTTATACCAAGAAGAAAATTGAATATCCCTCAAAATCAAACTATTGAAATTGGAATTCATGCATTTGACACAGACAGAGAGATATCTAAACGAAGAAGTGTTTATAAATTAAACCCATTAAGTAGGGAAAGTAGAGTGGATAATAATCAGATATATTTTAGTGGAGAATATTTATTTTTCACTTAAACAAAAAGTGATTTTTGATGTGGATGTAACTATAGGGTTTTTTATAGGAAACTTAACTTATTCTTACATAAATAAGTTATTAGTTGAACTTAAAACCCTATAAAACATCCACTTTTTATTTTGCTACAAATTTCTACAGATATTTGGATTTATTAATATTAAAGTAAAAATTCTTAAGAAAAATATAAACTTTTTGTTAGAATAAATTAGTTTATTGTATAAGTAATTTGTAGTATAATAGATTTGCGTATGTAGAGAGGAGAATATGATGAAAAAGGACTCAAATAAAAATAAATTTAGAATTAATAAAAAAGTAGTTGTTCCAATACTAGTTATAATAGCCATAATTTTATCCGGAACCTCAGCTTATGCATTATTTACAAATAGCAAGATAAAAGCCTGGTCAGATCAAGTATACCCAGGGGTTAAGGTTCAAGGTGTAGACTTATCTGGAAAAACAAAAGAACAAGTACTACAAATTCTAAAAGATAATTTTGTAGATAAAATTAAAGATAAAAAGATTAACCTGAAGGTCAATGATACAAGTTTTTCATTAGGTTATTCAGAACTTTCTACTGAGTTTGATGTTGAAAAGACTGCAAATGATGCATTAGCAGTAGGTAAGGATTCTAGTTTTTTTGATAAAAAAGCATGGATTGATGGTAAAAATAATAAGAACTTATCTATAGATTTTAAATACGATGAAAAAAAATTAGATGCTTTTAAACAAAAAGTTACTAGTGAAATGAATAAACCTGCAAAAGATGCCTCAATTTCTATAAGTAATGGAAATATATCAATTACACCAGAACAAAATGGTGTAAAGATCAATGAAGATGAGTTGACATCTAAACTTAAAGAGTCAATTAATGGTGAAATTGGTAAAGATACAGAAATTGCTATGACAACTGTAGAGGACAAACCTTCCATTACAAAGGAGCAGCTTTCTAAGATAACTGGAAAAATGTCATCATATCAAACTAGTTATGCTACATCTAATCCCGGAAGGTCTACAAATGTAGAATTAGCAACAAGTCATATTAATGGTAAGTTATTAATGCCGGGTGATACTTTTAGCTATAATGAAACAGTTGGAGAAAGAACTTACGCAAGAGGATTTAAGGATGCAGCAATTTTCGTGGGAGATAAAGTGGAAGATGGTCTAGGCGGAGGAATATGTCAGGTATCAACAACTCTTTATAGAGCTGTTATGGCTGCAAACATAAGATCCGTAGAAAGAACAAACCATTCCATGCCAACAAGTTATTCTCAACCTGGTTTAGATGCTACAGTTGTATGGGGAGTATTGGATTATAAATTTAAAAATACTTATGATTTCCCAATTTATGTTGAAGCTTATACAGCAAGTAGAAATGTATATGTTAATATATATGGAAATGTTGAAAGTATGCAAGGAAAAACGTATCAATTAGTAGCAGAAACCTTAGAAACAATTCAACCAACAACAACTACTGTTGATGACCCTACTTTACCAGAAGGAGAAACTCAGTGGGATAAAAAACCTGTAGTAGGTTATAAAGTAAGAAGCTATCAAGTAACTTATCAAGGTGGCAAGGAAATAAATAGAGAAGCTATTGCAACAGATACCTATAGGAAGGTTGATGGAGTTTTAAAAAGAGGAACTAAAAAGGTGGAACAACCTAAGGCTCCAGCAGATAATAAAACATCTTAATATTTTAGTGATTAACATAAGGTTATAGCTAGTAAACTAACTTACTAGCTATAACCTTATTTGTTTATAAAAGTTTTCTTATGGTAAAAATTAAAGATGGTTATTATTGTGGAATATTATGTTAAAATATTTATATGCAATTCGAGTTATAGGAGAAATAATATGAACTATAGTTATGTTACAAAAATTAAAAGCAACTTAAATAAAGTAATATTAGGTAAGGAAAAGGAAATAAATAATTTGCTAAAAGGAGTGATATCTGGAGGGCATATACTTATCGAAGATTTGCCGGGGCTAGGTAAAACTACCTTAGTTAAAGCTTTAGCAAAAAGCTTGGATTTGAATTTTTCAAGAATACAATGTACTCCAGATTTATTACCCAGTGATATATTAGGAGTATCTATTTATAATCAACATACAGGTGAGTTTGAATTTAGAAAAGGACCAATATTCTCACACATATTATTAGCAGATGAATTAAATAGAACTTCCCCTAAAACACAAAGTGCACTTTTGGAAGCAATGGAAGAAAAACAAATAACTGAATGGAGAAATAGCTATAAGTTAGAAAGTCCATTTATTGTTATTGCAACACAAAATCCATTAGAATATATAAGTACATCAATACTTCCACAAGCTCAATTAGACAGATTTTCAATAAGAATTTCCTTAGGATATCCCACAGAAGAAAGTGAGGAGGAGATTCTTAAAATGCAAAATAATCTAAATCCACTAGATGAAGCGCGGAAAGTAATTAATAAAAGCCAATTCTTTGAAATAATTAAAGAAGTTGATTCTATAAGCATTCACGAAGAAATAATAAAATACATAGTAGCAATAGCTAATAAGACAAGGGAAGATAATAGGCTTTTACTAGGAGTTAGTACAAGAGCAGTACTAACATTACAAAAAATTGCAAAGGCAAGTGCTTATCTAAACGAAAGAGAATTCGTTATACCAGAAGATATTAAAGAAAACATCTTTTTGGTTTTTAATCACAGAGTTATACCTAGCTATAGTGGCAGAAATAAAGAAAAGTATATTAATGAGATAATGAAAGATATATTAAATAGCATTGCTATACCAAAGGTAATTTAGCATGGTCAAAGTAGATTTAAAGTATTTATTGTTAATAATAATTAGTGCTTTTTTAGTGTATATAGAGGGGGGGATTGTTTTTTCAAGCATATTGTATATGCTTCTAATAGCTCTTTTCTTTTCCATAACATATATTACAGTTATATATAAGGCTATGGATATATCTATAGAATTAGATAAATTTGAGGTATCTACTGAAGAGAATATTAATATTACAACAGAGATAAAATCAAAAATTCCATTATATTTACCAATTGTAAAAATAGAAAATGAAGAAATAAGTTATATTATGAAAAACTATCAAGGGCACGTCTTTTCTTTTTGGAGAGAATTAAAATTTCAAAATAAAATTGTTCCATGTATTAGAGGGATATATGATTTTGGTAGATTAAATATAACACTTATAGATCCATTAGGAATAATAAAAATGAAGTTTAAACTACACTATAAATCCATAGTAAAAGTTTATGTTAAAAGGGACACAAACCTTGAAACAAGGAAAAGTCATAATAATATTCCGGAAATTTATAAGAATGAAGGATATAATTTTAATAGTATGGATGAATTAAGGGAATTAAGGGAATATAGACAAGGAGATAGTTTGAAAAGGGTACATTGGAGATTGCTTTGTAAAAGGCAAGAGCTTTATGTTAAAGAATATGAATGTAATCAAGGAAAATCAGAAATATTAATATTAGATATGAGTAAAAAAATTATGGACATTGACCCTACTGGTAGAAAAGAAGAGGAATTAGTGGAATTTGCATTTAATTATATATTAAAAAAAGTTAGTGAAGGATATTCAATTAATTTATTTATAAATAATAAGAACAGTAAAAATCTATTTATACATGATTACATAGGTATAAAGTTATTAGAAGAATATTTTCTAACTAATTTTAGCTTTGGAGACGTGGATATAAATGATTATTTATTAAATGACGATATAAGTTCGGTTACGTTTCCTATTATAATAATACCTTTTTATGAAGATATAGATATAAATAAAATTGAAAAAAAGTATCATGCTGAAGAATGTTTATTTTACTCATTTTCTAAATATAGCAAAGATAATATTATCAATATTTAATATTTTACGAGGTAATTATTTTTATGAAATGGATAAGAAAGCATAGATTAAATTTATTTCTGATATCCTTGAATGTAGTATATATTTTATTTTTACTAAAAAGTGCTTATAGAGTTCAAAATATCGATTATGGGAATATAGTTGGAACCATAGTCATATCAATTTTGTTAACATGGACTGTATTAGGAGAAGAAGTATCAGATAGGATAACAATTCCTATGAGTATAGCCATATTTGGATGTTTGTTTTTTATTTTCTTTATCTCTAGAGGTGCGAACAATTCTATTGAAATTATAAATAGCAATTTATCCAGTGGGAAATCTACTGATTTTAAAGAATATAGGTATTTTATAATAACTATTGTCCCATTTATATATATGTGGGGAGCATATTTATCTAAGATAGGATCATTAGGAATTCTTACATATTTAGATCTATCCATAGTAGCTGTTTTATGGTTCCTAGGATATAAAGAAGAAATAATTTATACAATGCCATTTTTACTAGCAACAATATTATTAACATTTGGTGCAAATAATTTAAAGCATTTTCTTATAAAAGAGAGTCACGACTTTGAAGAATACAAAATCACTAAGTGGAAGTTAATCCTATTTTCACTTGGGTTAATAGCTATTTTAATAGGAATATCAACTAAACTACCATACAGAAAAGTTGGGGCATACTCTACCAAGATTAAAGCTAATTTATCTATAAATAAAACTAAATATAATGATGCGTCTGATGGGAGCTTTATAGGATATAGTGAAGGTAGAACAGGTTTTTCTCAAGCGCAAGACAAATTAGGTGGAAAGCTCAAATTGAATGACAAGGAAGCTTTCAAAATTACTTTTTTACAAGGTGAGATAAATAAGCAATATTATTTTAGGGGAAATGTGAGAGATACTTATATAGGGGATAGATGGGTAAGTAATCATCAACAGATTGTTTTAGATGATGTGGAAACTAGTAGTGATAATTTAGTAAGGGAAATAAAAGAATTCGGCGGAAAAATCATAGAAGTAAAAATATCTCCTAATATTAAAAATGAAAGTTATTACGCTCCAAAGTATTCAACAGATATTCAGGATGAAAGTAACCAAAGGATATATAAGGATGGGTTTAGCAATATATTTTTTTCTAAAGATTTAACTAATACTCCTTATACTGTTACATTTCTAGATGATTCCTTTATAGAAAAATCTATTGTCGATAATAAGTTGTTGAAAATTGCTTCTGATGGCAAGATAAGCAGTGAAGTTCCAGATTTTTATTTGCAAATACCTAATTCTGTTACTCTAAGAACCTTTGATTTAGTAAGAAATATAACCAAAGATAAAATTAGCTCAAAAGATAAAGTAGAGGCAATAAAAAAATATTTGGAGGCTAATTATGAGTACTCTTTAGATGTATCAGAAGTACCACAAGGACAAGATTTCTTAGACTATTTTCTTTTTACAGAAAAAAAAGGATATTGTGAGTATTTTGCAACTGCTATGACAATGATGTGTAGAATTTCTGGTGTACCTGCCAGGTATGTAGAAGGATTTAAACTTTCAGATAAAAGAGATAATGATGGAAACTACATAGTTACTAATATGGATGCACATGCTTGGTGCGAAGTGAACTATAAGTTAGATGAAGATATCTCTAAAATAAAACAAGATAATGTATGGCAGGAGGTAGACGCTTCACCCACTGCGTATGAATTTAGTGAAAAAGATTCTATAAGTAATTTTGCTACAAGTAATAGCAGTAATGCTAATGCATCAGGAAAAGTGGAGAGAACCAAATCACAAAAAAGTGAAGATAATAATTCAGTTAATATAGCAAATAGAAATAACGTTACAATAGAGAATGATAAATTCTTTAGGCTTATTGGGATTTTTATAATAGTTATGATTGCACTAAGGATCGTGCTAGTAAAAAGAAAGTATAAATTCCTTAGAAAAGAAACTTCAGCAAAAAAAATATTTTTATATTATGAAAAAGGCTTGAGTTCGATTAATATACTTAAAGAAAGCTATGAAACCTATGGAGAATTTATTGATAGAATAGATGATGTAACTTTAAGTAATAAGCTTGAAAATTTAATTCAATTAGTTTATTTAGAACATTATGGGAATGAAGTTAAGTTGGTAAATGGAGAAGAATATGTAGATTATTTTGAGAATTATCTAAAGAAGAAAGATGGGAATATAACCTATTTAATAAAAAAGTTCTTCTTTTTAAGAAAGGATTAATTAGATGAAATATAAACTTATATGCATAGATATGGATGGAACATTGCTAAATAGTAGAAAAAAGATAAGTAATGAAAATAAAGAAAGTATAAAAAAAGCTAAAGAAAAAGGTGTTGTAGTAGCAATTTCAACAGGAAGAATATATAATAATGCTGCTTTTTATGCAGATTATATCGATTTAAAGGCACCTATTATTGCAGCCAACGGAGCTATAATAATAGATAAGGATGGAGGAGAAATATTTAAAGGAGTCATAGGATATGATACTTCACTAAAAATACTTAATATACTTAAAAAATATAAGCTTACACCTCATTTTCATACTCGTAATGCTATATACAGTGGAAGTATACTACAAAAATTGCTGGGATATTTATTTTCTGCAAGAGGAATTCCAGTAGACTATAAAATTTCTCTAAAAAGCATTGCTGGTATTGATGCGTGGAAAAGGTTACTTAATGAAAAGGAAGAAGAAATACTAAAATGTATAACATTTAGTTTTAACTTAAAAAAGATAAATAGAGCTAAAGAGGAATTAAGAAAAATTCCTGAGATAGAAGTGACTAGCTCATATCCACTTAACATTGAAATTAATGCAGCGAAAGTTTCAAAAGGTAACGGAGTAAAAATTCTAAGTGAACATTTAGGAATAAAAAGAGAAGAAGTTATATGCGTTGGAGACAATGAAAATGATATTTCCATGATTGAGTATGCAGGTCTAGGAGTAGCAATGGGCAATGCATCAGCTAGTATTAAAGAAAAAGCGGATTTTGTAACCACTAGTAATGATAATAGTGGTGTTGGATATGCTATTAGAAAGTTTATCTTAGAGGAAAAAATATAAAATTGAATTTTGACTATAAGTTAGTTATGGTGTAATATTATTTCTAGTATTTTATTTACAAATATAAAAATTTAAAAGTCTTATTATATCTATTAGTAAGGATTGACCTAAATAATAGTGAAAGTATTATCAGCATAAATGGAGGGAAAAAGTTTGAATATTAATATAGTATTGTACCAGCCTGAGATTCCACAAAACACTGGAAATATTGCTAGGACTTGTGTTTTAACAAACGCTAAATTGCATTTAATAAAACCACTTGGGTTCTCCATAGACGAAAAAAGTGTAAGAAGGGCTGGATTAGATTATTGGAAGGATCTTGATTTAGAGATTCACGAAAGTTTTGATGCCTTTATGGATAAATACGGAACATCAAGGATTTTCTTATCAACAACTCACGCACAAGAATACTATGATGAAATAAAGTTTCAAGAAGGAGACTTTATCATGTTTGGAAGAGAAACTTCTGGTGTGCCAGAAGAAGTTCATAATAAAGTACACGGAATGAGAATTCCGATGATAAATACATCTACTAGAAGTTTAAACTTATCAAATACTGTTGCAATTGTAGCATATGAAGCATTGAGACAATTGAATTTCCCCAATATGAAGTAAAGGAGAGTTATTAATGGAAAAAATTAAAATAATAACGGATTCTACAGCAGATTTGTCTAAAGATATATTAGAAGAAAGAAAAATAGAGTCATTGCCTCTGCTTATTAATTTTGGGGAAGAAAGTTATTTAGACGGAGTTGAGATAGATACAACTACCTTGTTTCAAAGGGTAAAGGAAGGGCCTATATTCCCAACAACAGCTCAAGTAACGCCACAAAGATTTTATGATTGTTATAAGAAATATTTAAGTGAAGGATATAAGATTATATCTATTCACCTATCATCAAAAATGAGTGGAACTTATCAATCTGCATGTATAGCAAAAGAGATGTTAGAAAGTGATGATATATATGTTATTGATTCACAAAATGTTACATCAGGGTTAGGGCTATTAGTGCTTAAAGCAGCTAATCTTATAGAAGATGGATTAGAGATTGAAAAAATAGTTGATGAAATAGAAAAAATGAAACTAGTAATTAAAAGTTCATTGGCATTTGAATCATTAGAACATTTAGTAAAAGGCGGTAGATTGTCAAAAACAGCAGGTGTGATTGGAAGTGTTTTGGGAATACGTCTTATATTAGAAGTTAATAATGGAGAAATGGTAGTAAAGGAAAAGATTAGAGGAACTAAAAAAGTAATTAAGAAAATTATTGATGATTTAATAAGTGCTGAAATAGATACAGAGGAACCTTTACTATTATTAAATTCATCAGGGGATGAAGTATATAATAAATTGAAAGAATACCTAGATGAAAATAATATTGAGTATATTAAAGCAGAAGTTGGATGTACTGTAGGAATACATGCTGGACCAGGTGCAGCAGGAATTTTCTTTATCCCTAAAAATAAATAAATGTAATAGCTGAAAAAACTTGGACAAGCCAAGTTTTTTTTGTTTTTAGGAAGTATAGGGTTTTAAGTTCAACTAATAATTTATTCATGCCTGATATCAAACAAGAATAAATCAAGTTTCCTATAAAAAACCCATTAGAATCCAATTAAACCTATAAAAAGTTATAGGTAAATAGTGGGAGTACATTTAAATAGTTATTTATAATGCCTATATTATAATACTTCATTATAATATGTATTTTTTTGCAAGATTTACAGCTTGAATTACAATAAGAATAGTGGAAAAACTAATGTTAAAAGGAGGTAGAGAAATGAAAAGAATTGCACTCTTTCTATTATTGTCAACAAACCTTTTGGGGTATAATGACATCTATATGGAACCTTTTAACAATAATAATCAAGTTAGTTTTCTAGCTGGAAGTGACGTAATTATGGATAATGGACGTAATGAAAGTACATATAATGGTCTTATAAGAGCTAGCAAAGAATTTGATATAAAGATAAATGCGAAAGAAAATAACCCAAATGAAATTGATTATAAAGAACTAGAAAAATTATATAATGACAGTATATTAGTTATGACTGTTGGACCAAATATGAAGAAAAGTTTAGATAGAGCTTCTCTAGATTTAAGTGATAAGTATTTTACACTAATTGATGGAAAAAGTGATAATCAAAATGTAAAGTCTATTGAATTTAAAGATGAGGAAGGAGCTTTTTTAGTAGGCTTGGTAGCTGGGAGATTGACTAAGACTAATAGCGTAGGCTTTATTTCACTTAACAATCAGGAAAAAGAAAATAAATATTTATCTGGTTTAGTAGCTGGACTTAAAATCTCAAATCCAGTTGCAGCAGAGAAAATAATAAATGGACAAAATACACGTATGTGGCAAAAGGAACTAAGTACAGATGAAGCTTATAATAATGCAACAGAATTATATAACAGAGGGTGTGATATTATATTTGAAACCTTAGACAAGGAAGCTGAAGGTGTTTTTAAGGCAGCAAAGGATGAAAAAAAATATGTCTTTGCAACAGGGGTGAACATGGGGAAAAAGTTACCTGAGTACTCCACACAAATCCTTGGTAGCTTAATAAGAAACATAGACAAAGTTACTTATGATGCATGCAAAGAATTGGCTACAGGGACTTTTAAAAGCGGGGTAAGTAATATGAAAACCTTGGGGATAAAAGATTTAGCAATTGATTTTGAATTTACTAATCCTAAAATAATACCTGCTAATATTAAAAATGAAGTAGAAGGCTATAGAAATAAAATAATGACTGAGATAATTAAGATTCCTAAGAGTATTAATGAAGCAAGAGAGTTTAAAGGTTAATCTATTTTAGATTTTTAAGTTGAACTAAAAATTTATTCAAGCCTGAAAATGTCCAGAAGACGACATTTTCAAACAAGAATAAATTAAGTTTCCTATAAAGAATCTATAAAATAAAATATTAATACTTTATTGTTTTTTGAAGGGTTTAAAGTTACAATAAGTACAGGGTTTTAAGTTAACAATAAAAACTAAAAATAGACGTAAATAGGATACTAAACTATAAAAGATAAAATGTAGTATAAGGGTGATGGCATGAATATGAATTTTAATATGACATTAACTCAAGAGCAGAAGCTTGTAATGACTCAGCAAATGCAATTATCCGTTAAGCTCTTACAAATGTCATCAAATGAATTATTAGAATATATAAATAAAGAATATGCAGAAAATCCTGTAATCGATGCAAATTATGAAAAGGATTTAGAAGAAGTGAAGATGCAGGATAAGTATGACTATAAAGAGATGATAAAGTATTTTGAGTTTGATAACTATGGAAACCAAAGTTTCGGAAGTTATGACCAAGATGAAGTGTCTCCATTTACTTTTATTTCTACAGAAAAAACACTAAAGGATTTTTTGTTAGAACAAATTATGGAGTTATCAATTGATGAATTTCAAAGAACAATATGCAAGTATATAATTGAGAGTTTAGATGCTAGGGGATACTTAGATATATCACTTGAAGATATTATGGAAGAACTGAATATTTCTCAAGAAGTTGGAGAGGAAGCATTGGAGCTTGTGCAAAGTTTAGAGCCTACTGGTATTGGTGCTAGAAATCTCATAGAATGTCTTGAAATCCAGCTTACTAAGAGAGGATATGGAAATGAAAAACTTTATACAATTGTTGAAGATCATTTAGAAGATATTGCAGAGAATAGATATGCACAAATTGCTAAAGCTTTAAATGTAACCCCAAAAGAGGCACAAGAATATGGGGATATAATAAAGACATTAGAGCCTAAACCTTCTAGAGGTTTTTATACTGGTGAAGAAGTGAAATTTATTATTCCTGATGCAACAATAAGGAAAATTGATGGAGAATATTTTATCATAATGAATGAAGGTGTCTTACCTAAGCTTTCTATAAATCCTATGTATAAAGAAATACTGAATGAATCAAAGGATAACTTAGCAAAAGATTATGTTAAACAAAAGATAAGTGGAGCAATGTTTTTAATTAAAAGTATTGAGCAAAGAAAAAGCACTTTATATAGAGTTTTAGAAAAGATATTAGAAAAGCAAAAAGAGTATTTTGATAAAGGGGAAAATTACCTTAAGCCTATGACATTAAAAGAGATATCAGAAGCTCTTGATGTTCATGAATCAACTGTAAGTAGAGCTATTAGAGATAAATTTATATTAATAGATAGAGGAACTATAAAAATAAAAGACTTATTTACAACAGGAATTGCTGGAGATAATGGGGAAGAGGATATTAACACAATAAAGATTAAAAATGAAATCAAAAAGCTCGTTGATTCTGAAAGTAAAGAAAAGCCTTTATCTGATCAGAATATTTGCAATGAGCTTAATAATAATGGGTTTAACATATCAAGAAGAACAGTTGCAAAATATAGAGAAGAAATGGGAATAAAGTCTTCAAGCAAGAGAAAAAGATTTTAATATTAAGTTAAAATTAGGAAAAAGTAAAGTAAATATAATAACTTTTTAGAAAAAATTTCACAAAATGTCTTTTAAAAATTACTATAGTGTTTTATAATAATAGATGTGGGACGTAAAAGTTGCAAGTGGGACATTAGTGTACCAAAGGAGTGTTGACATTGCAGAATATTCTAAGATTGCTTAAAAATATTGTTCCTGAGTTAGTTGATGTCTTAGAAAAAAGATATAATATCTTGAGAACCATATATTATTATCAACCGATAGGAAGAAGGATTTTAGCAAACAAGCTAAACTTAAGCGAAAGAATAGTAAGAACAGAAGTGAATTTTCTAAAAGCACAAAATTTAATTCAAATAAGCACTCCTGGAATGAGCGTTACCACCCAGGGAGAAAAAGTAGTTGAAGAATTAAAGGACTTTATTCATGAGATTAAAGGCTTGGCTGACGTAGAACAAAAGTTACGTGAAATTCTTGGACTAAGAAAAGTAATTGTAGTTCCTGGAGATATAGAAGCTGACCCTTCTATTATTAAAGAGTTAGGTAAAGCAGCAGCAAACTACGCTAGAGAGATTATAAAAAGCAGAGATGTAGTTGCTATTACAGGAGGAAGCACCATTAAAGAGGTGGTAGAGAATTTCCCTAGGGTGTCGAATGTCCATGATGTATTGGTAGTTCCAGCTAGAGGCGGTATGGGTAAAAAAGTAGAAACTCAGGCTAGTACTTTAGCAGCAGAATTAGCTTATAAACTAAATGGAAGTTATAAGATGCTTCATGTACCAGATAACTTAAGTGGAAATGCTTTAGATACACTTTTAAAGGAAAGAGAAATAAAAGAAATTATTGATAGTATTCATAAGTCAAATGTACTTATATATGGAATAGGAATAGCAGAAGAAATGGCTGAAAAAAGAGGTCTCACTGAAGCTGAAAAGCAGGAAATACGAGATTTAAAAGCAGTAGGAGAAGCTTTTGGATGTTATTTTAATAAAGAGGGAGAAGTAGTTTTTATTTCTAACTCAATTGGAATTACTTATGATGTTGCTAAAAAAATAGGAACTCATATTGCTGTAGCTGGTGGGAAAAATAAAGTTGAAGCAATCTTAGCTACAGAAAATACAAACGAATATGGAGTACTTGTAACTGATGAAGGTGCTGCCACAAACATAATAAAATATTTTGAAAGTAATGAATAAATATTACTTTCACTAAGCAAACTTAAATGTGTATATAAATATTTTTGAATATTTTATATAATTAAATATCTTTTTAGGAGGTTTTTTCAATGACAAAAGTAGCTATTAATGGATTTGGAAGAATAGGTAGATTAGCATTAAGAAAGATGATGGAACATTCAGAATTAGAGGTTGTTGCAATCAACGATTTAACTGATGCTAAAACATTAGCACACTTATTCAAATATGATTCAGCTCAAGGTAGATTCAATGGAGAAATAACAGTTAAGGAAGACGCTTTCGTTGTAAACGGAAAAGAAATTAAAATAACTGCTCAAAGAAATCCTGCTGACTTACCATGGAAAGAATTAGGAGTAGACATAGTATTAGAATGTACTGGATTCTTTACTTCTAAAGAAAAAGCTGAAGCTCATATCCAAGCTGGTGCAAAGAAAGTTGTTATATCAGCTCCTGCAACTGGAGATATGAAGACAGTTGTATTCAATGTTAACCATGATATATTAGATGGAACTGAAACAGTTATTTCTGGTGCTTCATGTACTACTAACTGCTTAGCTCCAATGGCTAAAGTTTTAAATGACAAATTTGAAATCAAATATGGTTCAATGACTACAATTCATGCTTACACTAATGACCAAAATACATTAGACGGTCCTCACGCTAAAGGTGACTTAAGAAGAGCTAGAGCTGCTGCTGCAAGCATCATTCCTAACTCAACTGGAGCTGCTAAAGCTATAGGATTAGTTATTCCAGAATTAAAAGGAAAATTAGATGGAGGCGCTCAAAGAGTTCCAACTATAACTGGTTCATTAACTGAATTAGTAGTTATTCTTGGAAAAACTACAACTGTTGAAGAAATAAATGCTGCTATGAAAGCTGCTGCTACTGAATCTTTCGGATACACTGAAGATGAAATAGTTTCTTCTGACGTAATCGGAATCAGCTACGGTTCATTATTTGATGCAACTCAAACTAAGATCATCCAAGTTGGAGATAACCAAATGGTTAAAGTTGCTTCATGGTATGATAACGAAATGTCATACACATCTCAATTAATCAGAACTTTATCTTACTTTGCTAAACTTGCAAAATAATTTAAGTAATAGATTAAATATTTAGAACGTAGACAATTATAAGAGGTCTGGTTTTGTAGTTAAAAGTCTATAAGGCCAGGCCTTTTTTAACAAATATTATATTATGAGGTGAAAATATGAGTTACAATAAAAAGACTGTTGAAGATATCCAAGTAAAAGGTAAAAGAGTATTAGTTAGATGTGACTTTAATGTTCCATTAAAAGATGGAGTTATTACTGACATAAATAGATTAACAGGAGCACTTCCAACAATAAAATACTTAGTTGAAAATGGAGCTAAGGTTATACTTTGCTCACATTTAGGAAAAGATGCTTCAAAATCATTAGCACCAGTTGCTGTAAAATTAACTGAAATGTTAGGAAAAGAAGTTGTTTTCGCAAGAGATGAAGAAGTTGTTGGAGAAAATGCTAAAAAAGCTGTTGCAGAAATGAATGACGGTGATGTTGTATTACTTGAAAATACAAGATGCAGAAAAGAAGAAACTAAAAATGAAGAAGCATTCTCAAAAGAATTAGCTTCATTAGCTGATGTTTTTGTAAATGATGCATTTGGAACAGCTCACAGAGCTCACTGTTCAACAGTTGGAGTAACTGAGTTTGTTGATACAGCTGTATGTGGATATTTAATTCAAAAAGAATTAAAGTTCTTAGGAGAAGCTGTTAATAATCCAGTAAGACCATTCGTTGCAATATTAGGTGGAGCTAAGGTTTCAGATAAAATAGCTGTTATAAATAACCTATTAGAAAAAGTAGATACTTTAATTATAGGTGGAGGAATGGCGTATACATTCTTAAAAGCTCAAGGATATGAAATCGGAACTTCTTTAGTTGAAGCTGATAGAGTTGAATATGCTAAAGAAATGATAGAAAAGGCTGCTGCAAAAGGAGTTAAATTCTTATTACCAGTAGACCACAGAGTTGCTACAGAATTCAAAGATGTTGAAGCTGTTGTTACTGAAGATCAAAATATTCCAGAAGGACACATGGGATTAGATATAGGACCAAAGACAGATGCTCTTTATGCTGAAGCTGTAAAAGATGCAAAGACAGTAATCTGGAATGGACCAATGGGAGTATTTGAATTCGAAAACTTCAACAAAGGAACAATTGCAGTTGCAAAAGCTATGGCAGATGCAGATGCAACAACAGTAATCGGAGGAGGAGACTCAGCTGCTGCTGTTAATATCTTAGGATTTGGTGATAAAATGACTCACATCTCTACAGGCGGTGGAGCTTCATTAGAATTCCTTGAAGGAAAAGAATTACCAGGAATAGTTGCTTTAAACGATAAATAATTTTAAATATTATACATTAAAGGTTTTTAGCTTTATATAAATTATATAGCTAAAAACCTTAATTCAAATTTTTATGAGGTGAAAATAATGAGAAAAGCTATAATTGCAGGAAACTGGAAAATGCACTACACTCCAGCTGAAGCTGTAAAAGTTGTAGAAGAATTAAAACCATTAGTAAAGGATGCTACTTGTGATGTAGTAGTATGCCCTACTTTTGTTTGTTTAGATGCTGTATTAAAAGCAGTAGAAGGTTCAAACATAAAAGTTGCAGCACAAAACATGCACTTTGAAGAAAAAGGTGCTTTCACAGGAGAAATTGCTCCAAGAATGTTAGAAGCTATGGGAGTTAGCTATGTTGTTTTAGGACATAGTGAAAGAAGAGAATATTTCAATGAAACTGATGAAGCTTTAAATAAAAAAGTAAAAGCTGCATTTGCTCACAATTTAATTCCAATACTTTGCTGTGGAGAATCTTTAGAGCAAAGAGAAAATGGAACTACTAATGCAGTTGTTGGAGCTCAAATTAAAGCTGATTTAGAAGGTTTATCAACTGATTTAGCAGAAAAAGTTGTTATAGCTTACGAACCAATCTGGGCTATAGGAACTGGAAAAACTGCTACAGACGAACAAGCAAATGAAACAATAATGGCTATAAGAAATGTTGTTGCAGAAATGTTCGGAAAAGAAGTTGCTGATAAAGTTAGAATACAATATGGTGGATCAGTTAAACCTAATACAATAAAAGCACAAATGGCTCAATCTGATATAGATGGTGCTTTAGTAGGTGGAGCTAGTTTAGTTGCTACTGACTTTGCTGCAATAGTAAATTACTAATCCATTTTAAATTTATGCAATAGCAATAAGCAACGCTAAAAGAGTGTTTGTTGCTATTGTTTTTTTATTAGCGGTAGAATATAATTAACTAGTAAAATAAAGAGAAGACTGTTTCTTTTTATAATAATAAGTATTATTTTGGAGGTAATTATGGCAAAGAAACCCGTTTTATTAATGATATTAGATGGTTTTGGAATAGCTCCAAAGTCAGATGGAAATGCTGTTGAAGCTGCAAACAAACCAAATTATGATAGATTATTCAGTGAATATCCTCATACTCAAATCCAAGCATCAGGATTAGATGTAGGGTTACCAACTGGTCAAATGGGAAATTCAGAGGTAGGACATTTAAATATCGGTGCAGGAAGAATAATATATCAAGAATTAACAAGAATAACTAAAGAAATTGAAGAAGGTAATTTCTTTAAAAATGAAGCGTTATTAAAAGCAGTTAAAAATGCAAAAGATAATAATTCATCATTACATTTATTAGGTTTATTATCAGATGGTGGAGTTCACTCTCACATAGACCATTTAAAAGGACTATTAAAATTAGCTAAGGATAACGGTTTAACAAAAGTATATCTACATGCGTTTATGGATGGTAGAGATGTTGCACCATCATCAGGAAAAGATTTCGTTGTAGAAATTGAAGATTATATGAAAGAAAATTCTATAGGTAAAGTAGCTACAATAAGTGGAAGATACTATGCTATGGATAGAGATAATAGATGGGAAAGAGTTCAATTAGCTTATGATGCTATGGTTAATGGTAAAGGTGAAACTGCAAATTCAGCAGTAGAAGCTATGGAAAATTCATACCATGATAACAAAACTGATGAATTCGTATTACCAACTGTTGTTTTAGAAGAAGGTCATGCAACTGGAACAATTAAAGATGGTGATTCAGTTATATTCTTTAACTTTAGACCTGATAGAGCTAGAGAAATTACTAGAGCTATAAATGATAAAGTATTTGAAGGATTTAAGAGAGAAACTCTTAATCTTACATATGTAACTATGACTCAATATGATAAAACATTAGAAGGTGTAGAAGTTGCATATAGAGCAGAAGGAATTAATAATACTTTAGGTGAATATGTAAGCAACAAAGGATTAAATCAATTAAGAATCGCTGAAACAGAAAAGTATGCTCATGTAACATTCTTCTTCAATGGTGGAGTAGAAAAACCATATGAAAATGAAGATAGAGCACTTATAAACTCACCAAAGGTTGCAACTTATGATCTTAAACCAGAAATGAGTGCTTACGAAGTTACTGATGAACTTATAAATAGATTAGATTCAGATAAGTATGACATGATAATATTAAACTATGCAAATCCTGATATGGTAGGTCATACTGGAGTTATTGAAGCAGCAGAAAAAGCAATTCAAACTGTAGATACATGTTTGGATAGAGTAGTGTCTAAGGTTTTAGAAAAGGATGGTACTGTATTCATTACTGCAGACCATGGAAATGCTGAAACTATGATTGATTTCTCAACAGGAACTCCATTTACTGCTCATACTACAAATCCAGTACCATTCCTTTGGATTAGTAATGAAGCTAAAGGAAGAGAACTTAAAGAAGGCGGAAGACTTTCAGATATAGCTCCAACTATGCTTGAAGTTATGGATTTAGAGAAGCCATCAGAAATGACAGGAAATAGTTTAATTAAGTAGTAAATTGCATTTATAAAAAAAGTGAAGGCGTGCCTTCGCTTTTTTTTATTTTTGAGATAAGTTTTAAGGGAGAAGGAATGTTTATTAATTGGAATATATTAACTCTTACTATAGACTATTATTATCAATTGAAAATAAGTATACTTTGTAATATATTGACATAATCAGCTTGAAAGCGTATATTTATAATTAATTCATTATCAATTGAAACAAATCATGGTGACTAGCATATATTAAAGTAAGAATGAAAAATTTATGGGGTGATATGATGAAGGATGATTGTATGAGAGGATTATCTTCAAAAGAGGTCTTAGAGTTAAGAAATAAATATGGGCTAAATGAAGTTACTAATAATGAAAAAGCAAGCCCAATAAAAAAGTTTATTGGAGTTTTTAAGGAACCTATGTTTTTACTTTTACTTGGGACTGCGACAATATATCTTATCCTAGGAGATATTAAAGAAGCATTGATAATGCTTATTTTCGTAGGATTCGTAGCATCTATAACATTTATTCAAGAATGGAAGACAGAGAAAACTTTAAATGCTTTAAAGGAATTAACAGCGCCAGATGTTAAAGTAATTAGAGATGGGAAAAAAGTAATAATAAAAAGTTTTGAACTAGTACCAGGAGATATTGTCATATTAAGCGAAGGGGATAGAATACCGGCTGACTGTTCTATTTTAGAAGTATCTAACTTTTCTGTAGATGAATCAATTCTTACTGGAGAAGCTGAACCAGTATTTAAAAATATAAGTAAATATGAGCAAGATAATGAAGAGTATTGGAAGAAAAATAAATTATATGCTGGAACTCTTTCAGTGGTTGGAACATGCACTGCAAAGGTAGAGTTAACTGGTTATAATACTGAATATGGAAAGATAGCAAAAATTATAAGTGAGACAAAAGAAGAACTTACTCCATTGCAAAATAAGATACAGACCTTAGTTAAGAACTTGGCGATTGTTGGGCTGATATTATGCATAGCACTTATTATAGCGACATATTTTTATAACCATGACATAATCAAAAGTATACTTGCAGGAATAACTCTTGCAATGGCTATAATTCCAGAAGAATTTCCAGTTGTATTAACAGTATTTCTTTCCTTAGGAGCGTTTCGTTTAGCACGAAAAAATGCTTTAATGAGAAAAATATCTGCAGTTGAAACTCTAGGTTCAGCTACCATTTTAGCAGTTGATAAAACTGGAACAATCACGAAAAATGATATGGAAGTTAAAAGTGTTTTCGATGGAAAGTATGTTGATATTAATGATTTTAAGGATGAATATTTGAGCAGGTTGATGCTTTTTGCTTGTGAGAAGGATCCATACGATCCAATGGAAAAGGCTATAATTAAAATTGCAAATGAAAGAATTAAAGATACTTTCATTAAAAATTTTGATTTGGCATTAAATATTCCATTTAATTCAGAAGCCAAGAGAATGGCAAATATATATAGAAGAGATGATAGATTTTATGTAGCAGTAAAAGGTTCCCATGAAGCATTGCTTCATCTATGCAAAATGGATGAAGTAGAAAAACAAAGAATCCTAAAAGAAGTTGATTTCATGGCAAGTAAGGGATTGAGGGTTATTACAATATGTGACTGTGACACTGAGGAGTTATACGAAGATATTGAAAAGTATGAGCTGAACTTTAGAGGATTAATTGGACTTCAAGATCCTCCGAAGGAAGGAGTAAAAGAAGCAATTAAACTATGTAAGCAAGCTGGAATAAGAGTTGTAATGATAACAGGTGATTATAATAAAACAGCTATGGCCATAGGAAATGAAATAGGACTTCAATTTAAGGATAGAGCAATTACTGGAAATGAGATAGATAATATGAGTGATGTGGAGTTATGCAAAGAAGTAACTAATTGCGATATATTTTCTCGAGTTATTCCAGGTCATAAAATGAGAATTGTTAAGGCATTGAAAGCATCAGGAGAAATAGTGGCTATGACTGGAGATGGGGTTAATGATGCGCCTGCATTAAAGGTTGCAGACATAGGTATAGCAATGGGAAAAAGAGGGACGGAGGTAGCAAAAGAGGCAGCTCATATGGTACTAATGGATGACAATTTTACAACAATAGTGAGTTCTGTAAAAGATGGAAGAAGGATATTTGATAATATCAGAAAAGCTATGGTATATATTATGGTTATCCATATACCAATAATATGTTTGTCATTATTTTCACCTTTATTTAATCTTCCACAGATTTTATTACCTGTACACATTGTTTTACTGGAACTTATAATTGATCCAACTTGTTCAATAATTTTTGAAGGGGAAGAGGCTGAACCTAATATAATGGATAAGCCACCAAGGGATCCCAAAGAGCCATTACTAACTAAAATGTTAACTTTTAAAGTTATATTGCAAGGCATATCAATGTTTGCTGCAGCTTTTATTCCATTTCATTACATGGTGGATTTAGGGGTTGATGTAGATTATGCTAGAAGTTTTGCGTTGGTAGTTCTAATTGTATCTAATGTTATATTAGTTCTAGTAAATAGATCTAATACTCAATGTATATTTAATATATTTAAAGAAAAACAAAGTAAAGCAAGATTGCTTATTAATAGTCTTGCACTAATAATGATATTTTTAATAGTGTATATACCATTTTTAAATGAAATTTTTAGAACTTCGGGTTTAGAAATTGAGATGTTATTATTAGCTATAGTCATAGGTGTAATATCATCAATATGGTGGGAAGTAATAAAAATAATAGGTAATAATAAGAAAACAGATATTAGATTTAATGCATCAGAATTTAAGCAATGATAAAATATCATGAATATTAAACGTGAATTATAGAGTATAGAAAACTTAAATCTATACTCTATAATTATAAAAATAAAATATATAAATTATTTCCCAGAAAATATTTACTCGGTTATAGCAAAATTTACTTGAATGCATATTATGGTATAAAGTAATTTTTATGGATAATATTATGGATAAAAAGTATGATGTTAGTTTGGAACTTGATGATGAGGTAGAAAATTTACTTAAAGAGGGAGAATATTTAGGAAGAGGACATAATGGAATTGTTTATTTATTACCAGGGAAAAAAATAATTAAAATATTTTATGATAAAAAAATATGCTTAAAAGAGGCACAAGTTTTCAAGAGAGCAAAGGGCTCCAAATATTTTCCCAAGATAATAAAACATGGAGATAAGTATATAATTCGTGAATTGGTTGAAGGTGTTAGATTAGATAAATATATAAAAGAGAATGGATTAACTAAAGAATTAACTAAAGAATTATATAAGGTTATAAAAGAATTTAAAAAATTGCAGTTTACAAAATTAGATATTAGATGCAGAGATGTTTATGTGGATGGAAAAGGTAATATAAAAATTATTGATCCTAAAAATAGCTATAGTAGAAAAAAATCATATCCAAGACATCTAATGAAGGGATTAGAAAAGTTAGATGTTTTAGAAGTCTTTGTGGAGAACCTAAAAAAGACAGACACCAGAGTTGCTAAGGAATGGATGGATAAATTCAAGAAATATTTTAAGTTGAACTAAATAAAGGACTGTAAAAATACACATGAGGTATTTTTACAGTCCTTTTTATTAACTCTTTAGGAATTAATAATATTTAAAGGTTGTGGATAGAATTTTAAGTTTGAATTGTAACCTAAGGATTCAATGGATACCACTAAAGAGTTTCAAAGAATACAGTTTCAGATAAGGGTTTTCTCCTAGTATCATGTCTATCTGGAGAAGCATTTTGAGAAGCATCTTCTTCAGGTGATGCATATCCAATAGCTAAAATGTTAATTGGCTCAAAATTATCTGGTAACTTAAACTCTTCTCTTAGAATATTAGGTTCAAAATGACAGATCCATACTGAACCTAAACCTAGCTCAGTAGCTTGTAACATCATGTGTGTTGTAACTATACTTGCATCTATGTCAGCAGTATCTTTATTATCATATCTTCTCTTCCAAGAAGTATTGTGGTCTGAGCATATAATTATGGCTAAAGGTGCACCTTTAATATCTGCACTTTTCTTTAGTTTGGTTAGTCCTTCTTCTTTTTGAACTACGATTAAACGTTGAGGTTGAAAGTTAGCAGCTGTAGGAGCAATTCTACCAGCCTCTAATATTTTTGTTAGCTTCTCTTCCTCTACGCTTTTGGACTCGTATTTTCTTACGGAATATCTTATTTTAGCTAATTCAAAAAAACTCATTTGAAATTCCTCCAATTAAATTATTTCTCATGTTGACAAGTATAACACCATAACTATAAAATTGGAAGTGGTTACATTTATGACATATGATTACCTAAAAGGAACTATAGGAGTGAATTAGTGTGAGAGATGAAATTAAAAACAATGATAATACAATATGTTGCGTGGAAAAAGCTTTGAATGTTTTAGATGGAAAGTGGTCATTTTTAGTAATTAAAAACCTTTTTGATGGGACAAAAAGATTTGGTGAACTAAGGAAATCTCTGCATAACATAAGTCCTAAAACATTAACATTAAGACTTAGAGAATTAGAACAATGTGGAGTAGTACAAAGGAAGGTTTATCCTACTATCCCTCCAGCAGTAGAATATTCATTGACTGAGAAGGGACAAGACTTAAGAAATATAATTAATGAGATGAATATATGGGGAAAAAAGTGGTGTTAACCTAAAGGGTAAGTAAAGATTTAATACAGTATCATTTAGGATACTATATTTCAATAAAGTGCATTCTTGTATAGATAATTGACTCTAATTATACTATAGATATGTATAGAGTTTTTGATAGGAAACTTAACTTATACTTACATAAATAAGTTAATAGTTGAACTTAAAACCCTATAATATAGACAAGCCATACATATATAAATTAGGAGGAGAAAATATGCTACTTAAAGAAAAATATGAATTGCTCAAAAATATAATAAAAGAACATGGCAGCGCTGCAATAGCTTTTTCAGGAGGTGTTGATAGTACCTTTCTTATGAAGGTAGCGCATGAAGTTTTAGGAGATAAATTAGTAGCAGTTACTGCGACTTCATCAACTTACCCTGAAAGAGAATTAAATGAAGCTATAAAGTATGCAAAGGACATGGGTGTAAAGCATATTATAATTTCTTCAGAAGAATTGGATATAGAAGGCTTTGCAAGTAATCCTAAAAATAGATGTTATTATTGTAAAAAAGAATTATTTACTAAGATTGGTGAGGTAGCTTCAGAAAATGGAGTAGAATTTGTTTTTGATGGTTCTAATCTTGATGATACTGGAGATTTTAGACCAGGAATGCAAGCAGCGAAAGAGCTTGAAGTAGTAAGTCCGCTTAAGCTTGCTAACCTTACAAAAAAGGATATACGAGATTTATCAAAAGAGCTTCTGTTACCTACATGGAATAAACCATCTTTTGCATGTTTATCTTCAAGATTTCCCTATGGAAACAAGATTACTATAGATAAATTGAAGATGGTTGAGAAGGCTGAGCAATTCCTGCTTGATATGGGCATAACACAAGTTAGAGTTAGACATCATGGAGAAATAGCAAGAATAGAAGTAGATCCTTCTGAGAGAGAAAAGTTCTTTAGTATAGAAGTTATGGATAACATAGGTAATGAATTTAAGAATATTGGTTTCACATATGTAACACTAGATATGTTAGGATATAGAACAGGAAGTATGAATGAAGTTCTTTCTGAAAATGAAAAAAAATTAGTTTTAAAGAAATAGCAAAAAAGATGTTAATAATAGCTGATATAAGCTGTTATTAACATCTTTCTATTTTATAGAGCTTTAAATATCATTGGCATATAATGATAAAGTATTTTTTATATTTTCACCGCATAAATCATATTTTAAATCATAATTAAAATAATTGTTTTTATAAGCCCAATCGCACATCATTTCAAGAATAGGTAAAACTTCTTTGCCATTTTCAGTAATTGAATATTCTACTTTAGGCGGAATTTCTGGATAAACTTTTCGTTCTATTAATCCATTTTCTTCAAGATCCCTTAATTGTTTTGTAAGTATTTTATGTGTAATATCAGGTATTAAATGTTTTAGTTGTCCAAAACGCAAAGTGTTAATTTCACCTAAATACCATAATATGAGTGGTTTCCATTTTCCACCAATTACTTCAAATGTTACTTCAATCTCACAAGTAGCTTCCTTCAACTTAGTTATTTTTTCTTCCATGAAGTATCCTCCTAGAATAGTATGAATTTTATTGTATCTTAAAGCCTTATAATATCTAAAGTCATTTTATACTAAAATTATTATACTACAAATATAATATCAAAACTATTTTATAGGAGTTAAGATGAATTAGCAAGTTTAAGGGCTTTAATTTCAATTAATAACTTATTTATGTAAGAATAAATTAGGTTTCCAATAAAAAACCTATAACATCTGAAGCACGGTATCATATTGGATACTATGTTTCAATAAAGTACAGTCTTGTAGGAAAAATTCCAAATGATATACTATATATATATACTTTTGCTAATTAATAGGAGGTTTTGTGATGAATTTTAATTATCATATACCAACAAAAGTTTTATTTGGTGCAGGCAAATTAAATGAACTTTTAAATGAGAACTTGCCTGGAAAAAAGGCATTAATTGTTACCACAGGAGGGAACTCAGTAAAAAAGTATGGCTATTTAAACAGGCTGGAAAATATCCTTACTGAGAAGAAAATTGAATATGTTTTATTTGATAAGATTTTACCTAATCCTATAAAGAGTCATGTTATGGAAGGGGCAGATCTAGCTAAAAAGGAAAACTGTGATTTCATAATAGGACTTGGTGGAGGAAGTAGTATAGACTCTGCAAAAAGCATAGCAGTTATGGTGAATAATCCTGGAGACTACTGGGATTATATTGTGGGAGGTTCAGGAAAAGGATTACCTGTTAAAGAAGATGTACTTCCTATTGTTGCAATTACAACAACTGCAGGAACAGGTACTGAAGCAGACCCTTGGACAGTTATAACGAAGGAGGATACTAAAGAAAAAATAGGTTTTGGAAATGAACATACATTTCCTACACTATCAGTAGTAGATCCGGAGCTTATGCTTACAGTTCCACCAAATCTTACAGCTTATCAAGGATTTGATGCGCTTTTTCATTCAACTGAAGGATATATAGCTAATATTGCTACACCTATTAGTGATGCATATGCACTTAAAAGCATTGAATTAATAGCAAAATATCTTTCTAAGGCTGTTAAGGATGGAAGTGATTTAGAAGCTAGAACACAAGTTGCTCTGGCAAATACTCTTTCTGGTTTAGTAGAATCTACATCAAGCTGTACATCAGAACATTCAATGGAACATGCACTAAGTGCTAATCATCCGGAACTTCCTCATGGAGCTGGACTTATTATGCTTTCAGAGGCATATTACACATTTTTTGCGGAAAGATCTCCTGAAAGATTTGTAAACATGGCGAGAGCTATGGGTGTTGATGTTAATTCAATAAATGAAAAAGAAAGACCTATGGCCTTTGTAAAAGCTTTAGTTAAGTTACAAGAAGATTGCGGTGTAAGAGAATTGAAAATGTCAAGTTATAATATTACTAAAGAAGAAATTCCTAGTCTAGCCCTAAATGCCCGAGAAACAATGGGAGGACTATTTGAATTAGATCCATATAAATTATCAATTGAAGAGACCATAGAAATTATGCTAAAAGCATATAAGTAAGAAATATAACTTTTGAGGGGGAATTACTTTGTTATACAGAACATATGGAAAAACAAATGAAAAAGTATCAGAACTTGGATTTGGGTGTATGAGACTTCCTATTATTAATGGAGACAGTACTAAAATAGACGAAGAAAAAGCTACTGAAATGATACGTCATGCAATAGATAATGGAGTTAATTATATTGATACAGCATTCCCATACCACGGTACTGGAATGGGAAATGGTGGAGAGAGTGAGCCTTTTGTAGGAAGAGCGCTTAAAGATGGATATAGAGAAAAGGTAAACCTAGCAACAAAGCTTCCTAGTTGGTTAATAAAAACTAGAGAAGATATGGATAAATATTTAAATGCTCAATTAGAGCGTCTACAAACTGATAGAATAGATTTCTACTTAGTTCATGCCCTTAATGAAGGTGTATGGGAAAATCTAAAAAAATTAGGTATAGATGAATTTTTAGATTCTGCTATAAAAGATGGTAGAATACGATATGCAGGATTTTCTTTCCATGATAAACTAGAAGTATTTAAAGGTATAGTTGATTATTATGATTGGTCATTCTGCCAAATACAATATAACTATCTAGATGAAAATTATCAAGCAGGTAAAGAAGGCCTACAATATGCAGCTAGTAAAGGATTAGGAGTAGCTATAATGGAGCCACTTAGAGGTGGAAAGATAGTTAAAAATCTACCAGAAGAAGCAATGAAAGCATTCGATGAATATGAAGTTAAAAGGTCACCAGCTGAATGGGCTTTAAGATGGGTATGGAATCACCCAGAAGTTTCAGTGGTATTAAGTGGAATGAACGATATGGATAATATCAATGAAAATATAAGAACTGCTAGTGATGCAGCTCCAAACTCTTTATCAGAAAAAGAGTTAGAAATAATGGATAAAGTTAAAAATGTATATAAAGAAAGAGTGAAGGTTAATTGTACTGCATGTGAATATTGTATGCCATGTCCAAAAGGCGTAAATATACCTAAGAACTTCACTTATTATAACGAATATAGTTTATTTGTTACTCCAGGTACTGAAAAAGAACTAAAAGCTAGATATAGTTCAGTTAAACCAGAGGAAAGAGCAATAAATTGTGTTGAATGCGGTAAATGTGAAAGCCATTGTCCACAATCAATTAAAATTCGTCAAGAATTAAAGAATGTAACTGCATTATTTGCATAAGTTTATATTGTCATAAAAGCTTTTGCTTTTATGGCAATATTTGTATTTGAATTTAAAGGAGTGTTCACTAGTGCATATACCAGATAATTATTTAAGTCCATCAACTTGTGCTACATTTGGTGCAGCAATGATTCCAATATGGAGAAGGGCTAGCATTAAGATTAAAAAGGAAGTAACAAGACAAAAAATGCCTTTACTTGGGATTTCAGCAGCATTCTCATTTTTGACTATGATGTTTAATATACCTCTACCAGGTGGAACGACTGGACATGCAGTTGGTGGAGCATTGGCAGCTATATTACTTGGACCATATAGTGCGGTAATTGCCGTAACTATTTCACTTGTAATACAAGCGTTGTTCTTTGGTGATGGAGGAGTACTGGCACTAGGGGTAAACTGTTTTAATATGGCATTTATAATGCCTTTTACAGCATATTATATTTTTAATTTTATAAAAAAAGTAATTCCAGGAAAGAAAGCGGAGTATATTGGAGCTCTTGCTAGTGGATATATATCAGTTAATGTTGCAGCCTTATTTGCCGCAATAGAATTTGGAGTACAACCACTTTTGTTTAAGGATGGAAGCGGATTGCCATTATATAGCCCTTATGGATTAAATGTTTCTATACCAGCTATGACTATTCCTCATTTATTAGTGGTTGGGGTTTTGGAAGGAATAATTACAGCCGGAGTGTATAGTTATGTGAGGAAGGTTTCTCCAGAAGTAATATACAAAGGGAGTGTTAGTAAGATAAAAGGGATATTTGTAATAGCTTTAGTGATTATTTTAGCAACCCCTTTAGGATTATTGGCATCTGGAACGGCTTGGGGAGAATGGGATACAAGTGAGATAAGTAAGACACTTGGTTTTACACCAAAAGGGATGGAACAAGGAGTTAATTTTAATGCACCAATGCAAGGCTATGGTGTAAGTGGAATAAAAGAAAATATAGGATATATATTATCAGCCTTAGCTGGGGTAATACTAATCGTAATTCTGTTTAAGATTATTTCGAAAATAAATTTAAGAAGACACACGAAAGGTGAAGAATGATAGAAGAATGGCTTTTAGTAAAAGATAGTTACGTGCCAAAAGATGAAAAAAATTCATATATAGAAAAAAGTATTTTCTCACTAATTAGGATTATAGCTATAATAAGACAAAATAAGAATAAGGATGAAATAATATACTCAATAAATCCTACAGTTAAGGTTATTGCCTCAATATTAAGTGTGATTTTGATATCAATAACAAGAAGTTTTATATTTTTATCTATATTTGATGTATATATATTAATAACTCTATTTCTTATGGATAGTAAAGAAAGAAAAAGAATATTACTTTCAAGTATGATTTTTCCACTCATGACATTAGTTGCATTAATACCATCTATGCTATATGGAAATATATATAATAGTTTATTACTTTGTCAAAAGATTGTAACTACAATAGTCATAATGAATTTACTGTCTCATAATACTAGATGGAGTGAAATTAGTAAGTCATTAAAATTATTATTTATACCGGATATATTTATATGGATTTTGGAGATAACAATTAAATATATTGTACTTCTAGGTGAGTATTCAATTAATTTACTATATGCATTTAAACTTAGATCAGTTGGAATTAATAATGATAAATATAATTCCATTTCAAAAATTATTGGGAATCTATTTCTTAAATCCTACAAGATGAGTGAAGAAATGTCCTATGCAATGGAATGCAGAGGCTTCATAGGTGAATATAACACCCCTATAAAATTTAACTTGGGAAAATTTGATTATATCTATATAATAATAAATATATTATTATTTACTGTTTTTATATTTGAATTTATAACAAGTTAAGGAGATTAATAAATGATAAAACTAGAGCATGCTTCATTTACTTACAAAAGTAAACAAGCTCTTGAGGATATTAACATTCATATAAAAGAAGGAGAATCAATAGCCATAATAGGTCCTAATGGAAGTGGAAAATCAACTTTTTTGAAGTTAATGAATGGAATTATATCTCCAAGTGAAGGTAAGTATATTTTTGATGGAACTGAAATTAATGAAAATAAACTGAAAGATAATAAATTTTTGAAGTTATTTCATAAAAGAGTTGGTTTTGTTTTTCAAAATTCAGATACCCAGCTTTTTTGCTCAACAGTATTTGAGGAGATAGCCTTTGGTCCCATTCAAATGGGATTAAGAGAAGATGAAATTAATAAGAGAGTAAATGATTGTCTTAAAATGCTTAATATAGAAAAAATAAAAGATGAGCACCCATATAATTTAAGCGGTGGAGAGAAAAAGAGAGTTGCTATTGCAAGTGTTTTAGCCTTAAACCCAGAAATATTAACATTAGATGAGCCTATGAGTGGAATAGATCCAAAAGGTAAAAGATTCCTAAGAGATTTATTAATTGCACTAAATAAGAGTGGAAAAACAATAATTTGTGCAACTCACGATTTTCAATATGTTGATGGAGTGTTTGAAAGAGCAATTGTATTTTCAGAGAATCATAAAATTATAAGAGATGATAAATATTATAACATTATAGAGGATGAAGAATTTTTAAAGGAATATAACATAATATAGGGTTTTTATAGGAAACATAATTTATTCTTGTTTGAAAATGTCGGTTTCTGGATATTTTCGGGCATGAATAAATTATTAGTTGAACTTAAAACCCTATATAGGGTTTTTAAAAAAGAAAGTAATGGAGAGATAAATATGAGAGTATTATACTATGATTGTTTTTGCGGAATAAGTGGGGATATGAATTTAGCCGCTTTGATAGATTTAGGAGTCCCAAGAGAATATTTAATTAAAGAGATTTCAAAATTAGGATTGGATTCAGAGTATGAAATAAAATTTGAAACTTCGGCAAAAAAAGGAATAACAGGAACAAGAGTTGATGTAATACTTAAAAATGAACATACACATCATGAGCACTTAGAAGAACAGCATAATCACAGCCATATTCACGAACATGGGCATACACATGATCACAATCATGAACATATTAATAAAATAGCCCATGAACACCAACATAGAAATTTAAAAGATATTGAAGAAATAATAAACTCTAGTACCTTAGATAATAATATTAAAAAAATGAGTATAGAAATGTTTATGAAAGTAGCGGTAGCTGAAGCTAAAGTTCATGGAAAATCTCTTGATGAAGTGCATTTTCACGAGGTAGGGGCTACTGATTCAATAGTAGATATTGTAGGGGCAGCCATAGCTATAGACTATTTAAAAGTAGATAAAATAATGGCATCTACTGTTCAAGTAGGTGGTGGATTTGTTAAATGTGCACATGGTTTAATGCCAGTACCTGCACCAGCAACAGCAGAAATACTGAAGAATATTCCAATGAATACGGGAATAGTGCAATTTGAAACAACGACTCCAACTGGAGCAGCAATTTTAGCAGCTAACGTTAAAGAATTTACTGATAAAATAGATTTTTCAGTAGAGAAAATTGGGTATGGAATTGGACATAGAGACTTAGATATACCAAATATATTAAGAGTTTATTTAGGTGTAAAGGAAGAGAGTGAAGAAATACAGGAACAGTACATTATAGAAACAAATATTGATGATATGAATCCAGAATTATATGGATATATTGAGGAAAAGCTTTTTGAAAAAGGAGCTTTAGATGTTTATAAAACACCTATATTTATGAAAAAGGGAAGACCAGCTATAAAGTTAAGTATATTAGTTAACAATAACTGTGAAAAAGAAGTGCTAGATGTAATTTTTAAAGAAAGTACATCCATAGGAGTAAGAAAATATAAAGTTGAAAAAATAATGTTAAACAGAGAATTTTCTAAAGTTAAAACTAAATATGGAGAGGTAACTATTAAAAAATCTTTCTATAAAGGAGAATTAGTTAAGTATAAGGCGGAATATGAAGACTGCAGAAATATAGCAATAGAAAATAATATACCAATAGAAAAAGTTTATAAAGAAGTTAATAAAATGCTTCAGGAGAATGGTAATGAATAAAGAAGATATAAAGGAATTATTGGAATCAGTAAAAAACAATAAAATAGATGTAGAAGATGCCCTAGGAAAGCTAGAGGACTTACCATTTAAGGAGTTAGGTTTTGCAAAGATAGATAATCATAGAGAGCTTAGGGTAGGCTATCCAGAAGTCATCTATTGTGAGGGAAAAACGGTAGAACAAGTAAGAGACATAGTAAAGTTTATGCTAACAAAAGATAACAATATATTAGGAACTAGAGCTTCATATGAGATGTACTTAGCAGTAAAAGAACTATGTAATGATGCTGAGTATAACTCTCTAGGAAGAACAATAACTATTAGAAAAAAGGATCAGGATGTTACAGGTAGTTATATTGCTATAGTTTCAGCAGGAACATCAGATTTACCTGTAGTTGAAGAGGCTATGGAAACTGCTAAAATACTTGGAAATAGAGTGGAGAAAATTACTGATGTAGGTGTTGCAGGGATTCATAGACTTTTTTCTAGGTTAGATATAATTAGAGGTGCAAAAGTAGTAATAGTAGTTGCTGGAATGGAAGGGGCTCTAGCTAGTGTAATAGGCGGTCTTGTAAACAAACCAGTTATTGCAGTTCCTACAAGTGTTGGTTATGGAGCAAACTTTGGTGGACTATCAGCGCTTTTATCAATGCTAAATAGCTGTGCCAGCGGTGTTAGTGTAGTTAATATCGACAATGGATTTGGAGCAGCTTATAATGCTAGCATCATCAATAAATTGTAAATTTATATCACTGTTTTAGAATTTATGAGAACTTTGAGGAGGTGATATAAAGATATAATTGTAATCGATATATATATAATGCATTAAGAAAATAATAAATAATATAAATAAAAGTTGGAGGGTAATAAAATGAAACAAATTAATTTAGGTAATAGCGGACTTATGGCATCAGAAATAGTACTAGGTTGTATGAGAATAAATAAATTTTCAGTAGATGAAGTTAAGGATCTTATTGATACAGCTGTTGAATGTGGAATTGATTTCTTTGATCATGCTGATATTTATGGAGGAGGAAAGAGTGAAGAACTTTTTGGTGAGGCACTTACTCCAGCCCTAAGAGATAAAATAAAAATTCAAACAAAGTGCAGTATTAGAAAAGGATTTTATGATTTTTCAAAGGAACATATTTTATCATCTGTAGATGCAAGTTTAAAACGTCTAAAAACTGATTATGTTGATACATTACTACTTCATAGACCGGATACATTAATGGAGCCAGAAGAAGTAGCAGAAGCTTTTAATGAATTATATAAGAGCGGAAAAGTAAAAAACTTTGGTGTAAGTAACCATAATCCAATGCAAATAGAATTACTTCAAAAATATACAGAGCACAAACTTATAATAAATCAATTACAACTTAGTATTACTAACACTGGAATGATTGATTCTGGAATTAATGTAAATACAAAATTTCCAGGCGCAATAGATCGTGATGGAAGTGTTCTTGAGTATTCTAGATTAAAGGATATTACAATTCAAGCTTGGTCACCATTCCAATATGGATTCTTTGAAGGGGTTTTCTTAAACAATGATAAGTTCCCTGAACTAAATAAAGTATTAGATAGAATTGCAGCAGAAAAGAATATATCAACTTCTGCACTTGCAGTTGCGTGGATTTTAAGACATCCAGCCAAAATTCAAACAATTGTTGGAACAACTAATAAAGATAGATTAAGAGATATTTGCAACGCTTCAAATGTTTCATTATTAAGAGAAGAATGGTATGAAATTTATAGAGCAGCAGGTAATGAACTACCATAAAAGCTTTAAAGGCGGATTCTAAGGAATCCGCTTTTGTTACTCTTTAGAAATTTATAATATTTTAAGGTTGCTGATAAATTTATAAGTTTGAATTATAATCTAAGGATTCAATGGATACCACTAAAGAGTAACAAAAAGAATTAGTCGCCTGCCAGTTTTTCCTCACATGCGTTTGGAAAGGCAGATGCGAGTAAAAAATCGACGGCGCATAATCGCCTTGACGATTTTTTATATACTATAATTAATAAATAGCAAAGGAGAATTCTGAATGAACAGTTTTTATATGCCAACTAAGATATTTTCAGGGGAAAATGTGATCCAAGAAAATTATAAGGAGTTTATAAACCTAGGTAAAAAGGCTTTGATAGTTACAGGTAGGGGATCATCTAAGAAAAATGGTTCTTTAAAAGATGTTGAAGAAGCATTAAACAGAGCTTCAATTGAATATATTATTTTTGATGATATTGAGGAAAATCCTTCATTAGAGACCATTGAAAAAGCAGGGGAACTAGGAAGAAAAGAAAAAATTGATTTTATAATAGGTATTGGAGGAGGATCTCCGCTGGATTCGTCTAAGGTAATAGGAATATTAGTTAAAAACACCTCAATATGTGGGGAAGACGTATTTTTAAAACCGAACCTTAAATCTGTGGATATAATTGCAGTGCCAACAACTTCTGGCACTGGCAGTGAAGTTACACAGTATGCTATAGTTACTCTTCATAAAGAAAAAACAAAAAAGAATTATGGACAGAGCATATTTCCGATAATATCATTCTTAGACCCAAGATATACTTTAGAAACACCATTGAAAATTACAGTAAACACTGCTGTAGATGCATTTTCACATTTGGTTGAAGGATATCTAAATAAAAATGCAAATATTTTAACAGATGCAATTGCAGAAACTGGTATGAAAATATGGGGAGAATGCATTGATTCTTTGCTTTCAGGAAATTTAGATATCAAGATTAGAGAAAAGCTAATGTTTGCATCGACAATAGGCGGAATTCTTATTGCACAGACTGGAACATCATTGCCTCATGGCATGGGATATGCACTTACCTACAATAAAGATCTACCTCATGGACTAGCAAATGGAGTGTTGTATGTGGAATACTTAAGAGTATTTAAGCACAGGGAAAAGGTTGATAAAATCCATAAGATATTAGGAATTGATAGCTATGAAAAGTTTGAAGAAATATTAAGAAAACTTACAAAAGTTCAAATAAATCTAACTGATTTAGAAATTGAAGAATATGCTAGAGGAATGATTGAAAATAAAGGGAAGTTAGCAAATCACCCAGAAGAGATTACTTACGAAGAATTGTTAAATATATATAAAAGAAGTTTTCAATAATAGGCTTAAGAAAATTATACTCTACTAAAAATTTTACTCATATGGATATTAATATTATGCAAGGCGTATATTATAGACTATGAGTTTAATTTTTGGATGTGGTTATATTGAGGAAAAGTGTTAGCAATAATTTATTTAATCTAACAAGTATTTTTATAGCATTATTAGGGATAGCTATTATTGTTGAAATTTTTTTTAGTTACCAAAATAAGATTGGTAATACTCTATTTGCATTAGCAGTGTTATTAAGTAGTTGGTTTCTTCTACAGAGGAGCAGATTTAAATTGCCCAAAACTATATATAATTTAATAGTTATTTTTATTTTCTTAGCTATGTTTTTAGGTAAAGTATGTGGGTTCTATAAAACATTTTATTATTGGGATAAGTTTTTACATTTGATTTCAGGAATGATTTTAGCCTATATTGGTTACTTAATTTTCTATAAACTTACCAAAGAAGTAGATAGAAAAAGATTGAATCCATTGATAGGTGTATTATTTTCATTGTTTTTCTCAATATCTATGGCTGGAGTATGGGAAATTTATGAGTTTACAACTGATCAGCTATTCGGATTGGACTCTCAAAGATATAGTTTAATAGATACAATGGGTGATATCATCGCAGGAACTATAGGTGGAATTTTAGTTACCTCAAGAATATATTTTTTTCAAAAGGGTAATGAATTAAGGTTTATACAGAAGCTATTAAATGAAATAGATAAGAAATAATCAAAGAACAAGTGATAATTATTATCAAATGGTTGAAATTATCAAACAAATGGAGTATAATGTAAGTAGAAAAGGAAAATAATAATAGCACAAGTAAATTTTAGGTTACATAAATTAAGTAAAACTAAAAACTAGTATTATTAATTGATTATCTAGAAATAATAATAAGGCTAGTTATTTTATAAGGAGGGTATAATTAATGAAACAATATGTAGAAATTGTTGACGTAATAGGAAGACAAATATTAGATTCAAGAAGTTTTCCAACAGTAGAGGTAGAGGTAGTACTAGAGGATGGAACTGTTGGTAGAGCTGCTGTTCCATCAGGAGCTTCAACAGGAATTTATGAAGCTGTTGAATTAAGAGATGGTGAAAAAGCTCTATATAATGGAAAAGGAGTACTTAAAGCAGTTGAAAATGTAAATGAAGAGATAGCTACAGAATTAATTGGAATGAATGTTTTTGATCAAACTTATATTGATAAGGTATTAATTCAATTAGATGGTACAGAAAATAAAGGTAAGCTTGGCGCTAATGCAATACTAGGAGTTTCACTTGCTGTAGCTCAAGCAGCAGCTAATTATTTAGGACTTTCACTTTATCAATATATAGGAGGAGTAAATGCAAAAGTTCTTCCAGTTCCTATGATGAACATAATCAATGGAGGTTCTCATGCTGATAACTCAGTTGATTTACAAGAATTTATGATTATGCCTGTTGGAGCAGCAACATTTAGTGATGCTGTAAGAATTTCTTCAGAAGTATATCATGCATTAAAAGCAACTTTAAATGAAAAAAATTACTCAACTGGAGTTGGAGATGAAGGTGGATTTGCTCCAAACCTTAAGAGTAATGAAGAAGCAATTACAGTAATATTAGAAGCGATACAAAAGGCAGGATATGAGGCAGGTAAAGATGTATTTATTGCAATTGATGCTGCATCTTCAGAATTCTATAAAGATGGTAAGTATGAATTAAAAAATGAAGGAAAATCATTAACTGCAGCAGAGTTAGTTGATTTCTATGCAAATTGGGTTGAAAAATATCCAATAATCTCAATAGAAGATGGTGTTGCAGAAGAAGATTGGGAAGGCTGGAAAATACTTACTGATAGATTAGGTGGAAAAATTCAATTGGTTGGTGATGATTTATTTGTTACAAACACAAGTAGATTAAATACTGGAATTCAAAAGGGAGTTGCAAACTCAATTCTTATTAAACTTAACCAAATTGGTACATTAACAGAAACACTTAATGCTATTGAAATGGCTAATAGAGCTGGTTATACAGCTGTTGTATCTCATAGAAGTGGAGAAACAGAAGACACTACTATTGCTGATTTAGTTGTAGCTGTAAATGCAGGCCAAATTAAGACAGGTGCTCCTTGCAGATCTGAAAGAGTTGCTAAGTATAATCAATTACTTAGAATAGAAGAAGAATTAGGAGATGTTGCAGAATATAGAGGAATAGATGCTTTCTTCAATATTAAAAAGCAATAGATATTAACTAGAAATATTAAAGCCTATATCTTATAATATTAATAAGATATAGGCTTAATTATATTATACTTAATTTAAGTATAAATAATAAACTTATTGTAATAACTTACTAAATATGATATCATATTAAAAGGTGTTTTATACTAAGTTTTGAAGTATTGGGAATAGTATAGCTTAGTATTAAGTTGTAATCAGGAGGTTAGGGATGAAAACAGCATTAATAATATTAGAGACAATATTAGGATTGGCAGTAATAATTTCTGTAATGCTTCAACCAGGTAAAACGGATGGATTAAGTGGATTAATTCAAGGAAGAAGTGAAACCTTTTTTGCTAAAAATAAAGGTAGAACAAAAGAAGCTATGTTGGCAAAATTAACAGCAATAGCAATGGCTCTATTTGCGATAAATACAGTAATTTTAAATTTAGTTAAATAGAAATAACTCAGCAGATGCTGAGTTATTTTTTTGTATATTTTATTAGTCTAATTCATTTAAATTATAAGGCGTATTTTGATAAACAAAATAATTTAGCCAATTTGAGAATATAATATTAGCACCTGATCTCCAAGTTACATAAGGTGTTTTGGATGGATTATTATGAGGAAAATAGTTTTCTGGTATTTTGATATTAAGACCTTTAGATAAATCTCTTTCGTATTCATCTTGCAAGGTAGTTCTATCATACTCTAAATGACCAGTAATAAAAACATCTCTTCCGGATTTTGAAGTTACTATAAAGACTCCAGCCTCATCAGATTCAGCTAATATTTGCAAATCATAAACCTTTTCAATATCTTCTCTTAATACCTCGGTATGTCTTGAATGAGGAGCATAAAAGATGTCATCTACACCACGCAATAATTCGTGGTTTTTAACGCAGGTTTTATGTGCAAAAACTCCAAACATTTTTTCTTTAAGCTTGTACTTTGGAATACCATAATGATAATATAGTCCTGCTTGTGCCCCCCAACAAATATGAAGAGTAGAGTAAACATTGTGTTTGCTCCATTCCATTATTTCTGTAAGTTCATCCCAATAATCCACTTCTTCGAAAGAAAGATGCTCAATAGGAGCGCCTGTAATAATTAATCCATCGAATTTTTCGTCTTTTATATCTTCGAAATAATTATAAAACTTATCTAAGTGCTGTGAAGATGTGTGAGACGAGGTGTACGTTTTAGTTTGGATCAACTTAATTTCGACCTGTAGTGGAGTATTTGCTAAATGCCTAAGTAACTGATTTTCAGTTGAAATCTTTGTAGGCATTAGATTGAAAATAGCAATTTTAAGAGGTCGTATTTGTTGTGTTTCAGCTCTTAAATTACTCATTACAAAAATATTTTCATCTCTTAAGATATTGAAAGCAGGCAAATCACTAGGAATTTTTAACGGCATGCTTTCACCCCCAATTAAAGTTATATGCATAAAAATGCAAGGATTTTAATTAATATATATAATGCAAAAATCATATTACATCTTATGGTCCACCTCTTAGTTGAAACGTCTAAGAGGTGGACAGTGACATGTAAATTCTTTAATGCATTATATATATTATACATAAAAGAAGTATGTTAGGAAAGAACAAGTTTAGTGGGATTATTAAATAAAAAAATAGCGATAGTAATATGCTATCGCTATTTTTATCTAAAATATCTCTAATTTTTAAATGAATGAATTGGTGCAGGAATTCTTCCGCCTCTTTGAATAAAATCAAAAGAAGAGTATTTGTTAATAGTCATTACTGGAGCTCGACCTAGTAATCCTCCAAATTCCACCATGTCACCAACTTTAGTACCAGGTGCAGGAATTATTCTTACTGCAGTAGTTTTATTATTTATTACTCCAATTGCTGCTTCATCAGCAATCATAGCTGAAATTGTAGATGCAGAAGCATCACCAGGAATTGCAATCATATCTAGTCCAACAGAGCAGATTGCAGTCATTGCCTCAAGTTTTTCTAAGTTTAATGAGCCGTTTAGTACTGCATCTATCATTCCTGCATCTTCAGATACTGGTATGAAAGCTCCGCTTAGGCCTCCTACATGGCCACAAGCCATTACTCCGCCTTTTTTTACTGCATCATTTAATAGAGCAAGAGCAGCAGTAGTACCATGGGTTCCTACTACTTCTAATCCCATCTCTTCAAGGATATGAGCAACAGAGTCACCAACTGCAGGAGTTGGTGCAAGAGAAAGGTCCACAATTCCGAATGGTACTCCTAATCTGTCAGATGCTTCTAAAGCAACTAATTGGCCCATTCTAGTTATTTTGAAAGCAGTTTTCTTTACTGTTTCAGCAACTAGATCAAAGCTACCTCCTTTAACCTTCTCAAGAGCTCTTTTAACAACGCCAGGTCCGCTTACTCCAACATTTATGATGCGTTCAGCTTCACCAACACCATGGAAAGCACCAGCCATAAATGGATTATCTTCAACTGCATTTGCAAACACTACAAGTTTAGCACAACCTAGCCCTTGAGTATCTTTTGTAAGTTCAGCAGTTCTTTTAATTATTTCTCCCATTTCTTTAACAGCGTCCATATTAATGCCGCATCTTGTAGAACCAACATTAACAGAAGAGCATACTTTGTTTGTAGTTGCTAAAGCTTCAGGAATAGAGTTAATTAAAATCTTATCTCCTTTTGTATATCCTTTATGTACAAGAGCAGAAAATCCGCCTAGAAAATCAATGCCTAAAGATGCGGCAGCTTTATCTAAGGTTTCGGCAAATTTTACATAACTAGTTTCATTTGTAGCACCACCAATTAAAGAGATTGGAGTAACTGAAACTCTCTTATTTACTATTGGAATACCAAACTCACTTTCAATTTGTTCTCCTACCTTAACTAAGTTTTCAGCAGATTTTGTGATTTTATCATATATTTTCGCTCTAGCTTTATCTCCATCAGAGTCGATACAATCCAAAAGAGAAATACCCATGGTAATAGTTCTAATATCTAATTTTTCTTCTTCTATCATTTTTATGGTTTCTAATATATTATTTGCGTTCATATGATACCTCCATATTATTTAGGGTTTTTTATAGGAAACTTAACTTATACTTGTTTGATATCAGGCACGAATAAGTTAATAGTTGAACTTAAAACCCTATAGTGTGTGCATAGAATTGAATATTTCTTCTCTTTGAATTTTAACTTCTACTCCTAAAGATTCACCTTTTTTAAGCAAACTGTTCTTAACTTCTTCAAAATTCTTAGTGGTTTTTTCTAAATCTAGCATCATGATCATTGTAAAATATCCTTGCATAATAGTTTGAGTAACGTCAAGGATATTGATTTCTAACGCTTGAAGTTCACTACTTATACCAGCTATAATGCCCACCTTATCTTTACCTATTACTGTTAATATTGCTTTCATTTTATCCACTCCTTCTAAATTTATATATAAAAAAAAGCCTTACCAACAAAGGGACGAAAAAATCCGCGGTTCCACCCTTTTTGGCAATAGCCCATCTTTAAAAATTTAATGCTCCAAAGCTCCTTTTACAATATCGATCTAGTTGTTTACACCGAACACAACCTCTCTAAAAGAATGAATATTGTTACTTTTCTTTTTCATCGCTTAATATTCTATTATATTGATTATTTTATAATGTATATTAAAAATTGTCAATTTGAAAATAAAAATAAAATTTTATTAATTAATTTATGCTAATAATGATGTTTGGTTAACATTATAATTCTTTAAAAAAATACGAATTTAATAGATAATCCTCATGATATTTATAAGAAAGCTTATATAAATAATCTTTACATTTAATTAAATTTTTTTCGGACAATAGTTTGAAAAAATGTTTTTTTTCTTGGGAAGTAGCTGAAGTTTTAAAGTATCCCCATATATGCTCAAGGGTGTTAACTAAATTTCCATCCAGTAAAGGATTCTGTGTACAAGAATCTATTTTATTATATAGTTCAACTATTCCAGAATTATTTTTAATAATATTCTTACATTCTTTATAAAAATCATAGTTGTATGCCATAATTAAATATTTATATTTTGCCCATTCATCGTAAATCAATGATTTTGAAGCAGGGATACCATTGAGCTCATTTAGAGCGTTAATTATTTTAATACTAGAAATATCTTTATCCTTAACTTCAAGCATTATATCAGGATTAAATTCTTTAACCTCATTAAAATAATCTAAAAATAGTTTAAGATTAATTGTTTGCGAATGAGATCCTTTTTTCTTGTTTTTGTCCTGCTCTGAATAATGAACTTTCATATTTCCATCTTTACATTTCCAAGTTTTTGATACTAGTTTGTATATTTCTTTATGAGTGAGATTGTTACTACCATAGCAATAATTATGCAAGTTATCATAAATAACTGGTATTACAATCTTATAAGAAATATCCAAAACATCCTCAAGCGAAAAATTTTTTTCATCATTTTCAATTACAAGTCTTTGCTTTGTTGAATCTGATAAACTTCTAAAATTTGATATAAATCTCTCTTTTGCAGAAGTTTTGTCACCATAAACTCCCCCAATATGTAGCACTATTTTATTTGTATAATCTACTCCCAAGGAATTAAGGAAATCTGTGTGATATTCAAGTTCTGCAATAGAATTTTTTACAACTTCTTCTTTAGGAGAATTAATAACAGTATACTGACCAGGATGCATTGATACCCTCATATTGTTTTCTTTGATATATGTACCAATTTCTAAAAGTTCATCCTTAAATACTTCTTGCCATGGAAAAGTATTAATATCATGACTAGCAAGGGGAATAATATCAGAGGAAATTCTATAAAGAAAAATATTATTTTTTTTATTATTAATTAAAATTTTCATTAAATCAGAGAGATTCTCTTTTATTATTAATCTTAGGGCATCATTAGAATAATTTTTTAATAGCAATTTTCTGTTTGTTCTTGCATTTGTAGTTAATGAAATACATGCATATCCAATATTCATAAAATCACCTACCAGAATCAATATAGTTTATTGTTTACAAAGTAACTTATATATATCATAATATAAAAAAAAGAATATGTTAACGAGGTGATAAGTTTGAAAGAAATTGTTTTAGCTGGTGGATGTTTTTGGGGAGTTGAAGAATATATTTCGAGGATTGAAGGAGTTAAAGAAACGAAGGTTGGATATGCGAATGGAATAAAAGAAAATCCAACATATGAAGAGGTTTGTACAGGGACTACAGGTCATGCTGAAGCCTGCTATGTAAGATATGATGAAAAGGTACTTTCCCTAAATAATCTTTTGGAGAAATTTTTTGGAATAATTGAACCTACAGTAGAGAACAGACAGGGGCCTGATATAGGGCATCAATATAGAACTGGGATATATTATATTGATAAAAGTGATCTTGATGAGATCCAAAGTTATAGAGATAAAGAACAAGAAAAATATGATAAGCCAATAGTAACTGAAATAAAAGACTTAAAATGCTTTTATGATGCAGAGGAATATCATCAAAAATATTTAAAAAAGAATCCAGGTGGTTATTGTCATATAAATTTAAATGCGTAACTATAGGGCTTTTTATAAAAAACTATGAAAGTTTGAGCTTCAAATTTAATTGTAAAATTAAGTTTTGGAGCTTTTTTCGGTTTTTACCAATAAAATTACTTAAAAGTCTTGCAAGTCAGTGAAAAATTTATGGGAAAAGCATGATATAATATATTTAAAATATACTTTATTGATATATGAGGGGAAAATGAGTAAATTAAATAAACTAATTGAGAAATTAAAAAATAAAGAGGTTTTTATACAAACTCATAATAATCCGGATCCAGATGCAATAGCTTCATCGTTTGCATTAAAGAAGTTATTGAAATCTAAAGGAATTGAGGCAACTTTTTATTGTACTGGAGAAATAGAGAGATATTCAACAAAAAAGATGATAGAACTATTAAATATAAATATTGAATATATTAATACTATAGATAACCTAAATAAAGATATGGTAATTATCGTAGTTGATGCTCAGAAAAACAACAAAAATGTTTCAGATATCTCCTGTGAAAAAGTAGCATGTATTGATCATCACCCAATTTTTGTGGAAGAAAAGTATATTTTTGAAGATATAAGAGATGAATATGGAGCATGTTCTTCAATTATAGCAGAATATTATTTTGAAAATAATGTAGAAATGGATATAAATGTAGCTACAGCATTATTATACGGTATTAAGATGGATACTTTGGATCTTAGTAGAGGAGCTTCAGAAAAAGATATAGAATATTATTGTTTTTTATACAAAAAAGCAAATATTAATATATTAAATAAAATATTAAGAAATAACTTAGAGATTAAGGAAATAGCAGCTTACTCAAATGCAATTGAGAGCATTAGAGTTTTTGAAGGAATAGGTTTTGCAGATGCAGGAGCAAATTGTACAGATTCCTTATTAGCTTGCATATCTGATTTCATGTTATCTATTAAAGAAATAGATTTTGCAGTTGTTTATAGTAAAAGAGAAAAAGATTATAAGTTTTCTATAAGAAATGAAATGGACGAGCTTGATGCAGGAAAAATCGTAAATAATGCATTGAGTGGAATAGGAAATGGCGGAGGACATAAAGAAATGGCAGGTGGACTTATATCCCTAGACAAAACTAAGGATATAGTAATAAGTACTGAGGATGCAATAATTAATAAATTCTTAAAATCCATTAAAGAATATAGAAATATATTATAGATTTTGATATGCTATGTGAATAGTAAGTTGTTTTTAGGACAAACTAATTTTATATAATCAAGGTTATATATGAAAGGAATCAATAATTTGAGAGAACTGGTAATTGGTTACTTAATTGCTATAAATATTTTAGGATTTTTTATAGTATATAAGGATAAAAATGCGGCAAGAAAACATAAATGGAGAACAAAAGAAAAAACTTTATTTCTATTTGCCTTATTAGGTGGAAGTATTGGAGTTTTTCTTGGAATGCAAGTGTTTAGACACAAAACAAAACACTTAAAATTTGTTATTGGAGTGCCAATAATTATTCTATTTCAACTAATACTGTACTTGATTTTTTTACTAAGTTGAAATATAGTAATAAAGGTGCGTTAATTAAAGCGTATAAATTTAGTTATAATTGCTTAGTGTGAATAGAAAAATAGACTAAGGATTTAAATATTATTTAGGAGTGGATAAAATGGGGAATTACATTTTTGCTGCAACAGCTGTATTCCAAATTTTTGTATTTAGTATAACTGCGTATTATCTGATAATATCGTTATTTGGATTTTTTAGAAAAAGAGAAAATAAAAATTATGAAGCAAACAGAAAGTATGCCTTAATCGTTGCCGCTCATAATGAAGAAGTGGTAATAGGAAATTTATTAGAGAGTTTAAAGAAACTTGATTATCCTAAAGAGTTATATGATATTTTTGTTATTGCAGATAACTGTACTGACAAGACAGCACAAATATCAAGAAAACACGGAGTTAAGGTTTTTGAGAGAAATGACAAGGAAAAAAGAGGTAAAGGTTACGCTCTTGAATGGATGTTTGCAAAATTATATAAGATGGAAGAACAATATGATGCAATCTCAGTATTTGATGCAGATAACGTAATTGCAAAAGATTTCTTGAAAGAAATTAATGCAAAAATGAATGATGGGTATAAAGTTGTTCAAGGTTATCTAGACTCTAAGAACCCTGAAGATTCATGGATTGCATCAGCATATTCAATTGCTTTCTGGTCACAAAATAGACTTTATCAATTAGCAAGAACAAACCTTGGATTGTCAAATCAAATAGGTGGAACTGGTTTTGCAATAGATGTAGAAATGTTAAAGAAGCTTGGTTGGGGAGCAACCTGCTTAACAGAAGATTTAGAATTCAGCTGCAAACTTATTTTAAATGGAGAGAGAGTAGGCTGGGCACATGATGCAATAATTTATGATGAAAAGCCTTTAACTTTAAAGCAGTCATGGGTACAACGTAGAAGATGGATGCAGGGCTTTGCGGATGTAGCTTCAAGATTTTTCTTTAAGCTTCTTAAAAAAGCTGTTAAGGATAGGGATATTAGAGCTTTCGATTGCGCGTTGTATGTAGTTCAACCCTTTACAGTATTATTACTTGGTATATCAGCTTTAATAACCTTTATACAAGTAAATACTACAGGAGTGCATTTATATTCAATAAGTTATCTTTTTAGTGATTGGGGATGGAAGGGGTTTGTAATTGTACAATTCTTAATTACTCCATATGTAATACTTAAGGATAAGAAGATAACTAATAGTTTATTCGTATTGTTTGCATTATATTCATTGAACTCATTTGTTTATCCACTTTTATTAGGAGATATTCAAAACATATATATTATAACTGGAACTCATGCACTTTATACATTAACATTTTTACTTTTAGCTTATGTATTTTTCGGTAAAAAAGGATTCTTTATTTTCTTTAGATATCTTTTATATGCTATATACACATTAACTTGGATACCAATAACTATTCAAGGAATCTTAAGAAAAAATAATAAGGAATGGAATCATACAAAGCACGTTAGACAAATAGGCATATATGATGTGTAAATAGTTTGCTTAATATATAATTGATGAGAGAAAACACTATAAAATAATATTTAAGTGACTCGAAAGATGAAATATTGCTATCCGTAGTAATTAAGAGCTTTTGAGTCACTTTATTGTTTTTCAATTAATAACTAACGGAACACATGTTTGACAAATGTAGAAAGTTTATGTATATTTTTTTAATGATATAGGAAAGTATATACGATATATATAATGTATTAAAAAACTTATAGTAATTCTTCTATAAGGCTTTGAGTAATGGAGGAAAATATGATAGAAGAAAAAAATAACCAAAGTTATGATGTAAATTCATTAACTTCACTTGAAAAGTTAGAACCAGTAAGAGTAAGACCAGGGATGTATATAGGTTCTACTGGAAGTAAGGGACTTCACCATTGTGTGTGGGAAATATTAGATAATGCAATAGATGAAATTTCAAATGGATTTGGAGATAAAGCTACAGTTATATTAAATAAAGATAAAAGTGTTACAATAATTGATAATGGAAGAGGGGTTCCAACAGGAATACACCCAATAAAGAAAAAATCTGGTGTGGAAATGGTATTTACTGAATTACATACAGGAGGTAAGTTTGATAATGCTAATTATAAGACCTCTGGTGGACTACATGGAGTAGGTGCTGCAGTAGTAAATGCACTTTCAAAATGGCTTGAAGTTGAGGTTTCTCAAAATGGAAAAGTATATGTTCAAAGATTTGAATATGCTTTTGATAAAGAACTTAAAAAAGATATGCCAGGTACGGCTGTTTCAGCTCTTCAAGTTAAAGGCAAAACAGAAGTTACTGGTACCAAAGTTACATTTATGCCAGATTCAGATGTTTTTTCAACAACAGATTTTAAGGTTGATATTATAGATGAAAGATTACAGGAGTTAGCATTCCAAAACAAGGGTATTAAACTTGAACTAAGGGATGAAAGAAAAGAAGAGGTTATAGTAAAAGAGTATTATTCAGAGAGAGGACTTCTTGATTTTATAGAGTACTTAAATGAAAGTAAAACCCCTCTTCATCCAGAAGCAATACTTTTTGAAGGTGAGAGAAGTGTTCAAGGCATAAATATGTATGGTGAGGTATGTATACAATTCACAGATTCAACAACTGAATATATTGCAAGTTATGTAAATAATATTCCTACAACAGAAGCTGGAACTCACGAAACTGGATTTAAAACTGGAATGACAAGAGCTTTTAAGGAATGGGCAAAGAAATTGAATTTAATAAAAGAAAAAGACAAGGAATTTGAAGGCGATGACTTAAGAGAAGGAATGACAGCTATTGTTAGGATTAAAATAACAAATCCTGTTTTTGAGGGACAAACTAAAACAAAACTTGGCAATAATGAAGCTTATACAATGATGAATGATTTAGCATACACTAAGCTTTCAGAATGGATAGAAGACAATAAGACTTTAGCAACTAGTATAATAAGTAATGCTTTAGATGCGGCAGCAAGAAGAGAAAAGATCAAAAAAATTAATGAAGCAGAAAAGAAAAAAATAGGAAAAGGCACAGCTCCATTAGCTGGTAAAATTGCAGTATGTACTCAAAAAGATAAAATGGTTAATGAATTTATCGTAGTTGAGGGAGATTCTGCAGGAGGATCAGCAAAACAAGCAAGAGATAGAAGATTCCAGACAATAATGCCATCTAAAGGTAAAATAATGAATACTGAAAAGCAGAAGCTAGAAAATGTATTAGCATCTGAAGAATTAAAAATGTTTAATATAGCTATAGGTACAGGGACTTTAGATAATTATAAGGAATCTGATATGAAATATGACAAAATAATTATTCTAAGTGATGCTGATGTAGATGGTTATCATATAAGAACACTATGGATGACCTACATTTATAGGTATATGAGACCACTAATAGCAAATGGCCATTTATATCTAGCACAGCCTCCTCTGTATAAGGTCTATAAGAATACTAAAAATGGAGAAGTTCATAAGTATGCTTATTCTGATTATGAATTAGAGAAAGTTAAGAAGGAAATAGGTAAAGGCTCATTAATTCAAAGATATAAAGGATTAGGTGAAATGAATCCAGAGCAATTATGGGATACTACATTAAACCCTGAAAGTAGAACCTTATTCCAAGTTACTATAGAAGATGCCGCGAAAGCAGAAAAGATGGTTTCACTACTAATGGGAGATATAGTTGAACCAAGAAAACATTATATGTATAAATATGGTGAGTTTTAAGGAGGACTAGAACATAATGGCAACAAAAAAGAAAAATGATATACCAAGAGATAACAATATTATAAGGATACCTATCGAAGAAGCCATGCCAGATAATTATCTTCCTTATGCCATAGAAGTAGCTAAAGAAAGAGCTTTACCTGATGTAAGAGATGGATTAAAACCAGTTCATAGAAGAATTTTATATGGTGCTTATTTATTAAAAGCATTCCCAGATAAACCTTATTATAAATCAGCAAGAATTGTCGGAGATATCTTAGGTAAATTTCATCCCCATGGAGATTCTTCAGTTTATGATGCTATGGTAATACTAGCGCAGGATTTTTCAACAAGAGAACCTCTTATTGATGGACATGGAAACTGGGGATCAATAGATGGAGATGGAGCAGCTGCTATGCGTTATACAGAAGCCAAACTCTCTCCAATAGCAATGGAAATGCTTCGAGATATAGAAAAAGAAGTTGTAGAGATGGTTCCTAACTATTCTGATAGTGAAATGGAGCCTAAGGTTCTTCCAGCAAGATATCCTAATCTTTTAGTTAATGGAACATTTGGAATAGCGGTTGGACTTGCTACTAATATTCCTCCACATAATTTAAGAGAAGTTATCGGTGGAACATTAGCTTATATAGATAATAATGAGATAACTACAAAAGAATTAATGAAATTTATAAAAGGGCCAGATTTACCAACCGGTGGAGTTATTATTGGAAAAGATACATTAATATCTGCATATGAAACTGGAGAAGGTAAGGTAGCGTTAAGAGCAAAAACCTCTATTGAAAAATTAGAAAATGGAAGAATGGGTATTGTAATAACCGAATTCCCATATAGAAGAAACAAAGCTAAACTACTTCAAGCAATATCAGAAATGACAGGAGATAAAAGACATGCTAAGGCATTAGAGGCCATTACAGATATTAGAGATGAATCAGATAGAACAGGAATAAGAGCTGTTATAGAACTTAAAAAATCTGCTGATGAAGATATGGCTGATAAGGTATTGAAATATTTATTCAAAAAGACAGAACTACAATGTAATGTTAGCTTTAATATGGTAGCACTAGCTAATGGAAAACCAGAAACATTAGGACTAAAGTCTATAATAAAACATTATGTTGAACATCAAAAAGATATAGTAACAAAAAGAACTAAAAGAGAACTTGAAATTGCAGAAAGAAGATTCCATATAGTAGAGGGATTTATTAAGGCAATTGATGTTCTAGATGAAGTTATTGCGACTATAAGATCTTCTAAATCTAAGAAAGATGCTGCCATAAATATAATAAATAAATTTGGATTTACTGAACTTCAAGCTGAAGCTATATTAGAACTTATGTTATATAGGCTTACAGGTCTTGAAATTAATGTATTTAAAAAAGAATATAAAGAATTAGAGAAGGAAATAAATAGATTAAAGAAGATACTTAATGAGGAAAAAGAACTTCTAAGAGTAATTAAAGAAGAACTTTCAGAAATATCTAATAAATATGGAAATGATAGAAGAACTGAAATAATTCATGATGAAAGTGAAGCAAAAATAAATATTGAAGAATTAATCGTAGTAGAGGATGTCATTGTTACTTTATCAAAAGAAGGCTTTATTAAAAGAATTCCTCTAAAGAGTTATAATAGAAGCAATTCTAATCCTGAAGATATAGAGTACAGAGAAGGAGATTCCTTAGCTTATCTTTTATCAGGTAATACTAGAGAATCAATTGAACTTTTCACTAAGAGTGGATATATGTATCAAATAAAAATTAACGATATTCCAGAAATGAAGTGGAAAGATAAAGGAATAAAAGCAGATGAGATCCTAAGAAGTCTTAACTTAGATAATGAAAAGATAGTTGGTGCATTAGTAATTAATAATTTCACACCTAATTATTCGCTTCAATTTATAACTACTAAGGGCAGTATTAAAAAGAGTACTGTAGATAAATTCATTACTGGATATACGAAACTTCAAGCTCTTAAGCTAAAAGAAGGAGATGGACTACTTAGAGTAGATCTTTTTGAAAGTGAAAGAATAGAGAGATATATAAAAATAGAAAGTGAAAATGGATTAATTTTTACTGTGAGCGAGCCAAAACTTGAAGATGCAGATAGAAATATTTATCCTCAAGCATTATGTATTTTGTCTAGTGAAGATTTTGTGAAAAATGCAACATATGTAGAAGAATATCAACCTATAGATTTTACAATTGGTCTAGATAAAAAAGGTCAAGTAAAAGTTATAAAAGAAGGAAAAATTCCAGCTTCATTGATGTCCTGTGTAACCAATTCCTTAGATGATGTATTAATCTTTACTAGTTTAGGAAAAGTAATTAAATTTAAGAGTGCTATAGTTGAGGAAATTGATTCAATCGAACTTAATAAGATAGTAAGTGGATTTGAGCAAGGTGAAGAGGTTGTTGAAATAATTTCAGTTGATGATTACTATGGAGAAGAATATATATACTTCTTTACTAAGAATGGTTTAATAAAGAAAACGTCACTTAAGGATTTTGAGGGAGATTATAACAATACTATAGGATATAAATTGAAAACTTCAAGTGATAGGGTTGTATCAGTTTCAAAGATGGGAGATAACCCCAATATTTTGATTGTAACTAAAAAAGCAATGGGAATATTATTTGAAGGTTCTAGTGTAAGCGTAATGGGCAAAGTAGCTTCTGGAGTTACAGGAATCTCATTAAAAGAAGAAGATGAAGTTATTATGGGCAAATGTTTACAAACTTTAATTGTAAATGGAGAGAAATGTGGCTATAATTATCTTAAAAAGGTAATAATTATATCTAAGAAAAAAGAGAAACGAGAAATTGTCTTAGAAGACATTAAGCTTCAAAATAGAGCAGGTAGGGGAAGTAATCTTATGATTGTTGTATTTGAGGACTTTGTTAAGGAGGTCAATTTCAAGTAGAGGGGTGATCTTAATGAAAAAAGCAATGATACTGTTAGCTGAAGGATTTGAAGAAATTGAAGCATTAACGGTGGTTGATGTATTAAGAAGAGCTGATGTAGTTTGTGATATGGTTGCACTTGGAGATACTGAAGTAACAGGTTCTCATGGTATTGTAGTCAAATGTGACAGAAGTATTGTGGATGGGGAGTTAAATCAATATGATGGAATTATTTTGCCAGGAGGTCAACCAGGTTCTGATAACTTAAGAGCAGATGTAAGAGTTATAGAGTTGGTTAAAGACTATTTTGCAACTGGTAAATTGGTTGCAGCAATATGTGCAGCGCCAATAGTTCTTGCAAAGGCTGGAATTTTAAGTGGTAGATCAAGCACTTGTTATCCAGGTTATGAAGGGCAATTAGATCATAATAATGCAATACCTAAAGACGATTTAGTAGTAATTGATGAAAATATAATAACTAGTAGAGGACCAGCTACAGCTTTAGAATTTTCTTATGAAATACTAAAATATTTTGAAGAAAATGAAAAGGCAGCTTCCCTTAGAGAAGGAATGCTATATAATAAATTATTTTAGAATTGAAATTTATATTTTATGGGATTTAAAATGAGGAAATAACCTTGTTTTAAATCTCTTTTTATTTAAAAGATTATTTAAAGATGGTAAAATATAAGGTAAATTACTTTCTTAGGAGAATAGATCATGGAAAAAATTATTCTAAATAATGGAGTTAGAGTTTTATATAGAAAAGTAGATGGAGAAATGACATCATTTTGTATAGGGTTTGAAGCGGGGGCTAATAGTGAAGAAGGTTTCAATAAGGGAGTAGCTCATGCACTAGAGCATATGGTTTTTAAAGGGACTAAGACTAGAAGTGAAAAAGAGATTAATGCTGAGTTAGATGAGGTTTTTGCATTTAATAATGCAATGACTAATTATCCATATGTAATTTATTATGGCACATGCTCTAGCTATGATTTTGTGAAAGGATTCAGATTGTTTTCAGATATAATAAATAATCCTTCATTTAGTGAAGTTGGTTTTAGTGAAGAGATAAGTGTTATACTACAAGAAGCTAATGAATGGAAAGAAGATTTCTCTCAATATTGTGAAGATGAATTGTTTACTAATTCATATAAGGAAAGAAGAATAAATGAAACAATAATAGGCAATGAAAAATCAATTAAATCAATATCAATAAAAGAGCTAAAAGATTTTTATAACACACATTATGTAGCTGAGAATTGTGTAATTACCATTGTTTCATCTTTAGAAAAACATGAAATATTAGAGGAGCTTAAAAACTTTAATATAAACGAGAAAAGATATAATAGAGTTAAGATTCCAACTGAGAAAAATAGAATCGGACGTTATGAAAAAGAAGTAAGTGGATTTAGTGGTGCTAAAATTCAATATATTTTTGATATAGAAGAGCTTAATGAACTAGAAACAGAGGCCTTAAGATTATATTCTATGCTGCTGGGAGAAGGGGTAAGCTCGTTGTTATTCGAAGAGATAAGAAATGCAAAAGGTTATGCGTATGATATTTCGACTGAATTTAAAAATGAAAAAGGAATAAGGCTTCTTGCGATAAATACATCAACTTCAAAAGAGAAGATTAGTAACACTATAGAGAGTATAGATTTTATATTAAAAGAATCCATTGAAAAGGTGGGAAATTTAACTAATGAGGAATTGGACGTTTTAATTAAAAGGCTTGTATTAAAAAGAGATTTTTGGCTTGAAAGAGGAGTAGAGCTTGCTAAGTATGTTACTACAAATGAAATAATGTATAATAAAGGAATTGAATGCTTAAATTATAAAGATATTTTGAATAGTATTGATGTTCAATTAATTTATCAAACTGCAAAGAAGGTAATTAGTGAACCGTCTATTCAAATATTGAAATAAGGAGAAATAATGAACGATAAGTGGACAATGAGAAGCTCTTCAGAAAAGAAGAATTTTCTTTATGAGCAATTAGAAATACCAGAATATATAGGTACCATTCTTGAAAATAGAGGAATAAGTACTAAGGATCAAGCAAATGAATTTTTATATGGGGAATTAAAGGATCTTCATGATGGAATTCTTATGAAAGATATGGATAAGGGCGTGCAATTAATTAAAGAAGCAATTATAAAAAAAGTTCCTATACTCGTATATGGTGATTATGATTGTGATGGGGTAAGTTCCACTTATGTATTGCTAAGTGGGTTAAAAGCATGTGGTGCAATAGTTTCATATCATATTCCTCACAGAGAAAATGAAGGATATGGAATGAATTTAGATAGAATAAAGAAACTTCATGAGGAAGGATATGAATTTATTATTACATGCGATAATGGTATATCTGCATATGAAGAAATTGATTGTGCGAAAAGTCTAGGAATGACAGTAGTAGTGACAGATCATCACGATGTACCTTTCATAGAAAATTCACAAGGGATAAATGAGGAAAAGCTTCCGCCAGCTGATGCAATTATAAATCCTAAACAGAAGGAGTGTAGATATCCTTTCAAAGTTCTATGTGGAGCAGGTATCGCATATAAATTTATTTGTTCTCTAGCTATGGAATTAGGAATTGAGTCAAAGAAAATGGATTATTTAATAGAAGTTGTAACTATAGCCACAGTTTGTGACGTAGTGGATTTGCTAGGAGAAAATAGAATTATAGTTAAGGAAGGTCTTAAAAAATTAAATAAAACAGATAATTTAGGATTAAAAGCGTTAATTGAAGCTAATAATTTAAAGGATAAAAATATAAATGAATATCATTTGGGATTTATACTAGGCCCCTGCATAAATGCTACTGGAAGATTAGAAACTGCAGATGTGGCATTAGAGTTATTAATGTGTAAAGATGAAGTGGAGGCAAGTGAATTAGCTAAAAGATTGCTAGAGTTAAATAGAGAAAGACAAGAGATGACAAGTGAAAGCTTAGAGAAGGTAATCGATAAAATTAAAAATGGAGGGTATGAGAATGATAAAGTTATGCTCATATATGAACCGTCTATTCATGAAAGCCTTGCAGGAATAGTAGCAGGAAGAGTTAGAGAGAAATATAATGTTCCAGCTATAATAATGACTTCTGGAAAAGATATGCCTAAGGGGTCAGGAAGAAGCATAGAAAAATACGATATGTATAAGGAACTATCTAAGTGTAAAGAGATAATTTCAAAATTTGGGGGTCACCCAATGGCAGCTGGGCTTTCTATTAAAGAAGAAAATCTACCACTTCTTAGAGAAAAATTATTAGAGAATTGCAAATTAACAGAGGAGGACTTAGTTCCTGAAATTAAAATAGATACAAAATTATCATTTGAAAAAATAAGTTTTGAAATTATAGAAGAGCTAGAGGAACTAGCTCCATTTGGAAAAGGAAATCCTAAACCTCTTTTTGGAGAAAAGGGTATTTTTATTAAGCGAATTTGGTTTATTGGTGCAGATAAAAATTCAATTAGAGTAAGTTTTAGTTTTGGTAATAACAAAAATATTTCCGGAATAGCATTTAATATTGGAGAAGAGTTTAGAGAAATGCTATTTGGAAAATATGGAAAAGAAAAAGCTATAGAAATTGAAGAGAGTAGTTTTTGTAATATTAAATGTGCAGTGGTATATTATCCAAGTATTAATGAATACAAGGATAATAGATCAATTCAAATTAAAATTGAGTCTATAAAATTAATGTAGAGTTTAACCTATACAAGAAAAATATATATGAATATCTTTTGTTATAAAGTCATAAGCAAAAATATAATATAATGTAGGTTTAGTTAGTCAAAGGGAGATGATTTTTTGTATAAGATAATTATGACGGGTGGAGGAACAGCTGGCCATGTAACTCCGAATCTTGCATTGGTACCAAAACTTAAACAAAAAGGTTTTGAGATAAAGTATATTGGTAGTAAAGATGGAATTGAAAAGGAGATAATTGAGAAGGAAAAAATACAATATTATTCAATTAGTTCTGGTAAATTGAGAAGATATTTTGATTTTAAAAACTTTTCAGATCCTTTCAAAGTAGCTAAAGGATTGTTTGAAGCATTAAAAATATTATCTAAAGAAAAACCTAATGTAGTATTTTCTAAGGGTGGATTTGTTGCTGTTCCAGTTGTAATGGCAGCAACTATAAAAAAGATTCCTGTTGTTGCACATGAGTCCGATATTACACCAGGACTTGCTAATAAATTAAGTGCTCCATTTTGTAATAAACTATGTGTTACATTTCCAGAAAGCTTAAATTATGTGAAAAATAATAAGGGGGTACTTACAGGTTCTCCCATAAGAGACGATATTATAAATGGAGATATTGTTAAAGGAAAGAATATTGCTGGATTTAAGACCAATAAACCTATAATTTTGGTAATGGGTGGAAGTTTAGGATCTAAAGTTATTAATGATGCACTAAGAGAAAAATTAGATGAATTATTAAAAGAGTTCAATATTATTCATATATGTGGTAAAGGAAACTTTGATAAGTCATTAGATAAAATTGAAGGTTATGCTCAATTTGAGTATGTATCTAATGAACTATCACACCTAATGAAAAGCTCAGATTATGTAGTTTCAAGAGCTGGCTCTAACTCCATATTTGAATTTTTATCACTTCAAAAACCTATGTTATTAATACCTCTATCAAAGAAAGCTAGTAGGGGAGATCAAATCTTAAATGCTAATTCTTTTAAAAAAGAGGGATTTTGCTTAGTGCTTGAAGAGGAAAACTTAAATAAAGATACTCTTTTTGAATCCATACAGAGGTTGAAAAAAGAGGGAACTGTTCTAAAGAATGCTATGAGAAAGAGCAGCATGAGCAATGGTGTAGAGGCAATAATAAATGTAATTATGGATAATATGAAAAAGTAATTGAAAGGCAAATTAGCTAATTTGTCTAAAAATTGAGAAAATTTAAAGAAAAACGAGTATTCCTTTAAAAATATGAAATAAAGTTAAATTATTGAGCAATTTGTAGAAATTTAGGCAGAAGGTTGGTAAAATGAAGCTAGACTAGTATAAACGCTTAATATTTCTTTTAATATGAAACTTGCAAAATATTTTCCATGATATATAATTAGTATTGTGAGTTTCCATGTGGGAAATAAGCTTAAACAAACGAATTGTTAATTATTTAACAAAACGAGGTGCTTTATATGAAAAAAGTGAGTATCATTTATTGGAGTAATGGCGGAAATGTTGAAGTTTTAGCCAATGCTATTACTGAAGGTGCTAAAGAAGCAGGAGCAGAGGTGTTGATAAAACATGTTGCAGATGCAAAAATTTCTGATATAACAGAAGCAGATAGCGTAGCTTTAGGTAGTCCTTCTATGGATAACAACAGAATAGAGCAAAAGGAAATGGAACCTTTTGTAAATGAATTTAAGTTATTACCTAACGGTAATAAGAAACTTGTTTTATTTGGTTCATATGGATGGGATAACGGCGCATTTATGCAAGAATGGTCTAACAGAATGAAAGACTATGACTTTGATGTTATCGGAGAACTTGCTGTGAAAGAATCACCAGATCAAGATGAATTAGATTTAGCAAAGGAATTCGGTAGAAAACTTGCCGAATAGAAAAAAGTTTTTTCTATGAATCTAAAAAATAATTTTAGAATCATAATAAAATAAATCATTTTACCATTTAGAAAGAGGGGTCAACAAAATGAGAAAAATGAAAACTATGGATGGTAATACTGCAGCAGCTCATATATCTTATGCATTTACTGAAGTTACTGCAATATATCCAATTACACCATCATCACCAATGGCAGAACATGTTGATGAATGGGTAGCTCAAGGAAGAAAGAACATATTTGGACAACCTGTAAGAGTTATGGAAATGCAATCAGAGGCTGGAGCAGCTGGAGCAGTTCATGGTTCATTACAAGCTGGAGCATTAACAACTACTTATACTGCATCACAAGGTTTATTATTAATGATACCTAATATGTATAAGATTGCTGGAGAAATGTTACCAGGAGTTTTACATGTATCAGCTAGAGCATTAGCTACATCTTCATTAAACATATTCGGTGATCACCAAGATGTTATGGCTGCAAGACAAACTGGTTTTGCAATGTTAGCTGAAGGCTCAGTACAAGAAGTTATGGATTTAGCAGCAGTAGCTCATTTAACTGCTATTAAAACAAGAATTCCATTCTTAAACTTCTTCGATGGTTTCAGAACTTCTCATGAAATTCAAAAAATTGAAGTTTTAGAATATGATGAATTAGCTAAGTTAGTTGACTGGGATGCTATAAAAGCATTTAGAGAAAGAGCATTAAATCCAAATCACCCAGTAACTAGAGGAACAGCTCAAAATGCAGATATCTACTTCCAAGAAAGAGAATCTGTTAATAAATTTTATACTGAATTACCAGAAACAGTTGAAAGCTACATGGCTGAAATCACTAAATTAACTGGTAGAGAATATCACTGCTTCGATTACTATGGTGCACCAGATGCAGATAGAATAATAGTTGCTATGGGTTCTGCTACAGACGTATGTGAAGAAACTGTAGATTACTTAAATGCAAACGGACAAAAAGTCGGTGTTGTAAAAGTAAGATTATTTAGACCATTCTCTATTGAAAGATTATTAAAAGCTATCCCATCTACTGTTAAGAAGATAGCTGTATTAGATAGAACAAAAGAACCAGGATCTGCTGGTGAACCATTATACTTAGATGTAAGAAATGCATTCTTTGGACAAGCTGATGCTCCATTAGTTGTAGGAGGAAGATTCGGTTTAGGTTCAAAAGATCCAAATCCAGGACATATTGCTGCAGTTTATGCTAATTTAGCACAAGATGCACCTAAAAATGGATTTACAATTGGAATCGTTGATGATGTTACAAACACTTCATTAGAAGTTACTCAAGATATAGATGCTACTCCAGCTGGAACCACAGCTTGTAAGTTCTGGGGATTAGGATCAGATGGTACTGTTGGAGCAAACAAGAGTGCAATCAAAATTATTGGAGACCATACAGACATGTATGCTCAAGGATACTTCTTCTATGATTCAAAGAAATCAGGTGGAATTACAGTATCTCACTTAAGATTTGGTAAGAAAGCTATTAAATCACCATATTTAATAAACAAAGCTGACTTTGTTTCATGTTCTAACCAATCTTATGTTCATAAGTACAATGTACTTGATGGATTAAAACCAGGTTCAACTTTCTTACTAAACACTATCTGGACTCCAGAAGAGTTAGAAGAAAAATTACCTGCATCATATAAGAGATTTATTGCTAACAACAACATTAAGTTCTATACTTTAAATGCTGTAGGAATAGCTCAAGAAATAGGTCTTGGTGGAAGAATCAACATGATAATGCAATCAGCTTTCTTCAAGCTAGCTAACATTATCCCAGTTGAAGATGCAGTTAAATACCTAAAAGATGCTGTTGTAACTTCTTATGGTAAGAAGGGTGAAAAAGTTGTTAACATGAACAACGCAGCTATCGATAGAGGTATCGAATCAATGGTAGAAATTAAGATACCAGAAGCTTGGAAAACAGCTGTAGATGAAGAAGTTGTTGATTCTAAAAAGAAATCAGACTTCGTTAAGAATATAGTTATACCAATGAACAGATTAGAAGGAGATTCACTTCCAGTTTCAACATTTGTAGGAATGGAAGATGGTACATTCGAACAAGGTACTGCAGCTTTCGAAAAGAGAGGAATAGCAGTAAATGTTCCTGAATGGCAAGCTGATAAATGTATCCAATGTAATCAATGTTCATTTGTATGTCCTCATGCTGTAATAAGACCATTCTTATTAACAGATGCTGAAAAAGCAGCAGCACCAGAAGGATTAAAATTAGTTCCAGCTAAGGCATTAAAGACAGAAGAACCACTAAGCTACACTATGGCAGTAAGTCCATTAGATTGTTCAGGTTGTGGAAACTGTGCTCAAGTATGTCCAGCTCCAGGAAAAGCATTAATCATGAAACCACAAGAATCTCAACATGTTGAGCTTCCAAACTGGGATTATGTAACTGAAAAGGTAGCTCCAAAAGCTAACCCAATGAATAAATTAACATTAAAAGGTAGCCAATTTGAACAACCATTACTTGAGTTCTCAGGTGCTTGTGCAGGTTGTGGAGAGACTCCATATGCTAAGCTTATAACTCAATTATTTGGTGATAGAATGATGATATCTAATGCTACAGGATGTTCTTCAATTTGGGGAGGATCTGCTCCTTCAACTCCTTATACTGTTAACCATAAAGGACAAGGTCCAGCATGGGCAAATTCATTATTCGAAGATAATGCTGAATATGGATTAGGTATGTTCTTAGGAGTTAAGGCTATAAGAGATAGAATAGCTGAAAGAGCTCAAGCTGCAATAGCTGCAGGAGATCCAGCAAAAGCTGAATTACAAGATTGGTTAGATAATATGAACGAAGGTGCTGGAACAAGAGATAGAGCTGAAATATTAATTGCTGCTCTAGAAAAATCTGGTACTGAAGCTGCTAAAGAAATATTAGCTGAAAAAGACTACTTCGTTAAGAGATCTCAATGGATCTTCGGAGGAGACGGATGGGCATACGATATCGGATACGGTGGAGTTGACCACGTACTTGCTTCAGGAGAAGATGTAAATATATTTGTATTTGATACAGAAGTTTACTCAAACACAGGTGGACAATCTTCAAAATCTACACCAACTGCTGCAATAGCTAAATTTGCTGCAAGTGGTAAGAAGACTAAGAAGAAAGACCTTGGAATGATGGCTATGACATATGGTTATGTATATGTAGCTCAAGTTAACATGGGAGCTGATAAGAACCAAGTTCTTAAAGCTATTGCTGAAGCAGAAGCTTATAAGGGACCATCATTAATCATAGGTTATGCACCATGTATCAACCATGGATTAAAAATAGGAATGGGTAACAGCCAAGAAGAAGCTAAGAGAGCAACTGCTTGTGGATACTGGTCAATGTACAGATACAATCCATTAGTAAAAGAACAAGGAAAGAACCCATTCACATTAGATTCTAAAGAACCAACAGCAGACTTTAAAGAATTCTTAATGGGAGAAGTTAGATACTCTTCACTTGCTAAGGCATTCCCAGAAGCTGCAGATGCATTATTTGAAAAGACTTACAAAGATGCAATGGAAAGATTAGAAGGTTACAAGAAATTAGCTAACCAATAATCATAAGTAAATTAAAAGAGATGGATTTATTCCATCTCTTTTTTTTTGTTAACTTTATTATAAAAAATAAGCACATTAAGGTAAAATTTAGGTTATAATGACCAAAAATTCGTTAATGCAAATTAAATTATTGTTAGTCAGACTACAATATAATAACAAAAAGTTAAAAAGTAAATATTTACATATGTTAAACTATAATTAAATTTAAAAAATTTTATCTTTTTTACATTTTCATAACTTTAATATAGAAATATTAACTTTCTTAATATAAACTTAACATTGGAGTGTTATTATTTATGAGTATGTGATAATTAAAAGGAAGGATTGGTATTATGTTTAACTTTTCACCTAAAAACGATAAGTTCTTTGATTTATTTATCGACTTTTCAGAATTAATTCAGGAGGCATCAAAGGAACTAGTAAGTTTCGCAAAAGATACAAATACTTTAGAAGAAAGAAGTTTGAAACTAAAAGATATTGAACACAAAGGTGATGATCTTGCTCATAAGATATTCGAGGAATTAAATAATAATTTCATTACACCTTTAGATAGAGAGGATATTTTAGTGATTACAAATAGGCTAGATGATGTAATAGATAATATTGAAGATTTAGCCGGAAGATATCTAATGTATAATATCAAAACTAGTAGAGAAAAAAGTTTGAAAATGATTGAATTAATTGATAAAAGTGCAGCCAAATTACAAGACTTATTTATAGCGCTTAAAGATTTTAAAAAGAATAATAATACTAAACAATCAATTGTGGAAATTAATCTTCTAGAAACAGAAGGAGATTTCGCTTATAGAGAAGCTATGAGAGAATTATTTACTACAGATGTAAGAGAAATAGAAATAATAGTATGGAAAGACCTTTATGAAAAATTAGAGAAAACTTTAGATTCTTGCGAAACTTTAGCTAACTTAGTTGAAGGAGTTGTAATGAAACATGTTTAATTCAGCATTAGTAATTACCAGTATTATAGTTATCCTTGCATTAGCATTTGATTTTATAAACGGGTTTCATGATACAGCTAATGCTATCGCAAGTTCGGTTACTACTAGAGCATTATCTCCTCAAAAGGCGATACTAATGTCAGCATGCTTAAATTTTACTGGAGCCTTAATAAGTACAAAGGTAGCAACTACAATTGGTGGAGGAATAGTTTTCTCAGGAGGAGCACCAGAAAAAGTAGTATTAGCAGCCGTAATTGCAGCTATACTATGGAATTTGATAACTTGGTATTTTGGAATTCCAAGTAGTTCATCCCATGCATTAATTGGAGGCCTTATCGGAGCAGCAATAGCATTCTCAGGAACAGTACATATAATAAATTGGCCTACATTTCTTAAGAAAGTTGTTTTATGGCTATTCTTATCTCCAGTAATCGGATTTATAGTCGGATTTATAATAATGACGTTAATTAATTGGGTATTTAGAAAAGCGAAGCCAATGAAAGCAACAAAAGGATTCCTAAAGGCACAAGTATTCTCAGCAGCTTTTCTAGCTTTTAATCATGGAAGTAATGATGCACAAAAGTCTATGGGTATAATTTCTCTAGCTTTAGTTAGCGGAGGATATATAGAAACATTCCATGTACCTTTATGGGTAAAAATTGCATGTGCAGCTGCCATGGCATTAGGAACATCAATAGGTGGTTGGAAGATTATAAAAACTATGGGAAGTGGTATGGCAAAGCTAACGCCAGCTTCAGGTTTTGCAGCTGATTTATCAAGTTCTGCGGTTATATTTACAGCTACTATGTTAGATGCACCAGTTAGTACTACTCATATAGTTTCTACAGCTATAATGGGAGTATCAGCATCAAAAAGATTTTCAGCAGTAAGATGGGGAGTTGCTAAAAATATAGTATCAACTTGGGTATTAACAATACCATGTTGTGCAATAGTTGGTGGAATTATTTCCATAATAGTAACTAGGTTAATATAAAGTAAAAAAACTCGGATAACCGAGTTTTTTTTTACTTTAATGGTCTAAGAAATTTTCAAGTTTATTTATGTAACTTAATTTATTAACTTCAGATTTAGTAATTGTAACTTTAAAACTTGAGTTTATATTTAGAAGTTGTTCAATAATAGAAAAAGCAGCTTCTCCTCCATTTCCACCTTGAGTGCAAAATAAGCTAATAGACTTAATGTCTTTTTTATAAAGATTAATAAAAGTTCTAATAGCAGGTGGTATTTTGGAAGCCCAGACAGGAAATCCTATTATAATATGTTTATAATCTTTTGGCTCTTTAGTAATAGGAGCAATCTTGGTTTCTTTTTCTTTTATTGCTTCATATCCACTAATAATGAACTTAGTAATTCCTTTTCTTTTTTTCCAATCGATTATTTCCTCAACAGGACAATTTAATAGTTCTCCTAAATCTTTAGCCACGGTCTTAGTATTTTTTGTTCTTGAATAATAATAAATAATACTACTGTCACTTTCCATTGTAATCCCCCTAAACGTTTAACTAAAAATATTATACCAAAAAAATAATGACTAAAAAAGGATTTTGTGTTAATATAATTTATATGTAAAATATTTTGATTATCAAACTTTTTTATACGAAAATAATTGGAGGATTTTTATAATGAAAATTGAACCAAAATTTAGAGGATTTATATGTACTGCAGCCCATCCTTTAGGTTGTGAGGAAAATGTTAAAGAACAGATTGAATATGTTAAAGAAAAAGGTACCATAGAAGGAGCTAAAAATGTTCTAGTTATAGGAGCTTCAACAGGATATGGTTTATCATCAAGAATTGTATCAGCATTTGGTGCTGGGGCAAATACTTTGGCAGTAAGTTTTGAGAAAGAATCTAATGGTAAAAGAACAGCAACTCCTGGTTGGTATAATACACAAGCATTTGAGAAATTTGCTAAGGATTTAGGTGGATATCACAATAGCATTAACGGAGATGCCTTTTCAGATGAGATTAAAGAGCAAGTTATAAATGAAATAAAAAGTAATATGGGAAAAGTTGATTTAATAATATATTCACTAGCATCACCTAGAAGAACAGATCCTAAAACAGGAGAGGTATATAGTTCTGTAATTAAGACAATTGGTGAGAATTTTTCTGGTAATACTTTTGATTTTCTTACTTTTAAAATATCTAATGTAGAAGTTACGGCAGCTACAGAAAAAGAAATACATGACACAGTGAAAGTTATGGGTGGAGAAGACTGGAAGCTTTGGATTGAAGCATTAAAAGAAGCAGATGTTTTAGATGCAGGCGTAAAAACTTTAGCTTATTCATACATAGGACCTAAGTTAACATATCCAATGTACAATGATGGAACAATTGGAATGGCTAAAAAGGATTTAGATATTAAAGCAAAAGAAATAAATGAATTATTAAGTGAAGTTGATGGAAAAGCTTACGTTTCAGTAAATAAAGGATTAGTTACTCAAGCTTCATCGGCTATACCAATAGTACCATTATATATTTCTGTACTTTATAAAGTAATGAAAGAAAAAGGAATACATGAAGGATGCATAGAACAAATTTATAGGCTTTTCAGCGATAGAATATATGGCGGAGATTTGCAATTAGATTCTGAAGGAAGAATAAGAATTGATGATCTAGAGCTTAGAGAAGATGTTCAAAAGGAAGTAATTGAACGTTGGGAAAAAATAAATAGTGAAAATATAACAGAAATATCTGATGCAGAGGGATTTAGAGAAGAATTCCTTAAACTATTTGGATTTGGACTAAAAAATATTGATTATAGTAAAGATGTAGAAGTATAAAAAATATTGCAATTTTATCAAAAATAATATAACATACAATCAAAAGAGAATATAAACTTCAGTTCGTATATACATGGAAATATGGTCCAAGTGTCTCTAGAGATAACCTTAAATTATCTAGCTACGAACTTTAATATTGTATGTAGAACCTATGGGCTGAAGTAATAGCTTTTTCTATAAATTTATAGAAAAATAATACTAAGAACCATAGGTTTTTATTTTTGGAGGAAAGTTATGGAGTTACTAAAAAAGAAGATTAGAGAAGAAGGAAAAATTATTGGTGATAGCATTCTTAAGGTTGATGGTTTTATAAATCATCAAATGGATGTAAGATTATTCAATGAAATGGGGAAAGAATTTAAAGAAAGATTTAAAGGAGAAAGAATAGACAAGATACTTACAATTGAAGCTTCAGGAATAGGAATTGCAACTATAATTGCTCAATATTTTGATTATGTTCCTGTAGTTTTTGCAAAGAAGTCATTAGCATCAAATTTAGATAATGAGCTTTATCATTCTAATGTACACTCATTTACTAAAAATAAAGATTATGATGTGGTTGTTAGTAAAAGGTTTATTAATAAAGGAGAAAGAATCTTAATTATAGATGATTTCCTAGCAAATGGTTGCGCAGCCTGTGGATTAATAGACATTGTAAAACAAGGTGAAGCTGAGCCAGTGGCAGTTGGAATAATTATTGAAAAAGGATTTCAACCAGGAAGAAAAGTAATTGAAGACTTAGGTGTGAAAGTAGAATCTTTAGCAATTATAGATAAAATTGAAAATGAACAGGTATTATTTAAATAAAATTCTTAAAATAAATCCTTAGCTATGAGTTGATGCAGAGCTAGGGATTTATTTTTTTAAAAAATAATGTATAAAAGTGTTGATAAAATGAAACAATAATCATATAATAATTATTAAATAAGAATAATTATCCAACATATAATAAGGAGTTGATTTTAATGAGCGTAATTAAATATGTATTTTCAAAGGACTTTAGAAAAGAATATTCAAAAAATCTTAGGAATAAAGTCAACTTTGAATTCGATGCTAGCGAGAAGGCTTATAGAAAAGATAGAATAGATTAATTTAAATAAGGCAGCCCATAAATGGGCTGTTTTATTTTTGATTAATATTTTTTCTCCCATTCTTGAATTAGCTTATAATTAGCTATTTCATATTCATTTAAAGCCGAATCACTTCCATCATAATTTGGATTAGGAACATACCAACTTTTAGAGTTAAAATAATTCTTGTATTCATCCATCTTAAATACATAACCGTGACGTGCAAATATTTCATTTCTAGCAATTCCTAATTCTTCTTTGCTTAACCACATTAAATCACCATCAGTTAGGTATCTCTTATAACTGTCTTCAATGATATAATCATCAGAATTATTTGGCTCATTAGCAACTTGTTCTACTATTGATTTTACTTCTGTTGGAGTTCTTCCATCTTCGTAAATTCTGAACCACTTTTTTAAAATAGTTGAAGATGCTGCTGTTAAGTTATTTCCAACCACTTCATAAATACCATCTTTATCAATATCATCTGGCATTGTATAGTTATTAGCAATTACTGTACCTTTAAATAGTATTTCTTCGTTATCAAATCCAAAAACACTTGTACAAGAGTCTCCTGAGCTATTACTGTAATGAATAAATGCTCCTTTTACTCCTTTAGCAAATTCATATACTCCTTGTATTTCAGAATTCCAATGTTCACTAAAAGTTTTAGTATCAACTACTTTGTATTGTCCATTAGTAATTCTAAACAAGTCAAGTTTTAATATTGCTCCGTAATTGTAATTCATATTTTGCAAATGTATTATTTCATCGAAAGAATCTCCGTCGAAGTCGTCATAGTAAACGTCTTCATACTTCATAAGTAATCCTTTTGAATTTTGTAATGGTGTATTTGTTAGCTTTGAAGAAATATTTAGCATAACATTATCATAATTCACATTAGATTTAAAATCTCCGCCTAATTTATTTATCTCTTTAAATTCCTTAATTATATCTTCGTATCTGCCTTCAGCATAAAGTTTATTTACCTTAATTTCTTTTATCTCTATAGCTATGCGTTTATATTCATCTTCAGATAATAAACTAGATACTTCTTGAAGTTTAGTTTCTGCTGTATTGATATCAGTTTTAGACATTTCAATTAGCACATTTTCAAGTAAATCCTTAGCATTGCTTGTCCTTAGTGATTTCACTGCATTTACTGCATAATCTACCTTATCGTGTGTTATTTCTGTATTGTTATATTTAAATACATAATATTCTCCCTTTATTTTATTAAAGAACAACACAACTAATATTACAAGAAATAATAATAAACCTATTATTATTTTTATAGTAAGGTTTGAAGATTTTTTCTTAGAAGTGTTGTTTTTGGATAAATCATTTATTTCTTTAGATAAGTTATTTTTCATAACCTTAGATTTTGCATCTAAATTAGGCGTTTCATTATTTGTTTTTTGTTCACATTTTTCACAAAATTCCACATCATCTGAAATAGGACTTCCGCATTTAGTACAAAATTTCATTTACATCCCCCTTATACATATTTTTACTTTCATAATATATATTTTTTTAAAACACTCTCAATTTATATACTATTAATCTTTCATATAATGTTACACAAAATATTAAATACTTTTACATTAATAAAAAAAATTAAGTGAGAAAGTAAGTTTTAATTTTCTCATACCCTTAAGGAATTTATGATATTTTGAAAATAAGTAGTGAATACTATTCATAAAGCTATTTAAATTTAAGGAGGGCATTATGAAAGTAACAAATTCAGAAGAGTTAATGGAAAAAATTAAGGAAATAAGAATAGCCCAAAAAAAGTTCTCTACATACTCTCAAGAGCAGGTAGATAAGATATTCAGAGAAGCTGCAATGGCAGCAAACAATGCAAGAATTCTATTAGCAAAGGCGGCCACCGAAGAAACTGGTATGGGCATAGTAGAGGATAAAGTAATCAAAAATCATTTTGCTTCAGAGTATATATACAATCAATACAAGGATATGAAAACTTGTGGGATACTTGAAAGGGATGATGCTTTTGGTATTACTAAGGTTGTTGAACCAATTGGTGTAGTAGCAGCTATTATACCTACTACTAATCCAACTTCTACAGCTATTTTTAAATCATTAATATCACTAAAAACTAGAAATGGAATTATTTTTTCACCACATCCAAGAGCTAAAAAATCAACTATTGAGGCAGCGAGAATAGTTCTAGAAGCTGCGGTAAAGGCGGGAGCACCAGAAAATATCATTGGGTGGATAGATGAACCATCTGTTGAGCTTTCACAATTAGTAATGAAGGAAGCAGATATAATTTTAGCTACAGGGGGACCTGCAATGGTTAAAGCAGCATATTCATCAGGCAAACCAGCACTAGGAGTTGGCTCTGGTAATACCCCAGTAATAATTGATGAGACTGCACATATAAAAACCACAGTAAGCTCTATTCTATTATCAAAAACATTTGATAATGGAGTGATTTGTGCATCTGAACAAGCGTTAGTGGTTATGGATTCTATATATTCAGAAGTTAGAAAAGAACTACAAGATCGTGGAGCATATATTTTAAATCCAGAGGAAAAAGATAAAGTAAGAGCAATAATTTTAAATGATAAAGGTGGACTTAACTCAGGTATCGTTGGCCAAAGTGCTTATAATATTGGTAAACTTGCAGGAATTACTGTACCTGAAGAAGCTAAGGTCTTGATAGGTGAGGTGGAATCTGTGGAATTAGAAGAACCTTTTTCCCATGAAAAATTATCACCTATTTTAGCTATGTATAAAGTAGAAAATTTTGAGGAAGCCTTAGTGAAAGCAGTTAGATTAATTGAGCTAGGTGGCTTTGGTCATACCTCAGTTTTATATACAGATCAAATTAGATCTAAAGATAGAATTGAAAAGTTTGGAGCAACAATGAAAACTGCTAGAACTATAATAAATATGCCTGCATCACAAGGGGCTATAGGTGATATTTATAATTTCAAATTACCTCCTTCTCTAACACTAGGCTGCGGGTCATGGGGTGGAAATTCTGTTTCAGAAAATGTTGGACCTAAACACCTTTTGAATATAAAGAGTGTAGCTGAAAGGAGAGAAAATATGCTTTGGTTTAGAGTACCAGAAAAAATTTACTTTAAGTATGGTTCTTTGGGAGTGGCCCTTAGAGAATTGGCAGACGTGGGTAAAAAGAGAGCTTTTATAGTAACAGATAAAGTTTTATATAATTTGGGATACACAGATGAATTGACCAAAGTACTTGAGGAAGGTGATATAGACTTTAAGATATTCTTTGATGTTGAACCTGATCCAACATTGGCTACAGCAACTAAAGGTGCTGATGAGATGGAAAGTTTTAAGCCAGATGTTATAATTGCATTGGGCGGAGGTTCTCCTATGGATGCAGCTAAAATAATGTGGGTAATGTATGAGCATCCAGAAGTAAGATTTGAAGATCTTGCCATGAGATTTATGGATATTAGAAAGAGAGTTTATAAGTTCCCTACAATGGGAGAAAAAGCATATTTTGTTGCGGTGCCAACATCAGCAGGAACTGGCTCTGAAGTAACTCCATTTGCAGTAATTACTGATGAAAAAACAGGAGTAAAATATCCTCTTGCGGACTATGAACTAACCCCAGATATGGCAATAGTAGATGCGGAGCTTATGATGAAGATGCCAAAGGGGTTAACAGCTGCATCAGGCATAGATGCTTTAACTCATGCAATTGAAGCCTATGCCTCAGTTTTAGCATCAGAATATACTAATGGATTAGCATTAGAATCTATTAGATTGATATTTAAATACTTACCTGAAGCATATAATAACGGAACTACTAGTGTTAAAGCAAGAGAAAAAATGGCACATGCAGCTACTATGGCTGGAATGGCTTTTGCAAATTCATTCTTAGGAATATGTCATTCTATGGCCCATAAGTTAGGCTCAATGCACCATGTGCCTCATGGAGTGGCAAATGCTTTGTTAATTGATGAAGTTATAAGATTTAATGCGGTAGATGATCCAAGAAAACAAGCAGCATTTCCACAGTACAAATATCCTAACGTTAAATGGAGATATGCTGTTATAGCAGATTATTTAAATCTTGGAGGGAATACGGAGGAAGAAAAAATAGATAGACTTATTAAAAAGATAGATGTTTTAAAAACACAGATAGGAATGCCTAAAACCATAGCAGAATATGGAGTTACAAAAGATAGGTTTTATTCTACCTTGGATGAAATGGTAGAGCAGGCTTTTGATGATCAATGTACAGGTGCAAATCCAAGGTATCCATTAATGAGTGAAATTAAGCAAATGTATATAAATGCATATGAAGGTGCAGGCAAGTAATTAGCATTAACTAATTTAAGAATAAAGAGATAATGTTTGGAAAAAATCTTACTAAAGTAGTAAGATTTTTTTTATTGGTAACTTTAGTTACCGAAAATCTTTTCAAATGCAAATATAATTAACTTGTGATCAAGAGAGAACAAAAATAGAAATTAATATAAATGGAGGAATTAAAGAATGAGTATGTTTTGTTATCAATGTCAAGAAACCGCTGGATGCAGTGGATGTACAATAAAAGGAGTTTGTGGAAAGACACCAGAACTTGCTGGGTTACAAGATGTTTTAATTTATGCAACTAAAGGGCTTTCAGAAGTTACTACAAAATCAAGAGAAGAAGGAATAAAGATTGCTGCAGAAGTAGATCATTATGTAACAATAAATCTATTCACTACAATCACAAATGCAAACTTTGATAATGAAGTATTCTACAAAAGAATAAACGAAACTCTTAAGATAAAAAATGAACTAATTGAAAAGTTATCTAATAAAGCTGATTTAAGTGAAGCTGCATTATGGACTGCTACAACTAATGAAGAAATTGATGCAAAAGCACCATCAGTTGGAGTACTAGCAACTGAAAATGAAGATGTTAGAAGTTTAAGAGAATTAATTACTTACGGATTAAAAGGTATGTCTGCTTACTTAAAGCATGCTAATGCTTTAGATTATGATAATGCTGAAATTAATGCATTCCTACAAAAAGCATTAAGTAAAACATTAGATGATAAATTATCAGCAGAAGAATTAATAGCTTTAACATTAGAAACTGGTAAAGTTGGAGTTGACGCTATGGCGCTACTAGATGGAGCAAACACTGGAACTTACGGAAATCCAGAAATAACAAAAGTAAACATTGGAGTTGGAAAGAACCCAGGAATACTTATTTCAGGACATGATTTAAAGGATATAGAAGAATTATTAAAGCAAACAGAAGGAACTGGAGTAGATGTATACACTCACTCAGAAATGTTACCAGCTCACTACTATCCAGCATTTAAGAAATACTCACACTTCGTAGGAAACTATGGAAATGCATGGTGGAAACAAAATGAAGAATTCGAAAGCTTTAATGGACCAATACTAATGACAACAAACTGTATTGTACCACCAAGAGCTTCATATAAGGACAGATTATTTACAACTGGAGCAGCAGGTTTTGAAGGTTGCAAGCATATTGAAGCTGGAGTTAATGGACAAGCAAAAGATTTCACAGAAATTATTGAATTAGCTAAAAAATGTCAAGCTCCAACTGAAATAGAAACAGGAGAAATCATTGGAGGATTCGCTCACAATCAAGTATTTGCATTAGCTGATAAGGTAGTAGATGCAGTTAAATCAGGAGCAATCAAGAAATTCTTCGTAATGGCTGGTTGTGATGGAAGAGCTAAGAGCAGACAATACTATACTGATTTTGCAAAAACAATACCTAACGATACAGTTATTTTAACAGCAGGTTGTGCTAAGTATAAATATAATAAGTTAGAATTAGGTGATATTGGAGGAATTCCAAGAGTATTAGATGCTGGACAATGTAACGATTCATACTCATTAGCATTAATAGCATTAAAATTAAAAGAAGTATTTGAATTAGAAGATATAAATGAATTACCAATAGCATTCAATATTGCATGGTATGAACAAAAAGCTGTAATAGTATTATTAAGCTTACTATACTTAGGTGTAAAGAACATTCACTTAGGACCAACATTACCAGCATTCCTTTCACCAAATGTAGCTAAAGTTTTAGTTGAAAACTTTGGTATCGGTGGAATAACAAATGTTGAAGATGATGTTAAAATGTTCATGGAAATGTAATTAAATAATTTAGTCCATATAATCCCTTACAAATATACGATGGTGTCTCAATATGATTTGAGGCACCATCTTTTTTGCATTATATAGGTTTTTTTATAGGAAACTTAACTTTTTCTTGTTTAAAAATGTCGGTTTCTGGACATTTTCAGGCACGAATAAGTTATTAGTTGAACTTAAAACCCTATATAGATAAATTTATATTTTAAAATTATTGACAAAAGCAACTCTTAAGCATATACTATATATCATATAGGAATTGTATGAAATAAAAGTGATGATAAGAATTAGTACTTTAAGAAAAGCTATCAGAGAGGTTTTCCCTTGGCTGAAAGGAAAATTTAGAAGGACTTAAAGGAATGCATCTTTGAACTCAAAGCTGAATTTAAAGTAAGCAATGCAGGGGCGTCTGTTACTACGCTAGAGTATATTTCATGTACTCGATTTAAGTTAATCCTTATTTAGGGATTTAAGAAGAGTGGAACCGCGGACTTACTGCCTCTTTAGGTGATGAGTCCTTTTTTTATTTGATTTAAAATTAAAAGGGTTTTATGCAGAGCTATAAGTAAAAATATACTAGAAATATATTTTATATAAGAACTAGTATCATAGACTAAGTTTCACAGTTACAAGCCCTTAAGGAGGGTTAAGATATGATAAACTCAGTTAACTATTTTAATAGTATTGCCAGCTCTTGGAATGAAATTAGGACAGGTTATTTTAAAGAAGAGGTTCGAAATGTAGCATTAAGTAAAGTAGATATAAAGGACAAGATAGTAGCAGATTTAGGATGTGGAACAGGATTTATTTCACTAGAAGCAGTAAAAACTTCAAAGATAGTTTTTCCGGTAGATATTTCTAAAAATATGCTAAAAGAACTATATAGTTCTGCTAAAAACAAAAACTACAACAATATTTTTCCTATAAAAGGTGGAATGGAGGCAATACCTCTATTCGATGAATCAACAGATGTGGTCTTTACTAATATGGCACTACATCATGTAGAAAATCCATTTAAAGCTATTGAAGAGATTAATAGAATATTAAAGCAGGACGGAAAAGTTGTAATTACAGATGTAGAAGAACATCATGGAGAATGGGCTAGAGAAGAAATGTTTGATATTTGGTTAGGTTTTTCGCATGAGCAAATAGAAGAATGGATGATAAAGGCAGGATTTAAAAATGTTAGTGTAAACTCAACGGGGCTAGAATGCAAAGGCGTATCTTCAAAAGGCGAATATACGCAAACAGGGATTTTTTTAGCATATGGGGAAAAATAAATATTATACAAATTAGGAGGAAATTATGAAAATTGATTCATTAGTAATTCACGGAGGAATTTCATCAGACAAGACAACAGGAGCGGTAAACGTACCAGTATATCTTTCTTCAACATTTAAACAACCAGAATTTGGGGTAAATCTTGGATATGAATATGCAAGAACAGGTAACCCAACAAGAGAGGCTGTAGAAAAATTAATAAGTGATTTAGAAGGTGGGGTAAGAGGGTTTGCATTTGCCTCTGGTATGGCTGCTACATCTACTGTATTAAATTTATTTAAATCAGGAGATAGAATTTTAATTAATAATAATCTATATGGAGGAACCTTTAGAGTAATTGATAAAGTATTTTCAAACTTTGGGCTTAAATATGATATAGTTGAAGATTTTAATACTTTTGATTTTTCTACTATATCTGAGGATGTTAAAGGAGTATTTATAGAAACTCCAACAAACCCGTTATTATCTATAACTGATATTAAGAGGGTTGCAGAAGAAGCTAAAAAGAAAAATTTAACTGTTATAGTTGATAATACTTTTATGACTCCATATTTTCAAAATCCACTAAGTTTAGGAGCAGACGTTGTAGTGCATTCTGCTACAAAATACTTAGGAGGACATTCAGATGTAGTTGCAGGTCTTGCAGTTACAAATAACACTGAAATTGCTGAAAGATTAGCTTTTTTACAAAATTCAATTGGAGCAGTGCTTCCTCCATTTGATTCTTATTTATTAGTAAGAGGAATAAAAACATTAAGTGTTAGATTAGATAAGCATGCAGATAACGCTCAAAAGATAGCAGAATATCTTAAAGCACATGAGGCTATCGAAGAAGTATTTTATCCAGGTTTAAAGGATCATCCAGGTCATGAAATACAAAAAGCTCAGGCAAGAGGTTTTGGAGGAGTTGTATCCTTTAAGTTAAAAGAAGGATATGATTTTAAGAAGTTTATTAATTCATTAGAATTAATAACATTTGGGGAAAGCTTAGGAGGAATTGAATCATTATTATGCCATCCTGCTTCCATGACTCATGCAGCACTACCAGTTGAGCTTAGAGAAAGAATAGGAATAAAAGATAATTTATTAAGAATTTCAGTTGGAATAGAAAACTTTGAAGATTTAAGAGATGAAATTGAACAAGCAATAATTAATAGTAAAGAGGAAAAATAAAATGAAGTATGCTAATAGTATTGTTGATTTAATAGGAGATACACCGTTAATTAAAATTAATAATTTTGATATAAAAGATGGTGTAAATATTTTTGCTAAACTAGAAGGCCAAAATCCAGGTGGAAGCACAAAAGATAGAATTGGATTATATATGATAGAAAAAGCAGAAAAGGAAGGTATATTAAAGCCAGGAAATACTATTATAGAGGCGACTGCAGGGAATACAGGAATTGGAATAGCTATTGGAGCATTAAATAAGGGTTATAATATTAAATTTGTTATACCTGAAAAATTTTCAGTTGAAAAGCAAACAATATTGAAAGCACTAGGAGCAGAACTAATCATTACTCCAAAGGAAGAGGGAATGACGGGTGCCTGTGAAGTGGCTGAAAAATTACTGAAGGAAATTCCTAATAGTATTTCGTTAAAGCAGTTCGAAAATGATGCTAATCCAATTGCTCATTATAAGACAACAGGAAAAGAAATTTATAGAGACCTAGAAGGAAATATAGATTATTTTGTAGCTGGTGCAGGTAGTGGAGGAACTTTTACAGGAGTATTAAAATATCTTAAAGAGAAAGACCCAAGCATCAAGGGAGTACTAGCTGATCCATATGGCTCCACCATTGGTGGAGGAGAAGAAGGCTGTTATAGGATAGAGGGAATAGGGAATAACTTTATTCCTAAAACCTTAGATAGGCATCATATAGATTTAGTAAAAAAGATTAGTGATGAAGAAGCCTTTTATTATACAAAAGAACTAGCTAAAAAAGAAGGAATATTAGTTGGATCATCTTCAGGAGCAGCGATGGCAGCTGCATATAAGCTTTCACAAGAAATAGAAGAAGGAAATATAGTGGTAATTTTTCCGGACAGAGGAGATAGATACTTCTCCAAAAATATTTATGATTAATTAAGAAGAAGTGAAAATATAAGATTAAGAACTTATATTTTCACTTCTTTTAATTATTTGTAACAAGTTTTGGTTTCCTTACCTTCGCAACTATTAAAACTAAAATAGGAATTATGACTTGAAATGGAAAAGCGTAATATTGATATATATTTAAGGCCCAAAAAAACATTTCCATTATGTTACCGTAAATGAAGTATGAAAAGTAAGCCATTAATAAACCTAACTGAAGAACTATGGTCTTATATGAACTCAGTCCAAATAATGATTTAATCCCATTGCTAGCTGCCATTAGACAAATGCTAATCTTAATAAAAATTGATGAAACAAAAGTTATAGAAACAGATACTTCAATTCTTTGAAGAAAGTCTCCAATATGAATTCTACTTACAGCTATATACGATGGAAAATAGGTATTACTTAAGTTATTTGGACCTAGAACTAATATATTTCTAATAGCTAATATTAATAAAACAAGGCCGATACCTAAAACAGAAAATAGTATAACCTTAAAGGGGTGAACCTTGTCTTTGTAGAAATAAGGCAATCCCATAAATACTACAATTTCAGCAAAAGGAAAAGAAAAGGCTGAAAATGCTCCTGAAAGTACTGGATTCCATCCATTTTTGAGAATTGGTTTTATATTTGGTAATGACTCTTTTGAGAGTGCAAGAAATTGTATTATTAGTATTACTAAAATGCACGTTAAGAAGAGAACTTTTGAGCTTCTACCCACTGTTTCAAGTCCAGCTTTAACTGCCCAAATACATAAAAGTGTTAATGCAATAATGGGTACAAGCATAGGCGTTTCAGGCATTGCCTGAGTAGTTAAAAATTCTCCGAAATTCCGAAGTACGAGTACACCAAGATGAAAGAAGTACCAGGTATATAAAATTGTAAACACCTTTGATAATACCTTCCCAAACAATATGTTAAAAATATCAAATAAACTTTTATTAGGGAATAATATCTGTATTCTACTATAAATATAAACTAAAGGAATTACTAATAAGGTAGCAATAATAATTGAAATCCAGTTATCATTTTTTGCCTGCGCTCCGGCCCCTAATAATAAGGTGCTACCCATTAAAAATAAATTTATGGTACATATGGCTTGAGTATTAGATAAGGTTTCTTTATTCATTAGTTTTCCACTCCTCTTATTTAATCCATCTAAATATATATTTTATAAAGTCTGCAATAGGCTTTGCAGGAGATGGAATTTTAACTTCAAGTGATAATAAAATAGCCACTATAAATGATATAAAGCAAAGAATTAAAGCAATAAAAAAATCTTTTTTTAAATTATTTTTATAAAGATCCATTAAATCAAAGAAGACAATAGCAATGTAAGTAAAAATCACTATTACAATCATATTAGTCACCCATCTCAATCGGAGTATTTGTAGTTGCACTATTTTTTATTTTAATATCCGATTTTACACTTACCTTCAAGGTTTTAAATTTTTCAGGCCAATCATCTTTAATACCTTTCCATACTGTAGGCATATCTTTTTCAATTTTTTCTCCAAATCCAAAAACATCAGCATCATATTCTTGTTGAAATCTTTTTATAACTGCCATAACATTATTTTGGAGCATTATATTAGCCCTTTCTTCAATTTCTTTCCTGACATCTACAGAAGAGAAGTTTTCAAAGTATTCAATTTCTGCTAAAGCTACTTTAGTATTTATTAAAATTTGTATCTCTACTTCATTATTTGATATTATTGGTTTAATTTTAGATTTGCTCTTAAATATTTCTAAGGATATTGAACGAGATTCATCATAAGGAGTTTTACCTAATGTTAAAATGCCTCCTTTTATTTTATTATTAGCAAATAATAAGTATTGTGTACTTTCTCCTGCTATAGTTCCAATTAATCTATCCCCTTTAAATACTGCTAATCCATCTACATAAGGAGTGGCTTCTCTACCTTTACCTTTTAAGAGAACTGTTGGAAGCATAGCATTTTTTCCTTCTTGTTTTAAATCAGAAATATAATCCCATAAATCAATTAGTGGAGCAGTAGAAACACTACTTTCATTTTTTAGAACGCTTGCTAGTTCAAAAGATACTATTGACTTTGTAAAAGCATGGGCAAATAAAATTTCTTTTGCAGTTTTCTCTTTTGATACGCATACAGAGATATCAGTTCTAGTTTCAGCGTCCCTTACATACCAATCTATAATTTTAGCTAAGCCTTCCCTAGCAATAGTTTCACTTATAATCATTACTTGTGAATGACTCCAATATGCGCGTTTGCCAGAAACAGTTATTAATTTTCTTGCAATTTCAAACATGGTATCACCAGATAGGGTAATTGTTTTTGCTTCAGTGACAATTTCTTTACCAGTCTTAATATCAACAAACTCAGTGGTAACTTCAATTTGATTAGTATCAGGATTTTTATCTATTGCAATACCTGAAACAACTATTAAGGATTCAATTTCTCTATAATTCCAACAACCTGATAATGTAGACGTAAATAATAGCATAGAGAGTAACAAAGCAAGATATTTATGAAATTTAATTTTAGGCACCTCTTTTCCTCTTATGTTTTAATGAAATATAAAATGGATGAACTTTAGAATACCACCAAGGAGTTCTAATAATTGTATCCTTAATATATTCTGGCTTTATTGATCCAATACTTAGCATATAAGGCACACCAAAGGATTTTAAACTCATCAGATGTATAATCAATCCTAAAAGAGCAAAAATATATCCGTATACTCCTAAAAAGGCTGAGCAAAGTAAAAATATGGCTCTAAGTAGTATAGTTGCAGCTTTAGTTTTAATATTTAAAAGACCAGTTATTCCAGTTAGGGCTACAACTATGACAATTGGAGCACTTACTATTCTTGCATCTACGGCTGCTTGACCTAGTACTAAGGCACCAACTATACTTGTTGTCTGCCCTATGGAAGTAGGAAGTCTAGTACCAGTTTCCCTAAGAATTTCGAATACCAGAAGCATAAGAATAGATTCTAGTATTGTAGGAAAGGGAATACTTTCTCTAGCAGCGTAAATACTTAAAAGGAGTGGTGTGGGTATCATTTCTTGATTATATGTTACAAAGGACAAATAAATAGCTGGTACGCTTACTGTTAAAAAAGAAGCAATTACTCTAAGTATCCTATTAAAAGACATAAATACGTAATTGTTATAATAATCCTCATTTACTTGAAAGTATTCAATAAACAAAAATGGAATTGTTAATGCAAAAGGTGTACCATCAACTAAGATTGCAACTCTACCTTCTAAAAGTTTACCGGCTACTGTATCAGGTCTTTCAGTACTACCAACTGTTTCAAAAGGAGAAATATGAGCTTCATTTAAAAATTCTTCAATATATTGAGAATCAAGGATACTATCTAAATCTATTTTGTTTAATCTAGAATTTAATTCATCTAGGATTTCCTTTGGAGCAATACCTTCTATGTAACATATACAGACTCGTGTATGCGTTTCACTTCCAATTTTTCTAAATTCAAATTTAAGGCTTGGATTTTGAATTTTTCTTCTGAGCATAGATAGATTAACAACTAATGATTCCCCAAAACCTTCTCTAGGGCCTCTAACAACCTTTTCAGTATCAGGTTCTGCTATTGGACGTTTTTCCCAACCTCTAGATGCAATTATTAGAGCATCAATATATCCGTCTATTAGTAATACAGTATCTCCAACAAGTATTGCTTCAAGAACTTTGTCAAGTTCATTTGTTCTCTTAATAGAGTTTGAGAAGATTACTTTAGTCTCAAGTAAATCTATAAAATTTGCATTTGTATTTGGTTCATTAAGTTTTAAAAAGGGCTTTATAATACTATCACTTAAGTAATCACTATTAATCATACCTTGTATAAAAAATAGACAACCCTTTAAGTTGCTATTAGAATAATTCTCCATTCTTCTAGTTGTCAATGTATCATCTTTCTGAAATATTCCTTTAATTAGTGTAATGTTCTTCTCTAAAGATTTATCAAGAATTCTATTGTCAGTAAGCAAAGATTCATTTGAGGATTTACTCTTTTTGGAGTTTTTCATCATACCACCTCCTTAAATTCATATATAGATAGTTTGTAAAACTTTAAGATTAATATACATATAAAAAAGACTTATACAAATCCGTTTGCATAAGCCTTTTTTATATATTTATTATTATATTTTCTCAGATAGATTAGTAAGAACTTGAGAAGAAACATTTAATTCTTCTATAGAAGCAGCAATTTCTTCAAGAGTTGCTACTTGATCTTGAAAAATGTTATTTGATTCAGTTACTCTGCCGTTTATTGCAGTAACTGTTTCATTTATGCTTTTTAAAACATTATCTATCTTTCGTATAGATTCACTAGTAGAAGATGAGAGCTTCCTAATCTCAGTAGCTACCACTGCGAATCCCCTACCAAGTTCTCCAGCTCTTGATGCTTCAATAGCAGCATTTAATCCTAACATGTTTGTTTGATTTGAAATGCCTTGTATGAATTTTAAGATATCATCTGTATCCTTTGATGAGGCATCAGCTTCTTGAACCATTTGAGAAATATCAGTATTCATATTAACCACATCCTGAACTCCCACTGAAAGAGTACTAACTGCTTGTGATATTTGACTTAAGGATGATGAAAGTGTTTTTGTAAGAGAAACGACTTCATTCTTTTTGGCTAAGCTTCTACCTATAAGAAGACATCCTACAACTTCATTACTTTCATTCTTTATAGGGATAGCATAAGATCTAAAAGCAACCCCATATACTTCTTTAGGAACATCTTTTATAAGAGTTTGTCCTGACTTAATTGCTTCATAAGCACCACCGCTATTTGGTATCTTGTCTCCTACGGTGATTCGTAAGTCTAGTGTAGGTGAGCTTTGATATTTTAAATATGTAGTAGTGTCGGTAATACCTAATGCAACATCATCATCAAACATACTTGGCAAGTAGGGTAGAAGAGTGTTAAAGGAATTAAGTATTTCGTTATCAGAGATTGGATTAATCATGTATATCCTCCTAAAAATATGTATTAAAATATAAGGGTGGAGTAAAAAAATTTACTTCACCCAAAAAAATCTTCTTAATAATTTTCTTCTAAAATCCTAAAGTACTTTTGGTCATGTAAGCAAGCAGGGCATTTAAGTGGAGCTTTCTTTCCTTCATATATGAATCCACAATTACTACATTTCCATAACACTGCTTCATCTTTTTCAAAAACTTGCCCCTTTTCAATACTTTCAACTAATTTTCTATACCTTTTTTCATGGAAATTTTCTACTTTACTAATATTATCGTAAGCCAGAGCTACATCTTGAAAACCTTCTTTTCTTGCAATCTCAGCAAACTTAGGATATAAATCTGTCCATTCTTCATTTTCACCAGCAGCAGCAGATTTTAGATTGTCCACTGTTTCTGTAGAAAGTGAAACTGGATAAGAAGCTGTAATTTCAATTGCTTCATCTTTATAATCTTCTGCCAAAAACTTAAAGAATCTTTTAGCATGTTCTTTTTCTTGTTCTGCAGTTTCAAGAAAAATTTCGGCAATTTGAAGATACCCTTGTTTTTTTGCAACACTTGCATAATAGGTGTACCTATTTCTTGCTTGAGATTCACCTGCAAATGACGCAAGCAGATTTTTTGCTGTTTCTGTACCTTTTAATGACATAAAATCTCCTCCTAACATTAATTTAAAAATATTGAATATAAAATAATTATACAATAAATTCAAAATAAATACAAAAATCAACATTTACACCAAATATGTTTATATACTTTTGATTGAGACCAAAATATTGTATATAATTATCTCTGGAAAGAAATATAATGATTGGTTTACATAATTAAACTAGAAGGTGCTACTAATGAAAAGAAGATTAAACAAAATACAAAAGATGCAAAGATTTATTATATTTTTATACTTAATAATTTTTATATATTTTTATATATACAAAAATCAGAAAGTTGTACCTATGGTTGCATTAATTTTATTTATTCTAATTTATGTTGTCTTTAAAAAGAGAAGAATTGAGAAACTAAGAAATGCAACTTTTAATGAAATTGATATCATGTCTGGGGAAGAATTTGAAGAGTATCTTCAAGTGAAATTTAAGGATTTAGGGTACAAATGTAAATTAACCCCAAGAACTGCTGATTATGGTGCAGATCTTATACTGAAAAAGTTTAGGGGCAAAAAGGTTGTTCAGGCTAAACGTTGGAAAAGTATTGTAGGAGTAGAAGCAATTCAGCAAGTCGTGGCGTCAATGAGATATTATAAAGCCACTGAAGCAATGGTGGTTACGAATAGTTACTATAGTGATAATGCAAAAAAACTAGCTATGGTGAATAATGTAGTGCTCTGGGATAGAAGGGATATAGATAAGTTGATTAAAGAAAAATATGATAGTGAATGCCCAAGTTGCGGAGGAAAACTAGTGTTAAGAAATGGACCATATGGCGAGTTTTTAGGTTGTTCTAATTACCCAAAATGTACATATAAAGAAAAAATATAAACAAGGAGTGAAAGAAATGGAAGTAAGAGTATATATAGTAGGAAAAAAAGATCCAATAACTTATACAGGAGATAGAATTGATGTATTGGACTTAGAACTAAATGGAGTTCAATATAAGCAGATAAGATATTTTAGAAATGGTTTTAGTAAAAGTGAATTATTAAAAAAAGATTTAGTAAAAATTATTAAATAGTTATAAGTATATAATATTAACTTGGTAGATGAGAAAAAAGTGGTAAAGAAACGTAGTTATGTAGATTTTGAACCATTAAAAATTCATATTTATTGTAAGAAAATTTTAATAAATTCCTTCGTTAAATGTAGAAATAAATGTTTACAATAATATTACAGGAAGTTTTATGAGGTGAGATGATGAAGAAAAAAATTTCTATATTAATGCTTTTTCTGTTTATATTAACGGTAATAATACCTTCAAGTTTGGTAAAGGCGGAGGAAAGTAGTGTAAAAATAAAAGCTGACTTTGGGGTTCAAGGGGTATATAAATCCTATAGAGAAATGCCAATAAGCATAGAAGTAGAGAGCGAAACAAAAGACATACAAGGAGAGATACAGGTAACATATCCACTTCAAGATCAGAGGGGAGTAACGATTTCTCAAGAATTATCTTTAGCCAAAGGAGATAAGAAGAATATAGTATTAAGTATTCCAGTTGGAGAATCAATAAATAAGATAGTAGTTTCAATATATAATAAAGGGAAAAAAGAATATGAAGAGGAATTAAAGGTAGGAAATAGTAAAAGACTTTCCCCAAATAAGCTTTTAGTTGGAACCTTAACCGAAGATCCTAATAGTTTGAGTTATATGGAATCATTAAATATAAATATAAAAAATGTAAAAGGATTAAGTTCAGATACAACCTTGGTTAATATACCTGAGAATTTTCTAAAAGAAAATTCAAAAGTTTTAGATGTATTTGATGTTATAGTCATTGATAATTATGACACATCAAAGTTATCTAAAGGTCAGATAGATACCATTAAGAAATGGGTTGAAGGTGGGAGAGAACTTATTATTGGAACAGGTGTTTATGGAAAAAAAACACTTGGTATATTCAAAGATGATTATATTAAGATTAAGAGTCAAGAATTAAAAAAAGTTGGAGAATATCAAGTAATGCCATTAACAATTGAGGCATCTAAAAATTTGGTTGATGATACAGGATATTTTCAAAAGGTACAAAAGGGTAACGGTAATATAATCTTTAGTTCATATAGCCTAGGTTCAGAGCCTTTTAACAAATTAATTGGTAAAACTTCAATAAATAATATAATTGATGAGGTTATACCAGCAAAACTGCTAGAGCCAAATAGTTCAATGAGCGGAATGGATTATAGGATTCAAAACATGGTTGGAAATGTACTAGGAGTTAAATTGCCTAATACAAAAATTCTATTATTAATTCTATTAGTCTATGCTTTAATTATTGGACCAGTAGGTTACTTTATATTTAAAAAACTTAAAAAGAGTAGTTTATTGTGGATAGGAATACCAATAGCTGCAGTTATATTTACTGTGATTATATCTATCGTAGGCGGAACAACAAGATTGAAAGATCCAATTATGAATATTAAAAATTTCATATTGGTAGATAATCAAGGAAAAGGAAATGTTAATTCACTTGTTGGAGTCATGTTTCCATATAAAAGTGATCTGGAGATTCAAGAACCAGAGTCATCTAAGCTAGAAACTATTATGGACAACTTAAATTATAATAACAGAAGAAGTGGTGATTTTACTAAAAATGTTGTCCAGAAGATAAACTATGTTGATGGTAAAAGAATTTATGAAAATAAAGATATGTCACCTTTTTCTCCAGCATATTTTTCTCTAAGCGGTGGAGAGAAAACTATTGGAAAGTTAGATGGTAAGCTAAATTATAGTGGAGGGAAAATCCAAGGTGACCTTAAGAATAATTTACAGTATGATCTAAACAGTTCATATTTAATAACATCTTCAGGAATATACGAATTAGGTAGTATAACTAAAGGGAAATCATTGAGTATTAACGATTCAATGAAAAAATATAGAAATACTAACGATTTTATAAATAATTTTGTTGCAAGTTCTGCACCTTTAACTGAGGAAGAAATGCAGGAGCAAACTAAAAAAAGAATAGAATTTTCAGATATTGAGTATTTCTTAAATAGTTATTTAAGTATTTCTACAGGTAATTCAGTTCTAAATAAAAACTATATTATTGGATATATAGATGATAATTTTGCTGAAAATTTATCTATTAATAATGGGAAAGTAGATAAAAGAGAAAAAACATTAGCAGCTTTTCCAATAGATTTAAGTTATGAGAATAATGGAATAGTTGAATATCCGTTTGGCTTGATAATTCCAGAATTAGATTTAAAGAGTAAGGTAAATGGAGTTGATTTAGTTAACGGTGAAATATATGAAGCAGGTGAGTTAGAATTAGAATATACCATTGAAGGAATAGTGAGTTTAGATAAAATATACTTTATGGAGGACCTTAATAACAGCAGAAATGGACTAAAGTATTCAGATATAGGTAAATTTGAAATATATAATTATAAAACTTCTAAGTATGATGAATATAAATTGAGTTCTGATAAAAAAGAATTTTCACCAGAGATGTATAGTTCTAATAATAAGGTTAGAATTAGAGTCGTAGCAGAAAATACTGAAAATGGAAAAATGCCAACAGCAATTCCTCAAATTGCAGTAACGGGGAGGGCTAAATAATGTTAGTTATTAAAAACTTAGAGAAGTCTTATGGAAGATTTAAAGCTCTTAATGGACTAAATTTAGAAATTAAAAAGGGTGAAATATTCGGATTCGTAGGGCCTAACGGAGCTGGTAAGACTACCAGTATGAAGATTATATCAGGATTATTATCACCTGATTCAGGCGAAGTTTATATTGAAGGCATAGATGCAATTAAAGATAACAAAATACTTAAAGAAAAGATTGGTTATATGCCTGACTTCTTTGGAGTATATGATAATCTTACAGCACTTGAGTATCTAGAATTTTATGCATCCATTTATGGAATACTTGGTGAAGAGGGAAGAAAGCTTTCTTTAGAACTATTAGAATTAGTAAATTTAGTTGATAAAAAAGATTCAAATGTTAATGGATTGTCAAGAGGGATGAAGCAAAGATTATGCTTAGCAAGATGTTTGGTACACAATCCAGAATTATTAATTTTAGATGAACCAGCGTCAGGAATGGATCCAAGAGCAAGATTTGAAATGAAAAATATTCTTAAAAATCTTAAGGATATGGGAAAGACAATATTAATATCTTCTCATATATTGCCTGAACTTGCAGAGATATGTACAAATCTCGGTATTATTGAAAAGGGGAAGCTAATAGTTCAAGGTACTGTAGAAGAAATAATGATAAAAATGAATCACGCTAGACCAATAAAATTGAAAGTTTTAAGTAATGTAGAAGAAGCAATTAGTGCTTTAGCAGAAATGCCTAATGTAGATAAACCTGTTCAAAATGAAAATGAAATTATATTTGGGTTTAAAGGAGAAGAAAAAGAAGTAAGCGACATACTAAAGCAATTAATTGACAGAGATATTGATGTTATATCATTTACACAAGAGAATGGAAGTTTAGAAGATGTATTTATGAGAATAACAGAAATGAGTAATGGAGGAGATCTTAATGAAAATTAATCCAGTTTGGAGAAAAGAATTAGTAGTAACAATGAGAAGCATTAAATTTCCTCTTACCCTTGCAATTTCTCTAGGAATAATAAGTGCACTAGTTATTCTAGTTTTTGATGGATTACTTACTCAAGTAAAGTTCTATGGAAATTTAACAAGCTTAACAGCCTTATATTTTATTACAACATTAATAGAGTTTGTGATAATTGGGCTTATTGCACCAACCCTTACTGCTCCTGCAATATGTGGGGAAAAGGAAAGAGGAACCTTAGATATTTTATTGTCAACAAAGATGTCACCACGTTCAATAATATTAGGTAAGTTATGGGCATCATTAAGTAAGGTTATTTTACTTATTATAGCCTCAACACCTATTTTTGCAATAACACTGTCACTGGGTGGTGTAAGTATATCAAATATATTTGAAATGATACTTTTATATATAGCTACTGCAATTTTTTGTGGTAGTGTAGGATTGTTCTTCTCATCTTTTTGCAAAAGTACAAAGGGTTCTATAGCATCTACTTATGTATTTCTATCAGTACTTGCCTTTGGAACTATTATAATAACGCTAATATACTATAACTTTTTAGTAAATAAATATGCTTTATTAGGCAAAAGTTTAGACCCTGTAATACCAGTATGGTTATATTTTAATCCAGGTCTTGGATATGGATCCATAATATACAATCAATTAGGGGCAAGTACAAATTCTATATTGCCTTTTGGGCAAATTGTTGGAATTGAAAAAGCATGGATTATAAATTTAATCCTAGAAGGTATAATGACAATAGTAATGTTATTTGCTGCGACATACATGTTAAATCCTTTAAGAAAAAGGAGAATTAAAAAATAATGAGTGATAAAGAAAAACAAATTATATACTTTATAAAAAAGGCTGGAAGAAGAATAAAGATACAAATAGTATTAAATAAAGTAACTAAAGGATTATTAATGGCACTGGTATTAAGTACTTTATTATGTTTAATATCTCTTTTCGTACCCTTTTATGAAAGTGTTTTTCTTAGTTTATTCTTCATATCATCAAGTTTAATAGGAGGGCTTATAATAGCCCTTTTTTATTTTCCAAGTATAAAGGAGCAAGGGATAATACTTGATTCTATAGGACTAAAAGAACGAGCATCAACTGCACTAGAATTGATTGGAAGAGATGAAGATTATGCAATTATTCAAAGAGAAGATGCATTAGATTATTTAGAAAAAGTTGATATTAAAAAAGGACTGCCTTTAAGAATAAATAAAAAATTGTTAATAGGTATAGGAGCGTTTTTAATATTATTTATTACGTTTATATTAGTTCCAACTCCAGCAAAGGGAGTAGCAAAGAATGCCCACGAACTTGAAAAAAAGAAAAATGAAGTAAGTAAAGTTCTGCAGGAAGAAAAGAAAAAGATAGAAGATAATAAAGAATTAAGTAAAGAGGATAAGAAAAAATTAAGTGAAATAATTGAAAAGAGTAAACTTGAAATTAATAAAACTAATAATGAAAGTGATGTTAAAAAGACATTAGAAAGAATTGATAAAAAATTAGAACAGTTAGAAAAAGAAAAAGATAATAATAAAATTAGAAACTCTCTTGAAGAATTAAGAAATAAGTTGAATCCAAAGGCAGCAGAGGAGAGAAAGCTTAATAATAAAAAAGATCTAGATGCAATCAAGGATAAGCTAAATGGAAGTGAAAAAACAAATGAACTAGCTAAAGCTATTGAGAGTGGTAAAGATGAAGATGTAAACAAAGCATTAAATAATCTTAATAATTCACTTAAATCTATGGGAGATTTAGAAAAAGGTGAAGTCTCCAAGGCATTAGGTGATGCTGCAAGTTCAGTATCCGATGAGGAGCTAAAGAATTTATTAAATAAGGCTTCGGAAGAAATAATGTCAGGAGAAATATCATCAAACACCAAAGATAAACTAAATGATGCTTTGAAAGAAGCAAAAGAAGGTTCATCTATATCTAATTCCCAAGGAAATTCTAATGGAGAATCATCATCCCAAGGTGAAAATGGAAATAGCGGTGGAAATGGAAATAAACCTGGAAATGGCCAAGGAAGTGGGCAAGGTTCAGGGGGGTCTCAAGGAAATGGGAATGGCGTAGGATGGAATAATGGTAGCAAAAATGGGAGAGAGGTTGATCCAGCCAAAGGTGAACAAGTCTATATTCCAGATAGAAATTCTGGTAATGATGAAAATTTAACTGGACAAAAAAATAATGGAGGTAATTCACAGATTCAAAATTCTAGCAATGGAATAAATGAAAGAGGAGAATCGGTTGATTTAGATAGTGTTATAGGGGATTATTCAAAAGATGCAATTGATGGCCTTGAAGGAAGTTCCATGCCAGATTATCTTAAAGATATTATAAAGGATTATTTTGAGGAACTAGGTAAATAGGAGGAGAGAGTATGGAAAAGAATAAGATACAAGAGCTTCTTGAGAAAATACAAGAATGTAAAGTGGAAATAGCAAAAGGTATAGTAGGCCAAAAAGATATAGTAAATGGAGTTTTAATAGGGCTCTTTTCTGGAGGCAATGTACTGTTGGAAGGGGTTCCTGGACTAGGTAAAACTCAATTAGTTAAAACTCTTTCTAAAGTATTGAATCTTTCATTTTCAAGAATACAATTTACACCAGATTTAATGCCTGCTGATGTAATTGGAACCAATATAATTACTAATGAAGATGGAAAAAACCAATTTGAATTTCAGAAAGGGCCAGTATTTACTAACTTGCTTCTAGCAGATGAAATTAATAGAGCTACACCAAAGACTCAATCAGCATTATTAGAAGCAATGCAGGAAAAAACCGTAACAGTAGCAAATGAAACATATAAACTACAAGAGCCATTTATGGTGTTGGCAACTCAAAATCCTATTGAAATGGAAGGAACATATCCTCTGCCAGAGGCTCAATTAGATAGATTTCTTTTTAAACTTCAAGTAAGCTTTCCTACATTAGAAGAACTTATGAAAATAATGGATATAACAGTTACTAATAGGGATATTAGGTTAGGAGAGATACTCACATTAAAGGACATAATGGAAATAAGATCTATTGTAAAGGAAGTTCCTATGGCAGAAGGGGTAAAAGAATATGCTTTGAAAATCATACTAGCTACTCATCCAGAATTAGATGAAGCACCAGAATATGTTAAGAAGTATATTTCAGTAGGTTCAAGTCCAAGAGGAGCTCAAGGAATTTTTATTGCAGCAAGAGTTTTAGCTTTTATGGATGGGAGATACAATGTTAGTTTTCAAGATATTAAAGATGTAGCGTATCCAATATTGAGACATAGAATTATATTGAATTTTGAAGGTATTTCAGAAGGAATTACAACTGATATGGTTATAGATAAGATTATAGAAGAAGTAAAGGTTATTTAATATGAGAGAAGACTTATTTAATGAAGAATTCTTTAAACAACTTCAAAATTTAAAGTTAATCTTAAAAACTCCTATAAGTTCAGGCTTTACAGGGGGGAGAAGGTCAAGAGAAAAAGGTATCAGTGTAGAGTTCTCAGACTATAGGGAATACTCTCCTGGGGATGATTTTCGAAGAGTTGATTGGAATGCTTATGGAAGGTTCAATAGACTTTATTTGAAGTTATTTATGGAGGAGAGAGAAGCAATATTTAATATATTTGTTGATACAAGTAAGTCAATGGATTATGGAGTGTTTAATAAAGGAGAGCTTGCACTAAAATTATCGGTAGCATTAAGTTATATGATATTAAATTATAATGACAGAGTTAAAATACATGAGATTTCAGAGAGTATTAACTATGGAAAAGTTAATGCCTCGGGGAAGTTAGGTATTAGTAAGATATTATATGAATTAAAAGATATAGAATTTAAAGGAAGATCACCATTGTTTGATAGCGTTAAAAGAGCTGATATTTTTGGAAGAGGAGTTAGCATAATAATATCTGATTTTTATAATATGGATACCTTGAAGGATACTTTAATTTATTTAAGACATAAAAAACAAGAAGTTATTCTAATTCAAATACTTTCAAAAGAAGAATTAGAGCCATCTATAAGAGGTGATTTAAAATTAAAAAATATAGAAGATATTGCGGAAAATTTAGATATAAGCATTTATGGTAAGGCTTTAAATTTATATAAGGAAAAATTAAAAGATTTTAAAGAAGAAGTTCAAAGAATTTCTAAAAAATATGGAGCAAAGTATATATTTACATCTTCAGAAAATTCATTAGAAAAAATTATATTTAAAGAGCTTGCAATCAAAGGTGTAATTAACAGGGGATAGGAGGGATAACATGAGCCTAGGTAGATTATGGCCTTTAGTATTTTCTTTAGCCTTAGTAGGAATTATTCTACTTTATATGCTTAAGCAAAAAAGAAAAAGTGAAGATGTTCCATCTTTAATATTATGGAAAGAAGTATATAGAAATATTAAGGCTAAATCCCCTTGGGAAAAGCTAAGAAAGAATATTCTAATGATATTACAACTAATAATTGTGGCATTACTTATTTTTTCTCTTCTAGAACCAATTACACTTTTAGGTGGGAAGGAATTTAGAAATTTAATTATTGTTTTTGATATAACTGGGAGTATGAAAGCAAAGGTTCAAGAAAAATCTAAATTTGAGTTGGCACAAGAAGAAATGGAAAAACTAATTTCTTCTACAAAAGAAGGTGCAAATGTAACAATATTAACAAGTGGAAAATATAGTAAGGTTGAACTATCAAATGAAAAAAATAAAAGTGTAATATTAGATAAAATTAAAACTTTATCACCAGAAGATACCACAGGGAAAATAGAAGATTCTCTCTCATTAGTCAAAAGTTTATGCAATGCACAAGAGGGAAGTGAGGTTGTATTTTTGACTGATAAGGATTTCCCCATTGAAGGGATAAATGGAAATGTTATTAATTTATCTTCAAAGGGAAATAATGCATCAGTGGATTTAGTTAGTTATAAGGAAACTGATAAGGGAATATCAGTGATTTCAAAGATTACAAATAGGGGAGCTTACGAGTATGAAGGTGATTTCTCTTTATATGGAGATGATAAATTATTAGCAGTTAAAGAAATCAATCTTTCTAAGGATGAAAGCAAGGTTTTGACCTTTGAATTAGAAAGTAAAAATATAAGCATTTTAAAAGGGGAATTATCTGAAAAAGACGCAATATCAGAAGATAATACTTATTACTCATTTGTAAAAAGAGAAGAGAACCAAAAAGTTTTATTGCTATCAGAGAAAAATTTATTTATGGAAAAAGCATTGAAAACTGTTAAAGGAATTGAGGTATCAAAAGTAGATTCTCTTCAAAATTATAACCCAAAGGATGAATATGATATATATATTTTTGATGGAGTAATTCCTGATAAACTTCCTGAGAAAGGAAATATAATATTTATTAATGCTCCTTCCAATGAATTCTTTAAAGTAGCCAATGAGGTAGAAGGTGGAAATGGAAATGCAAAAATAGATACGCCATTAACGGATAAAATTAAGAACTTAAAGTTTGGAGTAAAGAGTATAAATCAGATACAGAAGGAAGGATACTTAAAAGGATTCTTATCAATAAAAGATAGAGAGGAAGCTTTTTATGGAGAAAAAGATGGCAGGAAGATAATAGCTATTCCTTTTAAATTAAGCGATAGTGATATTGTGCTTAAACCAGAATTCCCTATTATGGTTCATAATTTTATTAACTATTTAAGTTTAGGTGGAATATTAAGTTCAGGAGAATTTTCTGCTGGGGAAAGTGTGCCTTTAAATCCTAATATTGATGGAGGAGATATTAACATAACAAATCCTAAAGGGAAAGAGAAAAGTATGCCAATTAGATTTCCAATGAAAGAGTTTGAAGAAACCAATGAAGTTGGTATATATAAAGTTACTCAGGATATTAAAGGTGAGAAAAAAGAGGAGAAGTTTGGAGTTAATTTTCCATCAAGTGAGGAATCTGATGTAACAGAAGAGGGAAGTGAAAGGGGAGATAATAAAGAATTTAAAGTTAGAGGAGGACGAAATCTAACTGAATACATGGTTATACTTTCGTTAATTGTTCTAATGATAGAATGGTTTATTTATACCAAAAAGAATTAGGAGGTGAAAGAGTGTCAATTGAAGTATTAAGGCCTATTTATCTAATATTAATTCCTATACTTATGATATTTATTATTTACTTAGGCAAAAGCATAATTGAAGACAAGAGAAGAAAAAGATTAATTATTATCATAAGATGTGTTATTGCTATACTTTTAACTCTTTCACTGGTAAATATTACGGTGAATAAAATAACAAAAGACACTTCAACGATTTTCTTGCTAGATTTATCTCATTCAAATGAGGAGTTTAAAGAAAATGGACAAGATTTTATTAAAAAGACTCTAAAAGAAATGGGAACAAGCGACTATGCAGGAATAGTGGTGTTTGGACAAGATGCAAAGGTTGAAAAATTTGTATCAAAGAGTAAGACAATTAACACTATAGAAAGTAAGCCAATAGCTTCAGCAACAAATATTGAAAATGCAATTAATACAGGATTATCACTTTTCCCATCAGATAAAGCAAAAAGATTTGTTTTAATTACAGATGGAGAAGAGAATATAGGAAAGCTTGAAAAAACTATTCCTTCTTTAAATGAACAAAATATTGATATGAAGGTATATAAGGTAGAAAAAAGCTTCAAAAAAGAAGTTTACGTGGATAGTTTAAAACTTCCTGACAAAATAAATATTGGAGACGAATTTTCAATTGGTGTAGGGATTTATTCTAATATCCAAACTAAAACAAAGGTTTACCTATATGATGGGAGTATATTAAAAGCTCAAAGTGAAGTTTCGCTCACCAAAGGAATGAATAACTTTACCTTTAAGGATATACAAAAATCAGGAGGAATTAAAAATTACAAGGTTGTAATTGATCCTGCTGAGGATACAGAAGTCAAAAATAATGAATATATAGGGTATACAAATGTACTGACTAGAGAAAAGGTATTTATAGCCGAAGGGAAAAAGGGACAAGGAGATAATATTGCAAACATATTAACTTCACTTGGATATTCTTACGATAGAGGACTTGGTACAGAACTCCCAGGTGCACTAAAGGATATGTTAGCCTATAAAGGAATTATATCAGTAGATGTTCATGGAGAGGATTTTCCAAAAGGATTTAAAGATTCACTAGATAGTTATGTTAAAGAATATGGTGGGGCATTTATAGCTACAGGTGGTGAAGACTCCTATGCATTGGGAGAATATACTAATACTCCATTAGAAAAAGTACTTCCAGTAAATATGGACATGAGGGGAAAAAAAGAAATACCTAAAATGAGCATTACATTAGTAATCGATCATTCAGGAAGTATGGGAGGCGGGAACGGAGAGGTTTCTAAATTAACTTTGGCAAAAGAAGCTGCTCAAAAAGCAGCAGATACCTTGAGAGAAAATGATGAAATTGGAGTAATAGCATTTGATCAAAGTTACTCTTGGATTGTTAAGGGTGAAAAAGGAAGCAATAAAGAAGTTGTTAAAGATAAGATTGGTCAGATACAGGTAAATGGTGGAACAAGCATTTACCCAGCACTTAAAGAAGCCTACGAATACGAAAAGAACTCTGATGCAAAGATAAAACATATAATTCTGTTGACTGATGGTCAAGATGGTTTTAGACAATATGATGATATTATAAATGGACTAGGAAAAAATAATATAACATTATCTACAGTATCTGTTGGAGAAGATGCTGATATAAAGTTATTACAATCATTAGCAGAGTCTGGGAAAGGAAGAAGTTATCATACTGACATATATACAGATCTGCCAAGGATATTTGCAAAAGAAATTTTTATGGCTTCAAAAGCATATCTAAATAATAGAGAATTTACCCCTAAGCTTGTAAATTCACATGAGGTTTTAGATGGGGTTATAAATGATGGTAAAATTCCTAATCTTCTAGGATATATTGGTACTTCACCAAAGGAAAATGCTACAGTAGTATTTAATTCTGATGAAGATGATCCTATTTTAGCTCTTTGGCAATACGGTTTAGGAAGAAGTGTTGCCTGGACTTCAGATGTTACAGGAAAATGGGATGCTAATTATACTAATTGGGAGGGATATAAGAAGTTATGGGGAAATATCTTGAATTGGTCATTAGAGGATTATACTAGCGGGGAAAGCAATTTAAATATTTCTGTGCAAGGAAATGAAGCTCATATTGAGTATAAGTCAAATTCCGTTAAGGATAATACTAAATTAAGCGGAATATATACTAAAAGTGATGGTACACAAGGGGATTTCAACTTAGATATTAAAGCTCCAGGAGTCTATGAGAAGAATATTTCACTAGATGAGAGCAGCTTTTATTCAGTAAGTGTTAGAGAAGAAAATGACGGTAAGATTACATCAGTAAAAAATGGAGTAATAGCCTTACAATATTCACTAGAGTATAAGCTTATGGGAGATACAGGAGCATTAGATTCTCTTGTAGAAGGTACAAATGGTAAGTTTGTTAAATTACCTAAAGATATATTTAATGGTGAAATAAAGAAGGTTAAAGGTGGAATAAATTTATCTTTGCCTCTTACAATACTAGCACTAATATTATTAATGTTTGAAATAGCTTATAGAAGATTAGATTTGAATATTACTTTACCTAAATTTATTAATAGGATCCATTTTAAGAAAAAAGTAAAAAAAGCACCATCAAAAAAAGAGAGAAATTTAGCAGAAAGTAAAATAGAAATTATCCCGAAGGCTTTAGAGAACAATCAAGCTCCAAAAGAAAAAGTTAAAAAAGACAATGTAAAGAAAAATGAAAGAGCAAAATTAAATACTGAATTATTACTAAAGAAAAAGAAAGATAGAAGTAGTGAATAATTTTTTAAGATCAACTAATAAGTTATTTATGTACGAATAAATTAAGTTTCCTATAAAAAAACTATAGTATAACCATGAATAAAATCTCCATAAAAGAAAAAGATAAACATAGTAAATTGGAGGTGAATTTATGGCAAAGAAAGATCAAGAATCTTCATGGAATAGTAAAAGATTTAAGGAACCAAAAAAGAATACAGTAACACCTGTACCAGAAATTCAAGGTAAAGAGAAGACTAAAGAATAATGAGTAGTGTGTTTGGAGACAATTACCAAACACACTACTTTTTTGTGACTTATAATTAACAATATCTTCATAAAATCTTATTAGTATTTACATATTTCGAGTTTTGTAAAATGCTATAATTTAATAAATAGTTGATTTTACTTATATTAAAATGAGGTGATTACATTGGATGTTAATAGTGTTATGAACAATTATACCTTGTCTTCTTTATGGAAAAATATTAATCCAAGTTCAAATACTGTATCAGCTGCAGTACCACTAATTGAAAATGTTGATTCAAGTGTTAATAATAGCTATCTAAAGAAGAATTATTTTGGTGGAACAACAGATTTGGAATTAACAGATATTTACAAGCAAGTCGAACCTAATTACGGTATCCCCTTGGAATATAGTAAGTCAGGTGATTTAAGTATTCCAAAGGATGTGGCACCAAGTGCAAATAGTGTAACATTAGAAGATTCAAATATACTATCACTTCTTCAGAGTACTTCTCCTAATGGTGATCCAATAGATACTAATATTTTAGGACAATATGAATCAATAGAAAATGGTACATATAAAAGTTCTGTTTCAAGTATATTAAGTACAAATCCCTATGCTATGTATAGCAGTGTGGATACCCTTACTTCAGGAACGTCAGATAACTCAGGTAACTACATAAACTTTAATGTATAATATATTTTAATAAGTAACTAAGATATAAGAAATATTTTCTCGTATTTTAGTTGCTTTTTTCTCAATTTTGTCAAAAATAAATGAATGTGTAAAGTATCATGATATAATACATAGGTATAAAGAAAATATTTCTAAATAAATGGAGGAAATAACAATGGGATTAAGCACTGATAATATTATCATAGCCTTGGTTGCTATAGTATTTTTATTTTTAGCAATAAAATTTATAAAAGGAGTAATAAAAGGAATTATAATAGTATTATTGATATTAACCTTGGGAGTAAGCGCCTATAATATTTTTATTACTAAAAAATCTATAAGCTATGAAATAAACAGATATAAGACAGATTATACATATTTTAAGAGTATTAGCTCAATTTCTTCGCATGCAGCAGAAAATATAGATGCTATTAAAGAAGGAAAAAATATTAAAGAAAATACTGATGAACTTATAATACTTAAAAACCATGCAGAGACATTGGAACATAGTAGTGAAATAAACGGAATACATAATAATTATATTAAGGGATTAGACACTGTAATAATTGCGGCTAAAGGATATAAAACTGCTAATGATGCCAAAGAGCAAGCAGATAAGTTACAAGAGGCTTCAAACTCACTAAATATAAGTTTAAAGGATATATTAAGTGGACAATAAAAACTTTTAGGAATTCAAGAATTATGATTACAATAGATTGCAGTTTTATTAATTTTGGAAATTTGATATAATTTTAATATTATTTAAGAAAAGGAAGATGAAGATGAAAGATAATTTTTTTGTTAAAACTCATGGCTTGGGGAATGAATACATAGTTTTGGAAGAAGATAGAATTGATTTCACTCTTACTGATAGGGCTATTAAAAGAATTTGTAATGTTAATTTTGGTATAGGTTCTGATGGAATATTACTTAAAGTAAAATCAGAAAAAGCTGATTTTGGATTAAGAATATATAATCCAGATGGTTCAGAAGCTGAAAAAAGCGGTAATGGGCTAAGAATATTTTGTAAGTATATTTATGATTATGGTTTTACTAATAATGAAGTTTTTACGGTTGAGACAAAAGGCGGAATAGTTAAGGCTAATATTGTTGAAACATCTAATTCAAAGGCTAAGTTAATTACAGTTGATATGGGAAAAGCAATTTTTAAAGCTGGTGATATTCCTACAAACTTTAAAAGTGAAGAAGTTATAGGTGAAAAAATAACGCTAAACAATAAGGAATTTGAAATAAATTGTGTTTCCTTAGGAAATCCACATTGTGTAATAATAAAAGATGAATTAGATATGGATGAAATAAAAGCATTCGGACAATTAATAGAAAATTATAAAGAGTTTCCAAATAGAATTAATACTCAATTTGCAAAAGTGATTTCTAAGGATGAAGCTCAAATACTAATATGGGAAAGAGGGGCTGGATTTACGCTAGCTTCAGGAAGTTCTTCTTGTGCAGTTGCATCTGTTTTAAGAAAAAGAGGATTAGTAAATGATAAAGTTAAAATTAAGATGCTAGGTGGAGAGCTAATTATTGAAATTGATGACAACTGGAATGTAAGGATGACAGGAGAAGTTAGAGAAATCGCAAAAGGAAATTTAAGTTCGGAACTTATTGAAGACTTAAATAAATAGTATATATAATAAATTAAAGAATTTACATGTTACATAGAGCTCTTAGACGTTTGAACTAAGAGTTCCATGAGATGTAATATGATTTTTGCATTATATAAGTGATGGGAAAGAACTATGAAAATAGTCTTTCCCACTTTTTGTATAAGAAAATTAAATACTTATTTATCAGCAATTTTTACAACTAGTTTAGCTAGCGTATTTCTGTCATTTTCATCAGCAGCATCCCACAATTCTTTAAGAAGTCTTTCCTCGTGATTTCTTGGATCAACATTATTTGAAAGAAATGTGCCTACTTTTTCAGCAACTCCAGTAATAGTTTTATCAGAAAGTCCAACAGTTTCACCAGCATCTACAGCTTTACCTAAGGTAGCTTTCCAAGAATCCCAATCTTTTAATGTATCCATGTTATAAAACCTCCCTAAACTATTATTTACTCTATTAGTATTTATATTTTTTAAGTAAACTATGTAAAAATAAACCCTTGATAAATGTTAAATATAAAGGTATAATTAACAAAAAAGTAAATATTTTTTGAGATAGAGGCGCGATGTTTATGAGTACCATTACGGAGGTAAGCACGTAGATGTTTTGGAAAAGGAACCATCGCCGAAGTGTATAGCTAATGCTTTAAGGCTATATTGCTGGTTTTGTATAAAATATATGCAAGACTGTCACAAGTTTTTTGTGGAGTGCTATACATGGAAATTTATTCGATTAAATAAATTAAGAATAATTTAACCTTGGTATTCTCCAAGGTTTTTTTTTACGCTTTAGGGATTTACAATATTTTAAGTTTATGGTTAAAATTATAAATTTGGATTACAATCGAAGGTTGCCCTAAAGAGTAAAAAAATAGAATTAGTCGCCTGCCAATTTTTCCTCACATGCGTTTGGAAAGGCAGATGCGAGAAAAAAATCGACGGCTCATAATCGCCTTGACGATTTTTTAATTTGCTATTTTAGGAGGTATGTTATGTCAATTCAAGGAGTTTTTGTTCCATTAATTACACCATTTAAAAATGATGAATTAGATTTAATATCATATAAGAGAATGGTAGAGTACTATTTAGCTAAAGGTGTTAGCGGATTTATGCCATTAGGAACAACAGGAGAAAGTCCAACTATTGAGGATAAGGAATATGAAACTATCGTAGAAAAAACAATGGAATATGTTAATAATAAAGTTCCAGTATATTTTGGATTAGGTGGAAACAATACTAAAAAAGTAAAAGAAAAACTAAAGGTTGTAGAAAAATATAATGTAGATGGTATATTATCAGTTTCACCATATTATTCTAGACCTGATCAAAGGGGAATATATGAACATTTTAAGAGTATTTCTGAAGCAACTGATTTAGATATAATTTTATATAATATTCCATATAGAACAGGTAGAAATATTGAAAATAGTACTATTTATAAATTAGCTGAATTAAAAAATATTGTAGGAATAAAAGATGCATCAGGAGATATAAAGCAAACAACAGATCTTCTTATCAATCCTCCAAAGGATTTTTCAATTTTGACTGGTGAAGATAGCTTTTTCTATACTACACTAACCCTTGGAGGTCATGGTGGAATATTGGCTTCATCTCATATTCACACTGAAAGCTTTATAGAGGTATATAATAAGGTTAAAGAAAATAACCATGAAGAAGCTTTGAAGATATGGAAAGAACTATATCAATTTGTCCCTATGCTATTTGCAGAACCAAATCCAGCACCACTTAAATATATCTTAAATAAGATAGGATTAATTGAATCCCCAGAACTAAGACTTCCACTAACTGAAATAAGTGATGAATTAAAAGTAAAATTAGATGGTTTTAAGTTCAACTAATAATTTATTTATGTAGGAATAAATTAAGTTTTCTATAAAAATCATATAAATGAAATTTTAGAATTAAAATAAAAAAATTATTTTAAAGAAGAGCAAAAAAAATAAAAATTATTGCTCTCCTTTTTTTTACTCAATTACCTCTAAGTTATTATTTTATTATTCTTAAATTTGCTCAAAATAATGGTGAGGTGATTATATGAAAAAGTTTATTTCAGTAATATTAAGTTTTTCTATTTTAAGTTTTACTGTAATAGGTTGTCAAAAAGGAACTTCACCAATTAAACCGCAAGTAGTTCCTAATCAATCTGGCGGAAATGATACAACAGGAGACACAACAGGTACAACTGGAGATCAGAATAATACAAATGGTACATTGAATCAACCTAATACAAATCCAGGGGATGGAAATGTACAAAATACAAATCCTCCAAACTCAAATAATAATCCAAAACCTCCAACTAACAATAATATTCCTGAAGGAACTAACCCATCAGGAAACCCTAATACACCTAACAGCGGAAACCCAGGTGTTACTACTGGAGATGTTGTAAATGATATATTAACTAATACAAATGCTGAAAGAACAAAGCAAGGACTACAACCACTTAAGCTTAATGCAGGTGTGTCAAAACTAGCAGCAATGAAAGCTAGAGATATGTATGATAAAAACTATTTTTCTCATACATCACCAACTTATGGAGATCCAGGACAAATGCTTACTAATAATGGTTTTAAATATGCAACTATGGGTGAGAATATATATACATCTACAGGAATGACACCAAATGGTGCATATACTGTTACTCAATGGATGAATTCTCCAGGACATAGAGCCAATATACTCAACAGTGCATTTAAAGAAATCGGAATAGGAATATATTATAGTAATGGTAGATATTATGCTACTCAAATGTTCTATACACCTCAATAGAAAAAGGAACACTCAAAGTTTTCAAACTAATAGAGGTATTTAATAATATATTTTTAGCTAAAAGTAAAAGACAGATAGAAATATCTGTTTTTTACTTTTTATAAAATATATTAGGTAATTTGTGGTATAATCTTATAAATATTATTATCTAAGGAGGGAATTACATGAGTGAAAGAAACGTAGTTTTATATATAGCAATGAGTTTAGATGGCTATATAGCAACAAAAGAAGATGATATTAGCTGGCTCTCACAAGTTGAAGTAGATGGTGAAGACTATGGATATGCAAAGTTTATAGACAGAATAGATACTGTAATAATGGGCAGAAAGACATATGATAAAGTATGTTCTTTTGGTATTGAGTTTCCTCATAAAGATAAAAAGTGCTATATAATTTCTAGAAAGAAAAAAGAATCTAATGAGGTTGAATACTACTCAGGAGATATAAAGAAGCTTATAGAAGAATTGAAAAAGAAAGCTGGAAAAGATATTTTTGTTGACGGAGGAGCTGAAGTAGTAAATGAGATTCTTAGGGAAAATCTTTTTGATGAATATATTATATCTATAATTCCAATATTATTGGGGGATGGAAAGAGACTATTCCAAGATGGGCGTCCAACTAAAGAAGTTCAATATGTAGAAAGTAAGTCTTATTCTTCAGGGTTAGTTCAAGTACATTATAAAAATAGATAAAATAAAAATAACCTAAGGTTATCTTTTAGGTTATTTCTCTAGTCAATAGTTTCTAAACACTCATTTATAAGTTCAGAAGAATATTTAATTTGAACTTCCACAATTTTCACTCCTTTCAGTATCCTACAGACTATTCTATCACTTATAAATAAATTATCAACCAATATTTAGATATTTTAACATTCTTATGAAAAAATAATAATAAAGAAGGGAAGAGTATGAACAACATATATGATATATTAGATAATTTGAATATTACTTATGATGAGTATAAGCATGAAGCAGTATTCACAGTAGCTGAAACTAAGGATATACCAATGAAAATTCCAGGGCAGCATTGTAAGAATTTGTTTTTAAAAAATAGAAAAGGAGATCAGTATTATTTACTTATAGTTGATGATAGTAAAAGGGTGGATATAAAACATATAACCAATGAGATAAATGAGAAGTCACTTTCTTTTGCATCAGAAGAAAAATTAAAGTCAATACTTGGACTAACACCTGGATCAGTAACTCCCTTTGGATTAATAAATGATATAGACAAACATGTTAAGGTACTATTAGATAAAGATTTAGAATTATGTAAGTATATAACATTTCACCCAAATGTAAACACTTCTACGCTGCTTTTAAGTTATAATGATTTTATTAAATTTTTAGGATATTGTGGTAATGAATTTACGTATGTAAATATTACTTAGTGGAGGATTTATGGATATTAGAGTAATTATTGTATTAGTAATGAATTTTATCATTACATTAATTGGGACTTTAGGATACTCAGTAAGACTTGTGGGAGTAAGAACTGGTAAAATTGCAATTTCATTTGCTCTCTTCAATATAGTTATGCTAGTTTCTAGAATTGCCGTTTCTATTCAAACGCCTGTTTTAACAAGTTATGTAGAATTTAGTACAAATAGCTTTGAGGTACTAAAGGTATTCTATATAATAATTGTGATTTCAACAATAGCTACAATTGTAGGTGCATTCCTTATTCCTACTTTTCAAAAGATATTAGCTAAAGGTGTAATCGCATTTTCAGCAGATAAATCAGTTTCTAAAATAGTACTACATGGCTTTTCAAAAGCTGGGGTTAGGCATATAAAAAATTCAATTGCAATACCAGTTAAGGAGAGCGTAACAAGTATTGAGTTTAAAAAGTTACCTAAAAAATTATTACTTACTAATGCAATAATAGTAGCTATTTCTACTGCAGGAGCACTATCACCAATTTATGCAGGTATGTTAGCACCTAGTTATGGGAGAACTTGTCTTGCATTAGCTGGTATTATTAATGGAATTGCTACACTGCTATTGACTATGTTTACTGATCCACATTTATCAATAATGACAGATGACGTTATTGATGGTAGAAAATCACCGGAAGAATTTAGAACTTGTGTTATTGGAATGGTAGGAAGTAAAGCTATTGGAACATTAATGTCAGTTACATTACTAGTTCCAGCAGCATATATTATTGTTTTTGTAGCAGGAATAATAAAAGGTTAGGTGAAATTATGAAATTTGCTATAGTTTCAGATATTCATGGAAATATAAAGGCACTAGAAGCATTTATAAAATATATAGATGATAAAAGTATTGAGAAAATACTTAACCTTGGAGATATTTTGGCAGGGGAATATCCTAAAGAAGTATTTGAGAAGGTTTTTAGTGATAAAAGATTTATAAATATTAGAGGAAATCATGAAAATAAGTTGTCAGCATACCTATATGAGCAATATGGGGGAGAAATAATAAGAGAATTAAATAAGTTAGAATTAAAAAAGATAATAGATATAAATGGTAAAAGTTTTTTAATGGTACATTCTAGAGAAACTTCTAATACAGATATCCCTCTTTTATATAATGGAGAATCTTTAGAAAGATTTTTAAAGGATTACGATGATTCTGTAGATTATGTTTTAATTGGTCATACTCATTTACCATTAATGGTAACAAGTTATGGAGAAAAAACAATCATAAATCCTGGCTCTCTAGGATTGACTATCGACGGATATGCTTACTTTTGTATTGGAGAATTTACAAATGAAGAAATATCCTTTAATTTTAAAAAAATAAAAGTTTAAATAAATTAAAATATAAAATAATTTAGATAAAATAGGAATTTAATTTGAAAAATTAACCACACTAATAATGTAACTATAAGTACATTAAGGGGTGAGTTTTTTGAAAAACAAATTAATCCTCATATTAATAATACTTTTACTTAGTTTAATTCCTATTGCAGTTATGATTAACTATAAAAAAGAAAATGAAGTGATTAATAATGAAGAAGCTCAAGAAATTTTTTGGCCCTTTGAGAATATAGAAAAGAGAAACAAAGTTCTAAATGAAGAAAATGAATTCAATTACAAAGAAATATTGGTACAAAAGAGAACTTTAAAAGAAAATATTGATAGGGCTTGGGAACAAAAATTAAATAATAGAAGTAAATCTAGAGAGTTATTAAATAAATATATTAATGATGTAGGTGAACAAGTTAAAAAAGGGTTGCTATCTAGTAATGATGCGAAAAATAAAATAGATAAAACTAAAAAAGAAGAAGAAGAGTACTGGGAGAATTCAAGCAGGTATATTGAAGATAGTTTAAAAGAAATTGAATCTAAAATGGATTTAAAGCAAAAAGAAATAGATGTTCTTAAGGGAGAACTAGATACTTTAATTGATTCTGAGAAGGAAAAAGAAGTAGATATAAAAGCAAAGGAATATATTAATGCTTTAAAAGACGAAAATGAATTACTAAAGAATAAGGAAGATGTTATAAAAAAAGGCGGGGAATTACCAAATCTTTTTAATTAATTATAGAAGAGGAAGAATAAATGAATGTAATAGAAGATATAAAAAGAATACCTAAAATTGAATTGCATCTACATTTGGATGGAAGCACAAGAAAAGAAACAATATGGGAACTGCTTAATGCATTAGGTGAAAATCCTTTCAGCAGTTATGAAGAATTAAATAATATATTGAGTATTGATGGTAAGTGTGAATCACTAAAAGAATATTTAGAAGCATTTTATTTCCCAATAAAGGTAATGCAGACAAAAGAGGCTTTAACAAGGGTAAGTGAAGAGCTGGTTGAAGATCTTGCAAAAGAGGGAGTTATCTATAGTGAAATAAGATTCGCACCATATTTCCACCAGGAAAAAGGTTTAAGTATAGAAGAAGTTATAGAAGCTGTTTTAAAAGGACTTTCCAAAGGGGAGAGGAAATATAAAGTTAAAAGTAGGTTAATCATATGCGCCATGAGAGGTTTTCCTATTGAAAAAAATATAGATTTAGTTAAAAGAGCAGCTGCATTTTTAAACAAAGGTGTCGTTGCCTTGGATTTGGCAGGGAATGAACATGATTTTCCACCCGAAGAAAGCAAAGAAGTTTTTAAATTAGCAAAGGATTTAGGCTTTCATCTAACTGTGCATGCGGGAGAAACGGGTAAGGAAGAAAATATAGAAAAAGCAATAAATATATTGGGAGCTGAGAGAATTGGACATGGAGTGTTTGCATATAAGAATCCTAATATATTAAAGCTTATTAAGGAAAAAGGTGTTTTCCTTGAAATGTGTCCAACCAGTAATTTAAATACTAATGCAATAAAAAGTTTACTTGAACATCCTATAAAAACATATTATGGCAATGGGTTAAAAGTTACTTTAAATACTGATAATAGAACAGTTTCTAATGTGAGCTTATCAATTGAAATAAATAATATAATTGATAAATTAGGATTATCTTTTGAAGATTTTGAGATTATTACTTATTATGCAGTTGAAGCAGCATTTTGTAGTATTGAGGATAAAGAGTGGTTAAAAAATAAAGTTGAAAATTATTATAATAAATAGAATTAAGTATTTAGTTCAAAAATGTTTTTTAATTGTTAAATTTATAATGAATAATTGTATAACAATATGATAAAAATATCAAAGGAACTAATAAAACATAGCTTTGCCATAAGCCTGTTATAAGTATCCTCATTAAACTCCTGGTATCAGGGGTTTTTTTTCTTTAGAAAATAAATGCTTTTTTTATAAATAACTTTAAGTTAATATAATATATAGAAAAGTTTAAATTAAGGAGGCGTTATTTTGAAGGAACTTAAGAATTCAGAAAAAATAAGTGAAACTTTAGGTTTTATGGTATCAGCATGTATAGAACAACTAAAAGATGAGAAAGATGTAATAGCTAACCTTTCAAATATTTCATCATTTATTAAATTTTATATGGACAGATGTAATTGGGCAGGATTTTATCTATTTAAAGAAAATGAATTAGTTCTAGGACCATTTCAAGGATTGCCAGCCTGCATAAGAATTCCATTAGGAAAGGGTGTATGTGGAACAGCTGCATTAGAAAAGAGAACCTTAAGAATTGAAAATGTACATGAGTTTCCAGGACATATTGCTTGTGATGCTGCATCAAACTCAGAAATAGTAATTCCAATAATAAAGAATGGTGAAATTTATGGAGTTTTAGATATAGATAGTCCCGAGTTATCTAGATTTACTGAACTAGAGGAAGAATATCTTACGAAGCTAGTAAAGGAAATTGAAAAATATATTTAGGAGATGAGAGGTTTTGGATAGAGAAGAAATATTTAATAGAGATCCTATTATACTATTAAGTATGGTTAATATGAAATTGAGGGATTTTTATAGTTCTCTAGATAATTATTGCTATGAAGAAGAAATAGATCAAAACGCATTAATAGAGAGATTAAAGGAAGCTGGATACGAGTATAATTCCAGTAGAAATGCATTTGTATAAAAATTTTTTGAGATAATGGAAAAAAATATTTGAATATATAAATATATTATGGTATATTTTTCTTGACCTAAAAACGAGACTCTTTCTATCTAGCAATTTGGATAGGAAGGGTTTTTAATTTTTAAGATTTGGAAGGAGTTGTTAAGGTGTGACCGTGAATGCATTTGTTCAGCTAGTGAATGTTTCAAAGAGGTTTGAAGGAGATAAAAAGTTAGTTCTTGATAACCTAAATCTAACAATTAATCAAGGAGAGTTTCTAACGATGTTAGGACCTAGTGGGTGTGGGAAAACCACAACACTAAGAATAATTGCAGGTTTTGAGAGACCTACAAATGGTGAAGTTATAATTCAAGATGAAAATGTAACATTAAAAGATCCAAATGAAAGATGTGTAAATACTGTATTCCAAAACTATGCACTTTTTCCTCATATGAATATTTATGATAATATTGCCTTTGGTCTTAGAATGAAGAAGGTAAAGAGTGAGGAAATAGATGAGAAAGTTAAAAAAATGCTTAAAATGGTTAAAATGGAGGAATACATAAATAGGATGCCTTCAGAATTAAGTGGAGGGCAAAAGCAAAGAATTGCAATAGCCAGAGCGGTTATTAATAATCCCAAAGTATTATTGTTAGATGAGCCATTAGGAGCTCTAGATCTTAAACTTCGTAAACAGATGCAGTTTGAACTAAAGCATTTGCAAAAAGAGTTAGGGATAACATTTATTTTTGTTACACATGATCAAGAAGAAGCATTAACAATGTCAGATAGAATAATAGTAATGAATGAAGGAGTTGTAGAACAAATAGGAACTCCTTATGAAATATATGAAAAACCATCAACAAAATTTGTAGCAGACTTTATAGGAGAGGCAAATATTTTAGAAGCTATAGTTAAAGAATTAAAAGATAACCAAGCAATACTATCAATTAATACAGGTGAAGATGTATTAATAGAGAATAAAAATTATGAGGTTAACGAAAAGTTATTTTTAGCTATAAGACCAGAAAAATTAAGCCTATCTAATTCTGAAAATAAACTTATGTCTTTAAAGGTAGCATATAAAGAAAAAGTTTATACTGGTGTAACTCAAAGAACCATAGTTACTCTTGAGAGTGGACAAGAAATACAAGTTTTAGAATCAACAGAAGATAATTTTGATTTTGACAATGAAACTAATGTATATGTTACTTGGAAGCAAGATAATCTAGTGGTGATGAAGTCATGATAAGGAAAAGAAGAATTAATATTGGAGCACTTGCTACATTAAGTCCAGTAACTTTTTGGATGATAATTTTTTTCTTAATACCCGCTATCTCAATTCTTGTTATTAGTTTCTGTGTTAGAGGTGAGGTAGGAGACATACAATATAAATTTACTTTAGATAACTATAGAAAGTTATTTAATCCACTTTATATAAAAATATTCTTTAACTCCTTAATGATTGCAGTTTCATCAACAGCTTTATGTTTGATTTTTGGATATCCATTTGCTTATATAATTGCTAGAGCTCATAAGAAGGTAAAACCTATACTTGTTATGCTAGTTATATTACCATTTTGGACTAATTCCTTAGTAAGAACTTATGCGATGATTATATTGCTCAGATCAGAAGGAATATTAAATACTATTTTATTAAAATTGCATATTATAAACGCACCTATAGAGATTATGTATACCAATGCTGCAGTAATGATAGGTATGATTTATATGATGATACCATTTATGGTGCTTCCACTTTATTCGTCAATTGAGAAGGTTGACGAGTCTTACATTGAAGCTGCAAGGGACCTAGGTGCAAGCAAAACCAGTACTTTTATAAATGTTATATTACCATTAACTAGAGCAGGTATAGCTTCAGGTAGTCTATTAGTATTTATACCAACCTTAGGATTATTCTTTATAAGTGATCTAATGGGAGGAAGTAAGGTTGTTTTAATGAGTAACCTTATTAAAAATCAATTCCTGACAGCAAGAAATTGGCCATTAGGTTCGGCTATTTCAGTAGTACTAATAGCAGTAATGCTAATCTTTATGGCCTTATCAAGACGTGGCAGTGGTGAGTCCATAAGAAAAGAGGTGCTATAGATGAAGAAAAATAGGGGTAGAAGTCTTAAAATACTTTACGGACTACTTATGTATTCATTCTTATATATACCTATTATAGTCTTAATAGCTTTTTCTTTTAATGAATCAAAACTTAATGTGACCTGGACAGGCTTTACCTTAAAGTGGTATAGAAGTTTGTTAGAGAATCAAGGAATACTTGTAGCAACTAAAAATAGTTTTATTATTGCATTGGTAAGTTCCGTGTTTGCAGTAATTATAGGAACTTTGGCAGCTGTAGGCATGTACAAATATAAATTTAAAGGAAGAAGTCTTTTAGAAGGCTTATTATATATTCCAGTTATTATACCTGAAATAGTTTTAGGTATATCACTACTTACATTTTTCTCATATACAGGAATACCTCTTGGTATGGTAACACTAATACTTGCACATATAACATTTTCAATAGCTTATGTAGTAAGTACAGTAAAAACAAGGTTAGATGATTTTGATAAATCAGTTGAAGAGGCAGCAAGGGATTTAGGAGCTACAGAAACTCAAACTTTTTTCAAAATTACCCTTCCAATAATAATGCCAGGAGTTATGGCAGGAGCGCTTTTATCTTTTACATTATCATTAGATGATATGATAATAAGCTTTTTTGCAGCAGGACCAGAAAGTGTCACTTTGCCACTTAAGATATTCTCAATGGTGAAATTTGGAGTAACTCCAGAGATAAATGCACTATCAACTCTTATGCTTTTATTTACGTTGATTATAATCTTATTATCTGCATTGCTTAGAAATAATCAAATAAATATGAAAAAGGTTGGAGCAATACTTTTAAGTATTACCGTATGTGTGTTATTTATAAGTGGAGGAATACTTAAGTTTGTTAAAGGACCAAGTGAAGAGAAAAGAGAACTAAATGTATTCAACTGGTCAGAGTATTTACCACAGTCAGTTATAGATAAGTTCGAAGAAAGATATAATTGTAAGGTGAATTATAGTACCTTCTCCTCAAATGAAGAAATGCTTGCGAAGATTATGGCAGGAGGATCCAATTATGATTTAGCTGTAGCCTCAGATTATATGGTGGAAATCCTAAAAAAACAAAATTTAATAGAGCCGATAAATAAGAATAAGTTATCTAATATAGGTAACTTAGGAGATGAATTTATGAATCTTCCTTTTGATAGAGGAAATGAATATTCTATTCCATATATGTGGCTTGCAGGAATCATAGGAGTAGACTCTTCAAAGGTTGATCCAAGTACAATAACAAGCTATGATGATTTATGGAAACCAGAGTTTAAAAATTCTCTTGTAGTATTGGACGATGAGAGAGTAATCATTGGCTTAACATTAAAGTCTTTAGGTTATTCATTAAACGAAACTTCACCAGAAGCACTTGAAAAAGCTAAAGAAAAATTAATTAAATTAAAGCCAAATATAAAGGCATATGATAGTGACTCACCTAAAACTATGCTAATAAATGGTGAAGCAAAAGCCATATTTGCTTGGGGGGCTGAAAGCAGCTTAGCAAAAAGAGAAAATAAAAATATTCAAATGGTATTGCCTAAGGAGGGGTTATTTTTACAGCAGGATAACTTTGTTATTCCTAAAGGAGCTAAAAATAATGACTTAGCACATGAATTTATAAACTTTATTCTGGAACCAGAAATAAGTGCTGAAATATCAGAGGCATTTCCATACGGAAATCCCAATAAGGCAGCCTACCCTTTAATTGACCCAGACATAATAGCAGATAAAGCAGTATATCCTCCTAGCGAAGAAGTTAAAAAAGGAGAATACTTAAAAGATATTGGAGATAAAATTAAGATTTTTGATGATATTTGGACATCAGTAAAACAAGAAAATTAACATATATAACACAAAAATCACAATAAAAAGCTATGCAAATAAAATTTTGCATAGCTTTAGGGTTTTAAGTTCAACTAAAAATTTATTCATGCCTGAAAATGTCCACAAACCGATATTTTCAAACAAGAATAAATTAAGTTTCCTATAAAAAACCCAATAATTATTGAATTACACTTATTTCATATTTATAATAGAAATAAGTAAAATAGATGGGAAGTGATCTTTTTGGCACTAAAAAATAAAGGAAAAGCAACTATACTATCATTAGCAGTAGCAGCATTAATTGCATCATTAATAAAAGATAAAAAATCTAATGAGGATAAGTAATAGGGTTTTAAGTTCAACTATTAACTTATTCGTGCCTGTAAATGTCCAGAAGCCGACATTTGCAATCAAGAATAAATTAAGTTTCCTATCAAAAACCCTATAGAAACATATTGACTTTAGAAATTCATTATTATAATATAAATATAAAGAGAATATTTAAATCCTTTGATAAGGAAGAGTAGTTATAATAAATTGTTAAAGAGAGTTGAGGATGGTGGAATCTCAACACAAGAGGTTATAATGAATGGGCCTTTGAGGAATAAGGTGAAATCCAGTGAGAGTAGCTGAATCGTAGTTTCTACGTTAAGAGAAATAAGGTATGTTAGTACCTGATTTAAGTGGCGTTTTATACGCAATTTAGGTGGCACCACGGATTTAATCTCCGTCCTATTAATATAATAGGACGGAGTTTTTTTATTCTTTTTTATTATCAATAAAGGGCTATTTTAAAAATTATTTATTAAGGGGGCGTTCATAATGAACACAAAAAAATTAACATTAAATGCAATTCTTTTAGCAATAGGCTTAATGCTACATCAATTTACACCAGCTTTAGGATTTCCAATGCAACCAGATTTTGCTTTAGCAACACTATTTATAATAATGATGATAAATAAGGATTTTAAAACTGTATTAACAGCTGGAATAATAACTGGAATATTTACTGCTTTAACAACAAAATTCCCAGGAGGACAAATTCCTAATATTATTGATAAAGTAGTAACTGTTACTATAGTTTATGGTTTGCTAAGTTTAATAAGAAATAGGTTAAATAAAAATATTGTACTAGCATTAACACTTCCAATAGGAACATTAATTAGTGGAACTATATTTTTAACAGCTGCTCTATATATTGTGGGATTACCTGCCCCATTTAGTGCTTTATTTATTACAGTAGTTTTACCAGCTACAGTTATAAATTTAGCTGCTGGGCTTGTATTATTCAAAATATTTGAGGCATCTTTAAGAAGAAGTGGTGCTGCTAAATCATTTGATTTGTAAGATTATAATTTTAATCTTATGAAAAAAGGCTGGAGAAAAATTTCTCCAGCCTTTTCATTTGTAACACATGTTACTGATAAATATATATAAAGTGTTTATAATAAGAACATAATAGAAAAAATGAAAGAGGTTGAAAAAATGAGTTTATTTTTAGGAAAGATACATTACTGGCTATTTAATAAAATTACATGGTTTGAGGGTATAGAAGAAGAAATTCAAAATATGCTTGAAAACAAAGGCTATAAAGTAGATGAGTGGATAGCAGAAATATACAATAAGTATGGGGAACCAACAGAAAAGAAACCATTAGAAGATATGATAGATACATCTAACATTCATGGATGGCTACAAGAGAAAATTACTTCTGCTGAGAGCAGACAGGCAGCATTAATTACTAAGGGAGTTAAGGAAATTGGAGAATCTTTCTTAGAATCAGTAAAAGAAATTTACATAGAAAAAGGAAAGAAGAACGCAGAGGAATATTTAAATGAAGGAAATAGTATAGAATCACCTGCAGAAGCATTTACAGCAGTTAATAATTTTATACTTGATGGTATGCCATGTGATAGAGTAAATGAAATAGTAGAAAATTCAGAGGAACATATTGTATGGCAATCGACAATGGATATTCATGGACAATACTGGAATATTGTAGGTGGAAATGTAAATAGTTTTTATGAATTAAGAGATGAATGGATAAAAGCTTTCGTAGAAAATTTAAGAGCAGATTATAAATTTAATAAAATTTCCGAAGACACAAGAGAAATTTCACTTTAATAATAAGTAGAACATATACATATCAAAATACAATTAGAAAATTTGTATTAGATTATGTATATGTTCATTTTTTATTTCATAAATTCCTTTGTCTGCATATTATATAGAGATATAACTTAGGATAAAGGAGTGATAGGATATGTTAAGTAAGGGAAGTATCATAAGCGGAGATGCTGGACATAATGCTTATCCGGATACTGGTGCTATCGGTATAAGGATTGAAGATAATTGTACTAAAGATGTTTGGAAGGCAATAATGCTTAAATTAAGTGATTTAGGATATGTGGTGAAAGATTGTACACCTTGGGATCAAAAATTTACTTCAGTAAATGGTTCACTAGGATTTAGGGTAAAAGAAGCTAATAGTATTGGTTCGGCTCTTCATTTATGTATACATTTTAATATAGGTGGAGGAACTGGAGTGGAAGCTTGGATATCTGGAAGAGGTGGTCAAGCAGAAGCTTATGCAAATGAAATATGCAGTGAGATGAGTAAAATAGGATATTATAATAGAGGTGTGAAAGTTGGAAATCTTTTTATTCCGAAATATACTTCTATGCCATGCGTTCTTGTTGAGTGTGCTTTTTTGGATTCTAAGGAAGATATGAATAGATATAATGTTAATTCAATTGCAAATGCAATAGTTAAGGCTGTAACTGGAAGTACTTCTAAAGCTAATTATGATCCTTCAGGTTCAAATCCTTCAACACCAACACCACCATCAACACCTGGAGATTCAGGGAATACAAGTAATTATACGCCAAATGCAAGAGTTAGATATGATTGGTTGTATGTAAGAGATGCTAAAGGAGAAATTATTCCAAATAGAAGAGTGGATATTGGAGACAAGATAAAAGTTTTAGATGTATCTTATTCTAGACAACTTGCATATATAATTTATCCTACGCCAACTGGAAGTAGATATGCATATGTTAGTGTTGGAAGTTGGATTCAATATTTAAATCCATATAATGCTACTATTCTACAAGATTTAGATGTTTATTCAAATGCAAATGGGAGTGTAATTGGTAGAGTATTTAAAAATGAAAAAGTAACAATTTTAGAAGAACAAAGTTCGTGGTTAAACATTGTTTATACAACAGATAAAGGTGAGTTTACAAAGTCAGGATGGGTTAAAAAAGAATCAGTTAAAATTTAGTTAATAAAATAATTAAGGTGACTATAATATGAACTATAGTCACCTATTAAATATAAACCTCAATGAAATACATATTAAGAAAATAATAGTTAGGGTTTATCTCTTTGTTTAGAGCATCTATACTATGCTGAGAAATAAGTGGATCACCAAGTTTATTAAAAGAAGTAACAATTGCAGAATGAAAAATAAAATTGTTTTTCTTTTGGAAGAAAACTAAGTTTCCTGGGGAAACTTCACTTTTATCAATTATTCTCCCCTTAGGTCCTTTTAGATTACGTCTATAGTTTTCCAGTAGTAGCCAGTATAAACCATGAGCTGTAGCCCAAGATATGGAATAGTCATTTTTATTTCTATAGTACCATAAAGGATTATTAAAATTCATGGGTGAGCCGGCATAATGAATACTTTGAGAAACAAAATTAGCGCAGTCACTTCCTCCAGAATACATATTACCTAAGTAGCTGAAGGTTTTATTATGATAAAGGGCATATTCATAGGCATAATCAACTATTTTCATCCTATCAACTTCTATCATACAGTCTCCAAAATAATATTATAAAATTAGTATATTATTTTACTCTTTAGGAATCTACAATATTTTAAGGTTATAAATAAAATTATAAGTTTGAGTTATAATCTAAAGCTCATTATCGCCTTTACGATTTTTTTATTACCCTAAATTGTTCATCAGTATTAGCATCAATAGTTTTAAAGGTATATCCTTTTTCTTTATAATACTTTATTATAGATGGAAGCGCTTTAACAGTATTTTTATTATTAGAACTACAGTGAAGCAGTAATATTATTCTATTTTTATCGGTTTTAGAATTCTTAAGAATATCATATGAGGATAGTCCTTGAATTGCACCATCCTTACTATCAACATTCCAATCAAATATCTTTAAACCTTCACTATGAAGCATATCAACCATTTTATTATCAAGTTTATACATATTATTGTTACATCCAAAAGGAAACCTCAATATAGTAGACTTATAACCAGTAAGTTCCTCAAGCTCTTTTTGAGTTTTTTTCATTTCATCTAAAAATGAACTTCTACTGCTATAAATTTTATTTCTACTATGAGTATAAGAATGTAGTCCAATACTATGACCATTTTCATACATCCTAAACACAACATCTCTATTTCTCTGAATCTGTTCTCCTATTAGAAAAAAGGTTGCTTTTACTCCATATTCATCTAAAACATCTAGAACCTTATTACTTACTTTAGTGGGTCCGTCATCAAAAGTAATATATATAACTTTTTCTTCACTTTCCATTCCATAGCAAGGAATAAAATTTAATGTGAATAATAAGAATAAAGTTATAAAAAAAGTAAATTTAGACTTCGTCATTTCAATCAGCTCCTTTTCACAAGTATTATTTGCTATAAAACAAAAAATATTAGATATTTATTAAGTAATAAAAGGAGTGAATTCAATATTCTACTAATTTATAAAATATAAAAGCGTGAGTTTGCTCCATATATTTTTAAGATAAAATTATAAAAAATAAATAAAAATTAAGAAGTTAAGAAATTGAAATTATGTTATAATGTATGTAATTAAAAAAAAGCTTATGAAAAGGATGAGTTAAATGGGAAAAGGTTTAAATACATTGATTTATTTAGTAGTAACAATATTCATAATTGTTGGTGTAATAGCCTTATTATCTTGGATTTTACCTTATGTGTTAATTGGATTAGTTATATTCTGGGCTTATAGATACATAAAGAATAATATGTTAAAAAGCAGAAAACATAATAATGTAAATAGATATTCAACTACTTATAAAGGACAGGAAGAATATACAGATGGAAATGTTATAGATGTAGATTATGAGGATGTTAAAAAGTAGAGGGATTTATTTGATATAGGTAGGAGAAGTAAAATGAAGTTAATTAATTCTAGGTATAGAATAGAAAAAACTATTTCTATGGGTGATGAAATTAATAGTTACTTAGTTAAAGATTTAGATGATTTAAAAGTATATGTATTAAAAGTAATTGAAACTAAAGTATTAAATGAAAGAATAAAAGAACATATTTTATCAAATATAACCTGGATTAAAAACTTAAACTTCCCAGGTTTAGTTAATGTGCATGAATTTTTAACTATTGAGAATATTGATGGTATTGTTTTAGAAAATAGAAAATATGCATATCTTATAGATCCAATATACGAAGATGTTATTAAATCAAAAATATTGATGAAGAGCACTTTTGATTTTAAGCTGAATCTATTTGCAAAGGTACTAAACATAATTAATACATTGAGTATTAAAGGATACAAGTATAGAAACTTATCTTTGGACAATATTTATTATAGTGAAGATGAAGTTAAGTTGACTGATATTCTAACTATGGAAATAGAAAAATTAAGCGTTATAAATAAAAATAGAGAAGTGGACATACTTGGAAGTAATCATGAAATTCAAGAGTATGATTTTAATCATATTGAAATTTCAAACATTTATTATGGGATTTTTGAAGACGAATTAGAAAATAGAAGTGATAATAGTAGTAAAATTTTAGCTTTATATAAAAACATAAGAGATAAAATGTTTATTTCTTTAAATGAGTGTATAGATTATATAAATATTCATTTTGAAAAAGAGTACAGTAGATTCGATTACAATTCTTTAAATAAAATAATAGAAGATGTTGAAGTTATAGGAAGAGATTATGAAATTAAGAGATTTTCTCAAGTAGTGGATAACATAATTTCTAAAAAAAATAAATTTTCTATAATAGGGATTGATGGAGATGAAGGTAGCGGAAAGACAAAATTATTAAATTATTTTAAAACTTTAATCTATAATAAATTTGATTACAATGCTAACTTAATTGATTCAGATGATATAAAGAGAAATTCTGGTGGACAAATTAAGCAAAAGGACATTTTTGAGTATTTTTTAGGTTTTATAGATAAAAATTTAATAGAAAAATATGGACAGTACTTAGAGGAATTTTGTAGGTTACTAGCTCTCCCTCATGAGGCTAGTGAGATAAGTAAAAGCAATAGGGAATTACAAACAATAAACAGAGTTGCAAAACTACTTTCAGAAATAACTAGGAATAAATTCACTGTTCTATTTGTTGATAATATAGAAAGTAGTAGTACGATTTTTAAACTGCTATTAAAATATTTATTTCTTTCAGAATCACAGTTTGAAAATCTACTTATTGTTATAACTTATAATGAAAATAAATTAAAGAAACATGAGGAAGTAGAAGAATTAATATATAATTGTAAATTAACAGAGCGTTATGAAGAATATAAAATATCCTATTTAAATGAGATTTTATCTAGACAATTAATAAGAAATATTATGAATACATCATCAGAACTTTATGATTTTTCTAATAAGATATATAAAGAAACATTGGGAAATCCAATGTATATTATTGCAGTTGTAAAGAAATTATTTGAGGATAAATTACTTTTTGTATCGGAACAGACTGGAAGATGGAAATTAAACTTACAGCAGCAGGAAATTGCACTTCCAAGAAACATCGAATTAGAAATTGAGAGAAGCTTAAATGAGATTTCAATTAAGGAATATGAAATCATGAAGAAGATGTCTGTTATAAATGGTGCAGTTGAAGAAGACTTCTTATTTAAAGCAAATGTATTAGATAAAAATAATTATGATGAATTTTATTTATTGCAAAACAAAGGATATATTTCTGAAAAAATTTCTGACAGAGCAATACTTTATGAAATAAATAATAATCTAGTGAAAAAGATAGTATCTAAGAGTATAGATGAAAAAGAGAAAAAAGAATTACACAGAGAAATTTCAAAATTATTAGAGCATGAAATTGAATTAGGTCATGACTATAATGATGAACTTATTTATCAATTTGATGTTTTAGGTGAAACAAAAAAACTTATATACTTTTGTAAAAACAGAGGAAGACAGAAGTTAGAGTCTTGGGATAATATCAGAGCGATTTATTACTATAAAAAGGCATTAGAAGCAGAAGAAATCTCTAATGAAGAATATATTGAAATTGCTTTAATCTTAGCAGACTTATACTATAGACAAGGGGAAATTAAAGAGTCAACAAACTATTATTTTAATGTAATAGAAAAAACTGATAGTCAAGAGGATAAATCCCTTTGCTATTCAGGCTTAGCTATAGTTGGCTATAGAATAGATGGAATAAAAGAAACAGAATATTATTTAAAAAATTCAAGAGGTATTCTAAATAACCTTGATTATAAGTATGGCGAAGGAATATATAGTTTAGCATTACTAAAACATCTTTGCTTTATAGGTAAATATTCTGAAGCTATTGAAGCAGGAGAGAGAGCACTCGAAATATGTGGGAGTGAAGATTTTGACTTAAAAGGATATTTAAACTTGTACATTGGATATTGTTATCTCAATATTTCTCAAGGGAAAGAAGCTATTGACTGCTTAAATAAGGCAAAAAGTTTATTTAATAAGACTTTTAATCTAAGAGGAGTAATTTCATCTAATATCTATTTAGGAACAACACTATTTGAAATAGAGGAAAATCTAGAGGGAGCCTTGAGCTTTTTTATAAATGCACAGAAGGCTTCAGACAAACATCAAATTAAGGATTTAAACATACTTACAGAAATAAATGTGGCAGCAGCTTTAATGTCTCAGCGAAAATTTGCTGATTCAGAAGAACTCTTATTAAAGGCATTAGAAAAAGCTAACGAATGGAATCATGAGTTCTATAAGGGAATAGTTCTTTCTTATCTTAGTAGCTGTTATTTACATCTGGATAAGCTTCAATTAACACATAGATATTTGGAAGCATCATTATTAGTAACTTCTAAGTATAATATTGGAGAAGCTTTCAGAAAATCCCTAAAGAGTAATGAGGCTAGATACCTATATAAAATTAAAGATTATCAAATGGCTTCAGAAATAATGTCTTCAGTTATTGAAGAAAGTTTTGGTCTTACAGGACAGTTAGTAAGCAAATTAAGATGTCAATATCATTTCTATAATCTAAGAAATTGTAAGAACTTAGAAGATATAATAAGTGAAATAAATATAATTTTAGAGGAAATGAAATTAATAAGAGATGAATACTTTAAGGTTGATTTAACAATAGAAACAATACTTGAGCTTAATGATTTATCTTATGAAGACTTGGGTAGAGATTTATATAAATCTTTAAACAATGTTTGCATTGATGAAAAACTAATTTTAAAGCTAAATTATATTAAATTGCTTTATGAGAGAAATGGAAAGTTATCTATAGTAACGGAGCTCCAAAGACTTATAGAAAATGTAGATGATGAAAGCTTAGTAGGTAAGGTAACAATTAGGATAGGTGAAACTTATGAAGAGCTTAATATTCCATTCAATGCTATAGAATACTATTACATGGCTTTAAGTCTAATAGTTAATAATATAAACTCATTACCAAATAAAAGTAAGTTAAACTATATTAATTATGGACGATTTCTATATGCATATAATAAATTTGCAAGCAGCCTGGAAAAGATAACTGGAAAGCAATTGCTGAAGAAAGTAGAATATATTGGTTCGTTAGAAGAATTTGAAGATTTATTGCATGTATTAGAAATATCAAATTTAATTAAAAATAAAGAATTATTATATGAGTTAGAAGAGAATTTTGACAAGTGTTTTTATAACTTTTATAAAAATATGTATGATGTATTTAATGTATTTAAAAGCGATATAATAAGTAACATAGATGTTTTAACAAAGTATTTATGTAAAATTACATTAGCAGATGGGGCCATTGTAACTATGCAGGATGCAGATGGGGTTGAATCTATAATTCATACAAATAGAGCAATAAACCCTAAAAGAAATGTTGAGTTTTTTAAGAGTAGATTAAATATTGATGAAGGAACTAAGATAATAAAAAAAGCTTTAGATTCAGAAAATCGGTTTAATGAAGAGTTGTTACCTAAAGGAATGAAAGCTGCAATATGCTTAAGGATAAAAAATAGGATTAGGATTAAGGCAACTGAAAATACTCAAGGTACATTAATCTTATATTCTAATAAATATTTAAATAATATCAATGAAAAAACTCTTGAAAAATTGGAGAAATTGATTCCGCTATTTGGGTTTCTGTTAGATAAACAATATCTAACAATAAATTCAACTATTGATAAGTTAACAAGAGTTTATAATAGAAAGTATTTCGAAGAAACCTTTGCTGATTTATTAGAAAGTTCTAGACTAGAGCATAAAGAATTTTCAATTGCTATCTTTGACGTTGATAATTTCAAAGGAGTGAATGATAAGTTTGGACATGATCTAGGAGATAAAGTTTTAAGATCAGTTGCTGCAATCGTAAAAGATAGTTTAGAACCTGAAAATATATTAAGTAGATATGGAGGAGAAGAGTTTGTAATTATTTTCCCAAATAAGAATAAGGATAAGGCTTTGTTGGAATGTGATAAATTTAGAGAAAAAGTTAGGGAAAGTAATATACTAGGGGGAAGACGTGAGCTTACTATAAGTATAGGGGTTTCTAATTTTCCGATTGACTCTACAAGAGCTGATGAACTTATTAAAAGAGCGGATGAAGCCCTATATGTTGCAAAGAATACAGGGAAGAATAAGACTGTACTTTGGGATCGAGAGTATGGAAAAGTAAGTCAAGCTAATGATAAGCTAACAGGAATATTATCAGGAAATACTAGTAATGACTATAGAAAAGTTAATGCTATTATGGATGTAATTGAGATAATAAAAAATAGGGGTAGTTTATCAGAAAAGATATATGAGCTTATGTCTAGAATAAATGAAATAGTAGAATCCGATGAAATAACCTTTTTCTTGGTTAAGGACGATAAAGTTAAAGAAAGGTATTCGAGGAAAAGGTATGAAGATGGTTGGTACGAGGTTTCTAGATTTAATGAAGATTTAGTAGAAGAAGTAATAACAAATAAAAGTGGAAGATATTTAGTAGATTGGGACAATGTATATAATCAAGATGGCAGTACATGGATGCCAGACTGGAGATCACTATTAATAGTTCCTTTAATAAAAAATGGTGAAGTTAAAGGAGTAATATATTTGTCTGTTTCTATAAATGAGAAAGAATTTAGTTATAATGACTTGAATTTTGTAAGTTCATTAGTAGGTATATTTTCGGCTATGCTTTAAGCATAGCTTTTTTCTTTATAATGTGACACAAAAACCTCCTATCGAACATATTATGTTATAGGAAATACATCGAAGGAGGTATTTATATGTTTCAAAGTAGTCAAGAAGAAACTAGATTTCCACTAGAAGGAAATGAAAGTAATGATATATTCGAGAGCTATCTCAGAAATGATGATGGATATGAATATGATTGTCAAAACGAAGGGGATATATGCAATGATTTTCATGAAGAGGATTGCGATGATCATCATCACGATCATCACCATGAAGCAAGAGGCAGTATAGTTGTTTATTCGAAATTTAGAAGTGCAAGTGGAGAACCTTTATCTGGAGTAAAAGTAAATCTATATAGACTTACTGGGGGATGTCCTAAACTAATAAGTTCCAAGATTACAGACTGTAATGGTAGAGTAATCTTTGATAATCTTCCAAATGGATTCTATAGAGTAGTACAAGAAATAGATAAGAGATTCTTCCAAAAACCATCTTATATTCCATGGAATGAAGTCGAAATCAATGATGTAGTAGAAACAGCTACTATTATAGTTGTAAACAGGTTACGCAGAAGAGATTGCAGAAGAAATGATTGTGGTTGTGAATTAGCAATAATTTTACTTCTATTCTTCTGTGGCGGCTGGGGCTTCTGGTTTTAAACTTAATTAATTTATATATAGTTTTGTAAAAATTTATAGATTCTTAAAACTAAGAGGGAATAAAAACAATCTTTTATGAGTTTTTATTCCCTTGAATACTATTGTTTAATTTATTATTTTAATATAAAATTTTATTATATTTTTATATAAGGAGAAATTACAATTGAGTGAAGAGATAAATGTATACATAAAAGTAAATGAAGAAGGGACTATTCCTACATATGGATCTGTACATGCTGCTGGTTGCGATTTATATGCAAGCATGGACTTAGTAATAAGACCTGGTGAAGTAAGAATAATGCCACTAAATTTTAGTATTGCAATACCAGATAACTGTGAAGCACAAATAAGACCAAGAAGCGGGTTATCGCTTAAAACAAACATAAGAATTCCTAATTCCCCAGGAACTATTGATGCTGATTATAGGGATATGGTAGGGGTAATAGTGGAGAATAGCTATAATAATGCAAATTTAAAATATGAAATTTTAAGAAATCCAGAAATAATAAATGAACTTAAAGAAAATTATGTTGAGACAAATTTATCTAAATATTTAAATAGAGGTGAGGAATTAAAGATTCTAAATGACATTATTTATTTAGATAAAAGAGGAAATCCTTATGGTACTATTTATATTAAGAAAAATGAAAGAATTGCTCAAATGGTGTTTTGTGAATATAAAAAAGCAAAATTTATTGAGCATGATAACCCAGTAGAAATTGGGGAAAATAGAGGCGGTGGATTTGGACATACAGGTGTATAGAAGAAAATAATTTAAAAGCAGAAGCCTAGATGAACTAGGTCTTCTGCTTTTCTAATTTAATTCTCAACTAAAGTTTCCCATTCTTCATATAGTTCATCAATTTTATTTTGAATTTCAGAAATTTGTTTATTTATAGTTCCACTCTTTTCTGGATTGGAGTATACTTCTGGAAGACATTGTTGTTCTTGAAGTTTTAGAAGAGTGTCTTCAGAATTTGCAATTTCTTTTTCAATATTTTGAATTCGGAGTTTAGAAGCTTTAGTCTCTTTTTCTGATTCCTTTTGCTTACGCTTTTCTTCTCTAATTTGGGTTTTTGTTTTTCCTTGAACTTCGTTAAGCTGTTCATATCTAGTAGGGTTCTTTTTCTTCTCAGAATAATAAGTGTAGTTTCCTAAGTATTCTTTTATTCCATCAGCATTAAGTTCATAAATCTTATCTATTACTTTATTTAGAAAATATCTGTCATGTGAGATTACCATGAGTGTTCCATCGTAGGATAAAATAGCGTCTTCAAGAGCTTCTCTTGATAAGATATCTAAATGATTAGTTGGCTCATCAAGTAATAATAAGTTTCCTTTCGCTAGCATTAATTTAAGAAGATTTATTCTGCATTTTTCACCACCACTGAGTAAAGAGATATTTTTAAATACATCTTCTCCTTTAAATAAAAAAGCTGCTAATGCACCTCTAACTTCTGAAGTAGTTAGTTCAGGAAAAGCATCCCATACCTCAGCTAAAATAGTATTGTTTAGATTTAAATCCGATTGTTCTTGATCATAATATCCAAGCTCAACATTTCTTCCTATTACCTTAATACCACTATCAGGCTTAATATTATCTAATATTATTTTAAATAATGTGGTTTTTCCTCTTCCGTTTTCACCAATTAAAGCAACTTTATCTCCTCTTTTCAAATCGAAAGATAGATTATCAAATAATAAATTGTCACCATAAGATTTTTTTAAATTTTCAATATGTAGAACATCATTTCCACTCTTCACTCTTGTTTCAAAAGAAATTTTAGAGGCTGCTTTTTCTTTTTCAGGTGAATCTAAAAGCTCCATTTTTTCGAGAGCTTTTTCTCTACTTTCTGCAGCACGTATACTTTTTTCTCTATTAAAAGATCTGAAGCGTTCAATTATTTCTTTTTGCCTTTTAATTTCCGCTTGTTGAAGGTTATATGCTTTAGTACGTGCTTCTATATCTTTTTTTCTTAATTCTAAAAATTTAGTATATGGAGCACTATAGCAATATATTGAACCTTGTATTAATTCAAAAGTACTTGTTGTAACTTTATCTAAGAAAAATCTATCATGAGATATTACTAGTACGCTTCCTTTATAGCTTAATAAGTATTCTTCAAGCCATTCAATTGCTTCCAAGTCTAGATGATTGGTAGGTTCATCTAATAGCAAAATATCAGGATTTCTTAAAAGTAATTTAATTAGTGCAACCCTAGTTTTTTGACCACCACTTAAGTTAAATATATTCTTATCAAAATCCAGTTCAGTAAACCCCAGACCTCTAATTACTCTAGATATTTCGCCTTTATATGTATAGCCCCCTCTATGGGAATATATATCCTGAAGGGTAGTGTAATCAGTTATTAATTTCTCGTGATAGGAGGCCTTATTTTCATCATAAGGTTCCTTTAATTTTTCCTCTAAAACTAGTAGACGAGCCTCTATATCAAGCAATTCTTGAAATACACTTAAAGCTTCACTGTAAATTGTACTATCTTCATCTAAAGCCAAATGTTGAGATAAGTATCCTAATGTTTTGTTTTTATCTAAAAAGACGTCACCTGAATCTTGAGATAACTCACCTGTTAATATTTTAAATAAGGTGGATTTCCCTTCACCATTGGCCCCTATAATTCCAACTTTTTCACCCTCATTAACTGAGAAGCTTAATTTATTAAGTATTACTTTTGTACCATAACTTTTTTCTAAATCCTTACATCCTAAAATAATCATTTTACTACTCCTTATTGGGGATAAAAATTCAATTTTATTATACTATATATAATTGTAAAATTCTAATTTAATCTATAATAAAACAATTGTTTAGTGAATTGAAAGAAGGTATTATTAGTATATTATAATTATGGAGATTTATTGAGAGGGGAAAAGATCGCTATGAAGAATAAAAAAATAATTAGAAATATAGTAATACTGTGCGTAATTGCTATAGCTGCATTTGGAGTATATAAGTTATCGGTTGGAAAGAAGAAGGATATAAGTGTAAGAACTTCAAAAGCGACTGTAAAGGATTTAAAATCATATTTAAGTACTACTGGAAAAGTGGAGTCTGCTAATACTAAAGATTATTATACATCACAGTTAAAGGTAACAAAAATATATGTTAAAGTTGGAGACAATGTAAAGAAGGGGGATACTCTTGTATCTTTCGATACAAGTGATTTAGATTCAGCAATTAAGCAAGCACAAATATCTTATAATAATGCTGGGCTTCAATATAATGATTTAATTAGTAAAAAAGGTACTATTGATAATAACATTAAGCAGCTGGATGATACAATAAAACAATTAGAAGGTAAGACTGACAATGCAAGTGCTCAAGCATTAGCTCTAGCAAAATTAAATAGAAATCAATTAATACCTATAAGTGATACACAAATAAAGCAGGCACAAAGTGCAGTGGATCTGGCTAAAATTCAGCTAGATAGTGCTAGAAATAAAGTATCAACAATGGGAGGAAGTATTGTAGCAGATTTTAATGGTACTGTTACAGCACTTAATTTATCTGAGGGCTCAGTAGGAAATCCTACTATTAAAGCTTTAACATTACAAGATTTGAGTGATTTAAAGATTAAAATATCATTAAATAAGAATGATTCAAGTAAAGTGGCAGTGAATTCTAAAGTTGTAATACATGGACCTGAAGGTGATGTGTCTGGAGTAGTTTCATTCATAGACCCTGCGGCAAAGCAAGATACTTCAAATCCATTGGCTGCTGGGGAAGTATCATTAGGTGGTGAAATAAAACCTACGGAGGACATAAAAGGATTAAAGGTAGAGTTTGATGAAGATGTAGATATTTTACTAGGAGAGAAGAGTGGTGCACTTTCAGTACCAGCGGAAGCTTTAAAGTCAGCAAAAGGGAATAAATATTATGTTTATGTGGTTAATAATGGTGTCGTAAAAGAAACAGAGGTTAAGGTAGGATTACAAACAGAATCTGATGCTGAAATATTATTGGGACTTAATGCGGGAGACGAGGTAATTTTAAACCCAAATGAAAACATAACTAATGGTACTAAAGTTACAGTATCATCTTAGTAAAAGTATATAGGGTTTTAAGTTCAGCTAATAACTTATTCATGCCAGAACTCAAACAAGAATAAGTTAAGTTTCCTATAAAAAACCCTATATAGCAGGAAAAATTCTATGTAATGGGGGAGTTAGAGTGCTTCAAATAAAGAATGTGAGAAAAACATATAGGACGGGAGATATAGTATATGAAGCTCTTAAAGGAGTATCATTAGATGTAGGGAAGGGAGAATTTACGGCAATAATGGGCCCTTCTGGCTCTGGAAAAAGCACACTTATGAATGTGCTTGGTTGTTTAGATAGGATGGATGAAGGGACATATATATTAAATAATCAAGATGTTTCTAACCTTACAGATAATCAATTAGCCTTAATTAGGAATAAAGAAATAGGATTCGTATTTCAGAATTTTAACTTGTTACCTAGGATGAGTATATTAGAAAATGTTGAACTACCAATGGTATATGGTGGAATTGGAGCCAAAGAAAGAAGAGAGAGAGCTTTACATTCCTTAGATAGAGTTGGATTAACTCCATGGATTAAGCATAGACCTAATGAGATTTCAGGAGGACAAAAGCAAAGAGTTGCTATAGCAAGAGCTATAGTAAATAGTCCATCTGTTATTATGGCTGATGAACCTACAGGTAATTTGGATTCAAAGGTTTCAGAAGAAGTAATGAAAATATTTCAACAGCTTAACGATGAAGGTGCAACAATAATAATGGTAACTCATGAGCCAGATATAGCAAAGTATTCAAAACGAATACTTAAGGTAAGAGATGGTAACATTGTTGAGGATGATGTGGTTACAGATAGAATAGTACTATGAAATGATCTGAAAAGAGGTTAGGAAATGGGATTGTTAGAAAACTTTAAAATGGCAAAGGAAAGTATAGTTTCCAATAAATTAAGAAGCTTCTTGACTATGCTTGGAATAATAATTGGGATAAGTTCAGTTATAGCAATATTATCATTAGGGGCAGGGGGAAAGGCGAGTATAACAGGAGAACTTGAGAAAATAGGTTCCTCATCAGCTCAAATTAAAGTAGATACTCAAGAAGCTTCAAAAGGGGATTATTTTACCTTAAAAGACGTAGATTATTTAAAAGAAAAAGGTGAAAATATTAAATATGCATCAGCTTCAGTTTCAAGACAAAGCACAATAAGATATAAAGATAAAAGTAAAAGAGCGTATATGACAGGTAGTAATGAAGATATGAAGTATGTGCAAAATTCAGAGATATTATATGGTAGATTTTTTAATGAGAAAGAAGTTGAAGATGGAAAGAATGTCATAGTAATCGATGATATTACTGCATCATATTTATTTGGCTATAAGGATGCAGTAGATGAGACCATAACTTTAGGTAAAGATGCCAATATTAAAAAGTTTAAAATAGTAGGTGTTACAAAGAGTGCTTCCTACATGGGAGGATCGTTTAATGATCAAATGCCTGCAATGGTAAATGTTCCAATTACCGCATTAAGTAATATGTATGATGACTTATCTATTGATAATATTTTTATTGTGTCAAATAGCAAGGAAACAACTGATGATGCAATAAATGAATCATTAAATATTTTAAGCGCAAAGCATAATAATCGTGGAGAAAATTTATATAGTGGAGAAAAGCTATTAAAACAAGTTGATCAAGTCAATAAGATAATAGATATTTTCACATCTTTCATAGGTGCAGTAGCAGCCATTTCTCTTGTGGTTGGAGGAATCGGAGTTATGAATATTATGTTAGTTTCAGTAACAGAAAGAACTAGGGAAATTGGAATAAGAAAAGCAATTGGAGCGACAACTAATGCAATACTTATACAATTCTTAACTGAATCAGTAATTATATCACTAATAGGTGGACTTATAGGTATGATTTTGGGAATTATGGGGGCTTATGCTATTGGCAGCTATGCAGATGTTACGCCTGTATTATCACTTAGGGATATTATTTTAGTTATTCTTTTCTCCTCTTCTGTTGGTATATTTTTTGGTATATATCCTGCGAGAAAAGCTGCAAAATTAGATCCTATTGACGCATTAAGATATGAATAAAGCTTATTTAAATTAAAACATAGTAAAAAGCAGAGAAATTAAAAATACAAGGTTCTCTGCTTTTTATTATGTTCATTTTTACAAACCATCTTTGATTATAAATGTCTCCATTTTTGGGCAGTTATTGAGAAGTCCAACTACATAAAGTGTATAAAAATTATTTGCAATTAAATTTATTGGTTGAACTCTAAGATAAATAACATTATTTGTTGAAGAACTAATAGTAAAATTGTATTTTCCAGGTGTCAATGGCAAATAGCCAGTACTTTCTTCAAATTCTATATATTTAAATAATTTCTTGTCTTTCTTATTTACAAGATTAAGTAGTGGTGCTTCCGGTGATAGATGGATAAATCTAAAAAAAGTAGTTCCAAAGCTGTAGGATTTATTTCCATCTATTATAGGGATTAAATCTAATACGTTTAATTTATTTATTATAGCTATAGTATAAATAGAATGAGGTGATAGTTCAATTATTTTAGTGGCTATTGGAAGCTTATTATCTCTAGATAAAAATATAGAGATTTTATGTTCTCCGGTAATTAAAGGAACGTAAATTGAATACTCCTTATATTCAATATTACTAAATGCTAAAGTATCGTCAATATAAACATCTATTGATGAAGTACTAGGAGACGTATTAAAAAAACGTACGAATATTTCCATTTGAGGCAAAGTGTTTGTGAACAATTGCCCTAAACCATTTTTTGAAGATTGATTTTGAAAATAATTCATTTAGTCTCCTCTAAAGATTTTCAAAGGGCATTACTTTATTATTTTCATTATATTTAAGAGAGAGAGCTATAATTCTCTTTACAATCATTTTATATGTTGATTTTGGAATATTATAAGCTCTTAAGGAACTTATTAGGCCAGGATTATTCTGTTCAATTTTATTTAGCACGTCGTTAGCTGCTTTTATTTCTTCAATAAATAAACTATCATCTTCATCCTCATCTATAGTTCTAATTAGAGTTAGTGGATCAGGTGGATTAATAACATTTTGACTTTGAGTGCTTAAAAAAAGGTTATTATTTAAGTCACCTTTAAGCTTACTTGATTTAATTAAGCTTTGTGAAGTAACACCTGATTCAAAGCCATTTGGAAAAGATGATAAATTTAAGGTGTCGTGAAATACCCTAAAAGTTAAATCTTTTTCTTTATTAGATTCATTCATATTTAAACCTCCGTTTATATTGTTAAAATAAATAATTTACTAATAAAAATTATGAAAAAATTGCTTTTATTAGAACTTTATTTAACAAAAACTTTTAAATTTGAGTATTATACATAGGGAGGTAATGCATATGTTTCCTGAGGATGAGAGAATAAGAAATAAGTTTATAGGGGTAAACTCTGAAATAAAGCTTTTTAATGGACAAAAAGCAAATTTTATTAATTTTGATAATGCAGCTACTACCCCAGCATTTAAAAAAGCAGCACAGTACTTGAATAACTTCTTGCCTTGGTATGGAAGTGTTGGAAGAGGGGCAGGATATAAATCTCAAATTAGCACAGATTTGTTTGAAGGGTCAAGAAAAAAAATATTGGAATTTTTCTCCCTTAAAAATAGAGATGATTACGAAGTTATATACGTTAAAAATACGACAGAAGGTATAAATAAGTTAGCTAGTAGACTAATAACCTCTGCAGATGATTTAGTTATAACAACAAGAATGGAGCATCACTCAAATGATTTACCTTGGAGAGGAAAATGTAAGCTAGAATATATTGATGTAGATGAATATGGAAAAATATCTTTAGATGATTTAGAAGAAAAGTTAATAGCGAACATGGATAGGTTTAAGTTTCTTGCAATTACTGGTGCATCTAATGTTACAGGATATATAAATCCTATAAATAAAATAGCTAGGTTGGTGCATAGATATGGTGGACGTATAATAGTTGATGGAGCTCAATTGGTACCGCATAGAAGAATAAATATGTCAGGGGTTAGAACTGGGGAAGAAATTGATTACCTTGTATTTTCTGCTCATAAAATATATGCACCATTTGGGGTAGGAGTTATTATTGGAAAGAAAGATGGCTTAATAAATGGAGAACCTGATTTAAAAGGTGGAGGAACTGTCGAGTTAGTTACAGATGATAAAGTTATTTGGAAAGATAATGAAGGAAAAGATGAGGCAGGAACACCAAATATATTAGGAATTGCAGCATTACTTGGGGCATTGGAGGAAGTTGATGCTATAGGCTACGAAACTATAGAGAGAAGAGAAGAATTGTTATTAAAAAATTTATTTGAAGGATTAAGGAATATAAAAAGAGTAAGAGTATATGGTGTACCTATTGTTCAAAAAGATAGACTAGGTATAGGTGTATTTAATATCAATGGAATAAATCATACTGAATTATCACAACTATTATCTACTCTAAGTGGAATATCAACCCGAAATGGATGTTTTTGCGCACAACCATATGTTCAGAGACTTCTTGGAATTCCTAAATCAGAAATTCAGAAGCATTTGGAGAATCCTAAAATGATAAAGGATGGAATGGTTAGGGTTAGTTTTGGAGTATATAATACGTTGGATGAACTTTGGACATTCCTTAATACCATGGAATATATATCAAAAAAATATTAAAAATACTCAAAGAAAAAGGTAGCTCCATTTTGTTATAAATTGGAACTACCTTTTATTATAGGGTTTTTTTATAGGAAACTTAACTTATTCTTGTTTGAAAATATCGGGTTCTGGACATTTTCAGGCATGAATAAGTTAATAGTTGAACTTAAAACCCTATATTATTGATTGAAGACCTTAAATTTTGGTAGAAAGTTTTCTAATGTAAAATTTGGATCTCCAGCTATTAATGGTCTTAAGTATTCAATAGCTTCTTCAGTTATATGATTTCCAGCATCATTAATCCATTCTTTAGGGAAATACTTAACCTTATTAGCTATTTCAGTAGTTGGTACTGTAAAGGTTGAATATGTATAAGGAGAATTTGTTTCTCTTTTTATAGCAACCATAAATCCAGACTCGTTTTCCAAGGAATATCTTAATGCATCATAACCAACTTGATAAGCTTCATCAATGTCTGTTTGAGATGCTGAATGCATTGAACATCTTTGAAGAACTCCTAATTCTAAAGCTTTTACCCTGTCTGTTATTCCAGCTTTTATTATTTGAGCTCTAAGATAATTTCCAACACCACCTAGTTGAGCGTGTCCAAATCTATCAAGGGATTTAATTCCGTTAATTAATGAAAGGAATTCTCCATTCTCATTAACAAGTCCTTCAGACGCTACTATATAAACTTTATTATTTTCTTTAAATTTTTTCTTTACATCTTCTAAAAATTTATATAAAGAAAATGTTTTTTCTGGAAGATATATAAAATCAGCAACTGGTTTTCCATTCTTTTGAGCTAATGCAGCTGAAGCCGCAAGCCATCCAGTATCTCTACCCATTGTTTCTAATATAAAAATACCATTATTTATATAAACAGAAGAGTCGTAAAAAGTCTCTAATGTTGTTGTTGCAATAAACTTACCAGCTGAACCGAAACCAGGAGTATGATCAGTACACATAAGATCATTATCAATAGTCTTCGGAATTCCGATAAACTTAATATCTATTCCAAATTCTTTTCCATAGGCAGTCAATTTGTTTGTAGTATCCATTGAATCATTACCACCTACATAGAAGAATGCAGTAATATCTAATTCTTTTAATATAGTCATTAACTTTTCATATTCTTCAGGGGATTGTGTATGATCCTTTAATTTATATCTGCAAGAACCTAATCCAGAAGAAGGTGTGTATTTAAATAAATCTAGTTGGTCTTGAGGTACATCACTCAAATTCACAATGTTTTTCGCTAAAATTCCTTCAATACCATTTAATCCACCATATACATTATCAAAGGCTTTAAATTCTTTATTTGCTTCAATTAACCCTACAACACTTGAATTTATAACAGAGGTTGGACCTCCAGATTGTGCAATAATACAATTAGACATGAACTATCTCCTTTAAAACTTATTATATTAAATGTGCTATACTATTTAATGCTTTAAATACTCCATATACTAATATACACTATGTAATTAATATGTCAAAGGTATTTTTTGCAACATATAGGACAAGAAAACGATTATATAATAAAAAAATATTAAATGTGCTATACTATTTAATTGTTTAATATTTTTATTATTAATATCATATAAATTAAGTAAGAATAATTATGTTACTTTGTAATAAAATATATAGAACTCATTATGAACTTAAAGGGGAAGTATAAATGATAGGAGTAGTTATTATTGCATTGGCTTTAGCAATGGATGCCTTTGGAGTTGCATTAAGTATAGGTATTAATTGTGCTGTTAAACGTAAAAATAAGGTTTATTTTGCAATTTCATTTGGATTTTTTCAATTTTTATTATCTCTTATAGGCGCAATAGGAGGATATTATTTTAATAATTATATAGCAAATATACCTAATATAATAGGGGGAGCTATAATTGCAGTTGTAGGAGTTTTAATGATAAAAGAAGGTATGCAGCAAAAGGATGAATGTATACTATTAAATCCCAAAATGTATTTTGTACTAGGCATATCTGTAAGTATTGATGCCTTAGTTGTTGGATTTACTGCATTACATGATACTATAAATCCACTAATTGTAATTTTCTATACTAGCATTATTGGTATTACTACGCTCATTTTAAGTCTAATATCTTTTTATATATCCAGGTATGCTAAAAGAATAAGCTTCATAGCTAAATATGCAGACTATATTGGTGGAATTATATTGATGATTTTCGGGTTTAAAATGATGTTTTTATAATGCATAGGGCTTTTTATAGGAAACTATTTTACTCTTTTAGAATTTATAATATTTATGATATAATGTATATCAAAGAATAAAATTTATATGTTTGATATAAAATCAATATTTATTTTTAGAGGCAAAGTATGAAATATGAAGAACTATTAAAAGAAAAGAAAATGAAAATAACAAAGGGTAGAATGGCAATTTTAAATATACTCGAAGAAAACAATAAAAGTTTAACTGCTGAAGAGATATATTCATTATTAGGTGAACAGGATAATGATGTTAATTTATCAACAGTTTATAGAACATTGGAGCTTTTTGACGATAAAGATATAGTGGATAAACTTTTCTTACCAGAAGGGTGCTATGGATATTCTTTAAAGAGAGATGACCATAAACATTTATTGAAATGCGATATGTGTAGTAAAGAAGTTCTTGTACCATGTCCTATTAAACAAATTCAAGAGATAATAAATTCCGAAGCTGGTTTTAAGATAACAGAACATTCAATTAAGTTACATGGAATTTGTGATGAATGTAATAAGAAAAATAAGTAAATATAGAACCCCTTACTTCAATAATGAAGTAAGGGGTTCTATTACTTTAATAATTCTTTTTATTGAATATAATTACTAATATTAAAGTTATAACACTCATCAATGCAATAGTTCCACCTGGAGCAGTATCACGATAATAAGATAATACAAGCCCTCCTAAAACATCAATCATTCCAAATAAAATCGAAAGAAATAGTGTAGTTTTAAATCCCTTTTTTATAACCAAAGCGGTAGCAACAGGAACCACTATTATGGAAGATATAACTAATATGCCCATTATTCGAATGGAGACAGAAATGGTTGCTCCAATTAGTAAGGTGAAAATATAGTTAAGCACTTTTACCTTAACGCCAGAAACCTTTGCTCCTTCCTCATCGAAAGTAATATACACCAGTTGGTTATAGAAAAAATAGAGAACACCTATGCATATTATGGATACGATAAATATCAATAATAGCTCACTGGAGTTTACAGTTAGTATACTTCCGAATAGATACGAACTTACTTTGGCAGTTGTTTTACCAGAACTTACAAGTATAATTGCGATCCCTAAGCTTAAGGTAAGAACAATTGACATAACAAGCTCAGCATATTTTTTAAAATATCCTCTTAAAAATTCAATTACAACTGCACATAAGGTTGTAAAAGCAAGAGAGGTGAACAATGGATTGATACCACTTACAAGCCCAATGGCAACCCCTGCAAAGGAGGAATGAGAAAGTGTATCTCCAATCATAGAATAACGGCGTAGTACAATAAATAAGCCTATACTAGGACAAAGTATTGAAATCATTAGTCCAGCTAAAAGGGCTCTTTGCATAAATTCGTATGATAGCATTTATAATACCTCCCTTTCTCTTTGAGATTCATATTCATTTAGTTCATAAAGAGAGGCTTTGAAATCTTTAACTTCAATAATATGAGTAGAATACTCTAAAGCTCTTGGAATATTGTGGTCTACTGAAAGTATAGTAAGACCTTTTTCTCTGCATAGTTTTTGTAGTAAAGTATAAAGTTCTCTCTGATTTTTTTCATCAACACCAGAGGAAAGCTCATCTAACATTAAAAGTTCGGGTTCTCCAAGTAAAGCTTTTGCAATAAATACTCTTTGTTGCTGCCCTCCAGATAGTGAGCCCACTAAGGAATTTTTAAAATCTTTCATATTTACATAATCAAGCATACTATCAATAGACTTAGAATTTTTTATACCAATAGTTTTGCAGTGCATTTTAAGTAATTCATAAACTGTAATAGGAAAACTGCTATTAAATCCATCAACTTTTTGTGCTACGTAACCAATAGAGCATTTTTCTATAGTTATGTCTCCTTTTAATGGAGTTAATATACCAAGTAATAGCTTTAATAGTGTAGTTTTTGCACTCCCATTCTCTCCTATTATTGATGTAAAACTTCCTTGTGGGACATTTAAATCTATATCATCTAATATATAAGGCATTCCGCCTGAATATGAAAAGGTTAAATTGTTTATTTGTATCAAATTAAATCAGCTCCTGCAATTGTTAGTAGTTAATATATTTTAATATTTAAAATACATATTAAATTATATAACTAATTGCAAATGGTTTGCAACAAAAAATATTAATACACAAATATTTTTACTTTTCATCGCTTACCTGAGAAATATCAGCTATTTGCCAATAACCTTTAGATGTTTTTTCAAAAGTTACCTTATATGAAGAATATTTATGCGGGGATGTATCCTCTAATCCAGAAGCAGTTACTTGTGCTGTTTTATCGTCTTCATAAGTCAAGTTAACTTCTTTTACTCTAAGAAGTTTATAATCTTTTGCATACTTAGAAGTCATATAATAATCCACTGCATAGTATATATCTTTGCATTTATAGTTAATGTACAAAGTCCTTCCTACTATAGTTAAGGGAATAAGTAGTAAAGCTATAATAATAACTCTGGTAAGTACTAGTTTAATTTTTCGTTTCTTACGAATGTTAAATCGATATAAACGACTATTTGTATTAATAGTTTTTTTTGAAATTCTTCTATTATCTAATCTTCTTGCAGTACTCATAAAAACACCTCCAAATAATATATTACCAAATTATGGTAAAATGATAAAGAGTTATTGCATCTGAAGCTTATAAAAACATATAATAGGTATATAATAATTATGTGAAAGGATGGGACTTAAATGGATTTTTCAGCATTAGTTTTAATGGAAAGAGATGGAGCAACAGGGCATTTAATAAGAGAAGTAGGCAGTTATAGCGTAAATGAAGGTGCAATATATGTAACAAAGTTATATTTACAGGATGGAGTAGTAAATTTATTTTTCGGAACTGGTAAGGACGTGGAAGACTGGGAGTTCTCAGCAATATATGATTTGTTTGATGTGGATGCATTTGAAAAACTTGGATACAATATTGAAGAAATAGATAGCGAATTTAATCCACTTTGGAAGATAACATTTGATTATGAGGATGACCACGAGGAAATTAGAGCAATTCTAAATGAACTTTGTACAATTATAAATGAGTGTATTTCAAAAGTACTAGAGGATATAAAAGACAAAGAAAGCGAGTATATATAGGTTTTTTAGGGCACTTAATTTATTTATACATAAAGAAGTTGTTCATTGAACTTAAAATCCTATATAAAAAATGAGGTGAAAAAATGAGTGAAGATAAAAAATTGAAAAATAGAAATGAAATTGATGAATCTTATAAATGGGATATATCTAAGGTTTATAGCTCAGAAGATGTGTGGGATAAAGAATTTCAGGAACTTAAAGCTGAGGCACCAAAGCTAAAGGAGTACTCTGGTCAGCTTAAAACTGGAGAAAAAATATTAGAATATATGAAATTAAGTGAAAAAACTTCTAGAAAAGCTGAAAAGTTAATGATTTATGCACATCTAAGAAGTGATGAGGATACTGCAAATTCTAAGTTTCAAGTGTTAAAAGATAAAATTGATGCTTACTTAGCTGAACTTGGAAGTTATAGTGCATTTTTTGTTCCTGAAATTTTGGAATTAACTGAGGAATTTTTAATAAATGAGATAGATAGAATTCCTGAACTAAAGATATATGAATTTTTATTTAAGGATATATTAAAAGAAAAACCACATGTACTAACTAAGGAAATGGAAGAATTAATGGCTTCTGTATCTGATTGTTTAGATGCACCTTCAAATATTCATAATCTTTTAACCAATGCAGACATGACCTTTGGAACAACAAATGATGACGAAGGAAATGATGTGGAATTAAATGAAGGTAACTATTCTACTTTTGTAAGAAGTAAAAATAGATCAGTAAGAGAAAATGCATTTAAAAAGCTTTATGGTGGATATAAGGCTTTAGAAAATACTCTTGCAGCAAGTTTAAGTGCATCAATAAAAAATGATATTTTTTCAGCTAAAACAAGAAAATATTCAAGTGCTTTAGAGCAAGCCTTGAAGCCAAATGATATTCCATTAGATGTTTATAAAAATTCAGTGAAAACTATAAATGAAAATTTATCGTTATTACACAGGTACATTAAACTTAAGAAAAAATTATTAAAACTAGATGAAATGCACATGTATGATTTATATGTTCCAGCAATAGATGTTCCAAAAGAGCATATAGAGTATGAAAAAGGAATTGAAATAATTAAGAAAGCTTTAAATCCTCTAGGAGAGGAGTATTTAGGAATTTTTCAAGAGGGAATTGATAATGGATGGGTAGATGTTTACCAAAATAAAGGAAAGAGATCAGGAGCTTACTCATGGGGAAGTTATGATACTATGCCTTATGTTTTATTGAATTATAATTTCCAGCAACATGATGTATCCACTTTAGCTCATGAGATGGGACACTCAATTCACTCTTATTATTCAAGAAAATTTCAACCATATTTTTATGCAGGCTATACAATTTTTTGTGCTGAAGTAGCATCAACAACAAATGAAGCTCTTCTTATTCATTATCTTATAGAGAATGAAAATGACAAAAATAAAAAGTTGTATTTAATAAATGAAGAACTTGAACAAATTAGAACTACAGTATTTAGACAATTAATGTTTGCAGAATTTGAACTTTTAACTCATGAAAGCTTAGAGAATGGAGAACCTCTTTCTGCAGAAGCTTTAAACAGTATTTGGTTAGACTTAAATAAGAAATATCATGGAGAGCATATGATAGTGGATCAAGAAATAGAAAGTGAATGGAGTAGAATCCCACATTTCTATAATGACTTTTACGTATATCAATATGCAACTGGTTATGCAGCAGCATCATCCTTTGCTAATTCTATATTAAAAGGAGAAAAGGATGCAGTAGAGAAATATAAGGGATTCTTAAAAAGTGGAGGCTCCGACTATCCAATTAATATATTAAAAAATGCAGGGGTAGATATGACATCTTCAAAACCACTTGAAGCGACATTAGAGAGATTTAATGAATTATTAGATATGCTAGAAAAAGAAATTAAATAATTATTAGGGGACGGTTAACATTTAATCGTCCTTTAATTATGTAGAGATACAAAAAGAAATAAATTTCATTTTTATCTAAATAGTGTTAAAATATCAATTAATGCATAATATTTTGGCAAACTTAAGGAGGATTTTTATGAAGAGTTTCGAACAACTCCTGTTAAACAAACTGGTAAAAGAATTTGGCTTCTATATTAAGGATGTTAATCAGGGAGATTTAAAATGGATCGCTAAAATGAAAGTTGACAATGGAGAAATATTTGTAGGGGTAGTATCTAAGGAAAATAGAGATATTAAATTAGATTCAGAAGAGGGATCATTTATTAAAGTAATTGAGGGAAATTATAATGGAGAGGAATTAAAATCAGGCGAAATTTACTTTTCACCAGACGAGAAACAAGTAGTTGCGTCATGGAATGATAAAACACCGTTTATTGATATATTAAATTCATTATATAGAAGACCTACAACTAGTACTTTATCATATATAACAATGGGAATTATAGCAATTAATATTTTTGTATTTATATATAGTGCATTCTTATCAGGAAGTGTCATGGATATAAAATCAGATGTGCTTTATGAACTAGGTGCGAAATATACTCAAGCAATTCAATCCGGAGAATACTGGAGATTAATAACATCTGCCTTTTTACATGGAGGTTTGGTTCACATAGCAGTTAATATGTATTCATTATTTTATACAGGTAACCAAGTTAATAGAATTTATGGAAATAGAAACTTTGTAATTATATATTTCTTAAGTGCAGTTGGTGCATCAGGTGCATCCATGTTTACTAACTCTCTTTCAGTAGGAGCATCAGGTGCTATTTTTGGACTATTAGGAGGATTATTAGTATTTGCCTATAAAGAAAGAACTAGAATAGGTAAAGACTTTTTAGTAAATTTGGTTTCAATTATTGCAATGAACTTAATTATTGGATTCATGCTACCAAACATAGATATGTATGGACATATTGGAGGATTGCTAACTGGATTAGTCCTAGGTTTTATATTATATAAAAGAAAGTAAAAAAATAAGACGTTTCTCAACTTAATTGTTGAGAAACGTCTATTAATTTGTAATTATTGCTTCTAAGTCTTTATTTGATAAGGTTTCTTTTTCAAGTAGCTCTTTTGCAAGTAAATGAAGAGTATCTATATTTTCATTCAAAAGATTTTTCGTATCTGTGTATAAATTTTCTAATAATTCTTTAGCTTCTTCAATAATTAAGTTTCCATATGAATTCCCCATAGAACCTAAAGAAGACATTTTTAACAAACCGAGCTTAGCTCCCATTCCGTATTCTGATAACATAGAAATAATTATTTCAGTGGAAGATTTTAAATCCCCATAGGCTCCTGTAGTTATGTTATCTTTTCCGAAAATAATTTCTTCAGCAGCTCTTCCCGCAAGAAGAACCATTATTCTATTTTTTAAATGAGATATAGTTTGATACGAACTATCTTTAGGAATAGTTAGCGTATATCCACCAGCGCCTTTAGTTGTTGGGATAATTGTTACCTTTGATACCTTATCCTCTGGAATTCTAATTAAAGAGCAAAGAGCATGTCCACCTTCATGATAAGCAGTAATCTTTCTGTCTTTTTCACTTAAGTAATCTCTATCTTTCTTTTCGTAACCAGCTACAACAATGTCAAAAGCAGCACTAATATGTTCCATTGTAATAAATTCTGTGTCTTTCTTTGCAGCAAGTATTGCAGATTCATTAATTAAACTCTCAAGTTTAGCACCTGAAAAATACGCAGTTTTTTCAGCTATGTCTCGTATATTAATATCACTATAAGGTTTATTGTCTAAATGCAGTTTAAGTATTTTTTCTCTTGCATTAATATCTGGTAATGAAACCTCTATATGTCTATCAAATCTTCCTGGTCTAAGTAAGGCTGGATCTAAGATATCAAGTCTATTTGTAGCAGCAATAACAACAATACCTTCTTTTTCAGTAAAACCAGACATTTCTGTAAGTAATGCATTTAAGGTTTGATCTCTTTCATCTGAACCAGAAGACTGCTTTCCTCCATCTCTTTTTTTACCAATGGCATCTATTTCATCTATAAAAATAAGAGCTTTTCCATTTCCAGCTTCCTTTGCTTTCTTAAATAAATCTCTGATTCTTGAAGCTCCTACTCCAACATACATTTGCATAAAGTCAGAACCACTCATGGCATAGAAAGGCACATTTGCTTCTCCAGCTACAGCTTTAGCAAGAAGAGTTTTACCTGTACCTGGTTCCCCGTATAAAATAACTCCTTTTGGGATTCTAGCACCATATTTTACGTATTTATCTGGATTGATTAAAAAATCCACAACATCCTTTAAACTTTCTTTAGCTTCATCGTTTCCAGCAACTTTATCAAAATCATAATTAGTTTTAATATTGTCTGATACAACTTTTGGTGAAAAACCATTGCTAGTAGAGAACCTTTTATTATTCATGAAGTAAAACGCTAGCCAAAATACTGATATCATAATACCAAGTGAAGGTAAAACAGTTGATAGAGATTGTGGCTTTTCAGTTTCAATTATAATGCTTTTATTAAGTAAAGATTCTTTAAAGTTAGGGGTTTCAGGATTTTCAGTTAAATATTTATCTCCAGATTTTAAGGTTACTAAGAGTTTATTATTTGTAGAAAAGTAGACTTTTAATATGTTGTTGCTTGAAAAATCATTTTTAAAGTCTAAATAAGATTTATCTTTATGAGCTCTGTAACTTAAGTTAGTATATGCAAGAAAACTTAATGATGAAATAAAAATAATTATTGGAATTATTAAAAGTTTACTTTTAAATATTTTCATACATCCCTCCAAGATTTTTATCTAGTTAATATATACTACAATTATGATTATAAGGGTTTAAAATTTCTTGTCTAACGAATCTCATAACTTTTGGCAATGTAAGTTATGGATAATTGTCCAATTATGAGTTATACTTAAGTGGTTATTACTAGATATTTTGGAGGGGGAACCATGAGGGTATCAGAGATTTGTGTGAAGTTATCTAAAGAAGATATATTAGGCCTATTGGAAGAGGTAATTACCTTTAAAGGACTTAAAATAGATGATATTGAAATAGATAAAGTAATAAGAATTACAGGAAGTTTTAAAAAGATATTAAGAGTTAAATTTAGAGTTGCAGTTGAGATAATTGAAGTGAAAAAAGATGAATTAATATTTAGATTAAAAGAGATAAAAGTTCTTGGAATTCCGGCTATAAAGCTTGTTAGAAAGTTTATTCTAAAAAATATATTAAAAGATTTAAAGAATATGGGTGTTGAGCATAGTGAAGATAAGGTTATTATTAACTTTAATAAATTAATGAAAGATATAAAAAACTTTGCTATGGATATAAAGGAAATACAAGTAAGTAAAAGTGGTATAAATGTAACTTTACATAATGTAATTATAGATATTAAGGATATTATAAAAAAAGATAGTAAAGACAAAATAGAAAATGAGATATTAACCACAGCAGAAAATAAGAAAACCTTAATTGAAAATAATGAGATATTATTATTAGAAGATAAGACTGAAAATATAGAAAAGGTTCAAGATGTTTATGCTGATGGAAGAAGCTTCCTAGAGGAAAAAATACCTGATAGCATTAAACCAGTAGAAGATTACTTGTTTATTTTACCAGATATTATTGCATTAATAGTTAGACTGTTAAAAGATAGTAGAGTTAGTAAAAGTACAAAAATTGCAGTAGCATCTTCTCTTGGATATATTATAATTCCAAAGGATATAATAAATGATAAGATTCCTTTGCTTGGGAAGATTGATGATATGTCGGTGGTGTTTTTTGCGTTAAATAAGTTGATTAATGATGTGCCTTTAGAAGTTCTTTTAGAAAATTGGCAAGGAAGTAATAAAAATATATTAGTACTTAAAAATGCATTAGAGTATTTAAAATCATTTTCTAAGGGGAATAAACTAGATAAATTTTACGTCTTGATTGATTCATTTGTTTAATAGGAAAAGTTGATTATTATTTTAAGGAGCACATATATAATGGGAAAGAAAGTTTATGCTATAAAAGAAGGCTTTGATTCAGAAGCTAACATAAAAATAGAAAATAAAATTGTTAATACATGGGCAGAGTGTTTAAAATATGTTAAGGGCGTTAAGGGAGCAAAATATAAGAGCTTTGAAGATATAAATGAAGCTAAGCGGTTCTTAGAAGAAGGAAGTAAATTACTAAAAATGGGTGTGGATGAATATCCAAAAGATTGCTTACATATATACGTTGATGGAAGTTATAATATAAGCACTGAAAAATACTCATACGGATTAGTTGCTGTAAGGAATAATGTTGTTGAATATATTGATAGCGCATCCGCAGAAGATACTTCTAAGAGTAATATAAGGCAGATAGCTGGAGAATTAGAAGCGGCAGTCAAAGGCGTAGAATATGCTTTGAGTAAAAAGGATAAGAAAGCTGTTATTTTTCACGATTATGAAGGAATAGCACATCATGCTACAGGTTTTTGGGAAAGAAGAGAAGAATCTTCTATAAAATACTTTAATAGAATGAATGAACTTATGAAGTTAGGAATAGAAGTTATATTTGTTAAAGTAGATAGTCATACTGGGGAATTCTTTAATGAACTTGCAGATGAAAAATGTAAAGAAAAATTAGCTATTGCTTCAGATAGAGTTGTAGATAAATGGTTAGCTAAAAATATTCTATATGTAAGTAATGAAAAAGTAAGAAATGAAATATTAAGTATAACTAATAATAAGGAAGAAAATATTGTAGTTGTAGGTAATCAAAAAAATACAAGTAGTGAAAGTAAAAAGGATGAAATAGAAAGTAATATTCCTGAAGAAATAAATAGAATTCTTAATAAGTTATCTAAAGAAAAACAATTAAGAGTTTTAGAGATCGTTAAAGAAATAAGTGCTGAATAAAAAGTGATAATATACCCATATATTTCAAAGAGTATAAAAATAATTACTACACATAATATATCTATAAAACATTATATTAATTTTATTTATTAATGTTTTGTAAAATAATAATTGAGTAAGAGGTGTAGTTTTATGAAAAAATATCTAAGTGGAATTACAACAGGTGCAATAGTAGGGGCAGCTTTTGGAATGATGATATTACCACAATTAGACAGAAGAACTCAAAAGACATTTAGAAAAGTTGGAAGAAAAGTAATAGATATGGCTGAAGATAAAGTTGATATTATGGGATGGATGAAATAACTCGAGATATTTTCTCGAGTTATTTCATTATAAAAGAAAATATATGATTATATGGAATACTTATACAAAAATAAAAAAATTGTAGAAAACTACTGCGCAAATAATGAAAATTTCAAAAAAATGTATTAAAATTTGAAAATTCGTGTTATAATTTAAAATAATTAAATCATTTTAAATAATTTTTTAAAACATGATACATAGAAAAGGAAGATTAGATATGGAAATACTTTCATTAGGGGAAAAAATCAAAAGAAAAAGAAAAGAATTGAATATGACCTTAAAGGATTTAGCAGGGGATAGAATAACTCCTGGACAAATTTCTTTAGTTGAATCGGGAAGATCTAATCCATCTATGGATCTGTTAGAATATTTAGCAGATGCTTTAAAGACTTCTGTAGAATATTTAATGGAATCTGAAGAAACCCAAGCAGAAAAAATATGTATTTACTATGAACAAATTGCTGAATCATATATTTTATCAGGAGATTATTTTGGAGCTGAGAAATATATAGAAAATGCTTTATATTATTCTGAAAAATATGATTTAGAATATAGAAAAGCAAAAATATTATTTTTAACAGGCGAAATACACATGCTAAAGGGTGAACTAGTGGCAGCACAACAATATTTCCTATCTTCTAATGTTATATTTATAAAAAACAACAATTTTGAAGAGATTGTAAAAACTTTTCTTAATTTAGGAAAGATTACATTACAGCTTAGGGCGTATCATTCTACTAGTTCTTATTTAAAACAAGCTGAAAAGGTGTATCTAGACAACAGTGTTGGAAATGATCAGTTGCTTGGAGAAATTTATTATTACATGGCTACAGCCTTATTCAAAACTGAAAATATTAGTGAATCAATAAACTACTCATTTTTAGCAACAGAAAAATTTAAACGAATCCATAACAAAAAAGAATATGCAAGAACTCTATTATTATTATCAGAAGAATATAATAAAAAAGGTGATTTAGCAAATGCAATAAAATATTCTGAAAAAACACTAGATGTTTATAAGGAATTAGAAGACACAAAAAATATTGGAGAAATAGAAAATAATTTAGGAAAGTTATTTTATGAATTTGAGAATATAGAAGAGTCTTTTATGCACTATGATATTGCCAAGGAAATAAGAAGCAAAAATGCTGATAACAAATTAATAGAAACTCTTATAAATATATGTGAAAACTATTTAAAATTAAAAGATGTTGATAAGAGTGAAGAAATTATAAATGAGATATATGACAAGATCGATGACAATGATATTGATAATCGAATTGAGTGTAATTTATTAAATTATAGACTTCGTTTAATACAAGAAGAATTTGAAGAGGCAGAAAATATATTGATAGAAACATACAATTATGCAGTCAATAATGAATGCAGTAAGAAGGCTGGACAAGTAGCGATAATACTTGGAAAATTCTACATAGATAATAAAAGGGACAAAGAAGCAGCACAATATTTAGATTATGGGATTAATATATTTAGCGACATAGGGTTATTAAGAAATTAATAATAGATTGGGTGATATGATGGAAATACTATCAACGGGGGAAAAAATAAAGCGTGCAAGAGTTTATAAGGGAATTACATTAAAAGAACTTTGTGGGGATAAAATATCCATTTCAAAAATGAGTTGTATTGAGAACGAAAAAATTAAGGCTGAAAAAGAAGTTCTAGAGTATATTGCCGCGAAGTTGTTTTTGGATTTAGATTATTTATTAAAAGATGTTAAAGAACAGCTTGTAGACAATATAGAATTAATTAGAAAGAATCTTTTTTCAGGGGAAGATATTGAAGAAAATATTAAATATAACTTAGAATATGCAAATGAATACGAGTATTTTGATTTATCTTTTGAATTAATGCACTTATTATTTCAATACTATCTTGATGAGTCAAAATATGAAAATATTCAATTGATAGTATCTCAGTACTATTATTTATCTCAAAAAAACATTGATAAAGAAATTGTTATAAATTATTTTCATGATATGGGTAAGTATTTCTGCCAAAATAAAGAATATACTGAAGCTATAACATATTATGAAAGACTTATAGAAGTTCTTAGTAACAATAAGTTTAAGGATAAAGGCGAATATGCATATACGTTATATAGTAAGGCATTATGTTACTATAAGTTAAAAGAAATACATAAGGCTTATGAAGATATGAAGTGTGTAGAGAAATATATTAAATATGTTGAAGATCCAATAAATAAGGGGAAAATGTACAACCTGTTAGCAACATTGTGCATAAAGCTAAAAAAATCTGAAGCAGAAGCTTGGGTAAAAAAGGCTTTTAGTTTTCAAAAGGACAATCCTATATCATTGGCACTTTCAAAGTGGAATTATGGAGAATGTTATTTTGGAATTGGGGAAAAGGAAAGAGCTATAAATGAAATAGAAGAAGGATTACATATCTTTCCAAAACATAATAGGATAAAATATGTTGAATTTATGAATAACTGTATAAAGCTATTTATAGATTATGAAGAATATGATGGGGCATATAACATATGTGATGAAGCTCTTAATCTAGCTATTGATTGCGATAATATAAAATTAATTGAGAGATCATATTATCTAAAAGGTACAATATTACAAAAGCAAAATAAGGTTAAAGAAGCTGAAATGTATATGAATCTTTCATTAGATGCTATCTTAAAAGTTGGTAATAAGGAAGATAGGTACCAAAGATACATAGACATGGGACAAATGTACTATAAACTTGGAGAAATAAGAGATGCTTTAAAGTATTTTTCACTTGCTTTATCTTTAGAGAAGACTTTATAAGACTAAATTTTGTTAAAATTATAACATTTTGGCTATGAGAATAATAAAGAGTTGCCCTTAACTTATGAGAATTCATATTAAGGACAACCCTTTTTATTTGCAATATAAAATTAATTTATGCCAAAATCAGTATATATACAAATCAATTATTACTATTAATAAGAAGAAAAGTATTTATACTAATATTTTTTAATTAAGTCAAAAGTTATTTCAAATAAGCTTAATTTTGGACTGAAGGAGCTTATTTTTATTGGCTTAAATATTCTTTTTAATATTTTCATACACTCACGCTCCCTTTAATATTTCTTAATATTATTATAGAGGTAAGTTTTGTAAAATTCATTGACAATTAAGGCTATAAAATGGTACATTTGCGAGAAGTTCTTCATAAATCCAGTATTAGTAAAAACAAAAAAACACCTTAATTAAGGTGTTTTTGTACTTTTTTATTATTGTTTTATACTTTCTTTATTATTATTAAATGTGCACCGTACCCTTTTAGTTTAGGTAGTAGATTTAAAACAGAACTTTTCTTTGTGTATCTAAAATTAATGCCTGGGAAAGAAGCTTTGTGAAGAATTTCCCTTTCTTCTTTATTTAATCTAATTGGTTTTCCCATACCTAACCAGTAATTGTAGGATGAACCTATTTTTTCATTTAATATATAGGTAGTTATTTGTGCATTACTATTTATATTTACTATATTTAAGGATATTTTCTTTTCAGTTGTATTTTTAATACCTCTTCTTTTTTCCAATGCTTCATAGCTAATTAAATTATTAAGTTCTTCACCATAATTATAAAGAAGAATTTGATACTCATCATCGCTTTTAGTAACTAAATAACCGTCACCTTTTTGGACAAGAATATCTCCTAATTTGCCAAGTAAATAGTAAGCATAATAAGAAGGTTTTTTAATTCCCATATCATTTACCAACCCTGAAGAACCAAAAAATACTTCATTAGTAAGTACTACTTCTTTCTCTAATACGTCAAAAGCTCTAATAAAATTTAAAGATATATTATTATTAGCCACTTGGTGAATAATATAAGGTATCATATAAGCTGAGTCGTATATTTTGTTTATTTCTAGGTGATTTCCAATATAACCTTCATCTTCATATTCCAATGAGTTTTCCTCTAAAATTTTAATAATCTCACTTTTAAGTTCAGATGGAAAGTCGCTATGGAATTGATATTTTATGTTATAAAAATCAATACTCTCTATTTCCGAAAAATACTCTACATAGCTATGGAAGGCATTTATCAATTCCTCATCTGTAAGCTCTAATTGTTCCAATAAAACTAGAGGTGTAAGTTCAATATATTCCATAAATTCAAAAACAGTCTTTGTTTTATTCCAATTGTAAAAGCTGCTACCTGGGAAAATCCCCATATCTCTATGGAAAAGATTAAATATTCTTCCGTATCTAAAGGAGATTTCTTCCTGAATTTCTTCAAGGTTATCTTTATTATCCTCAATTAGAAGGTCGAAGGCATCCCCTACATTAATTACTTTTCTAAAGTCGTCAGAGAAAGGAGAAATTTCTTCATCCATATTAATATGAATTTTATGAATTCTATTTTCATAGTTAAATCTGTCATAATCCTCTAGATAAGGGTAAAGGAATTTAAGTGCTTCAGAAGTTTCTAAGTAAGTTAATTTTTTTGCTTTTTCATAAGATTTTTCATCTAATTTATACTTCTTTTTATATTGAAGTGGAGTACATTTGTAGTAAAATTTAAAATTCTTATTATAGTATCTTGTATGAGAAAAACCAACCTCATCAGATATTTCTGAAATACTCATATTGCTGTCTAAAAGCAGCTTTATAGATTCCTCAACTCTTGTAAGATTTAATAAATCAGTAAAACTATAGCCCGTAGCATTTTTTATCTCATGTGAAAGATAGTCTGCACTTAAAAATTCTTTTTTAGCTATTTCCTGAAGACTTATTTTATTATTGTAGTTATTGAAAATGTATTTTGCAATTCTATGATATCTTTCTAATTGTTCTTCATTGTCCTTTAGCTCTTCCTTCTCATAGGTTAAATAGTGAAAATTGTTAATTAAATGATATAGCATATCTATTAAAGTACTTTCAATTTCTTCATCATAGTCTTCTCTTTTTTGTATTGCTTCGCAAAGAATTATTGAAAGAAAAATTCTAAGATCTTCATATTCCTGACTTTCTTGAGCTCCTTCGTCTGAACTATTAAGATAGAAAAACATATTTTCTATGTCATTATAATATTTTTCAAAAAAACTTGAGTCCATATGGAAGATTAAAACTCTATTATCAGGATCCTTTGAAAATATTCTATGAGATTCATTATTGTTGATTACTTCCATCTCTTTTTCTTCAATTTCATAAGTATCTGAATCTATGGTTACATTTATTGTACCTTTAAGTACAAATATTATCTCAATAGCGTTGTGCCAGTGAATAGGATAATCTTCAATTGAGCAATATGAAATTGTTACTGGCATATCTAATGGATAAATTATATGTTCTCTTCTCAAGTTCTCACCTCAAATTATTATTTATAAATATATTATATCATAAAGAGAAAAAAGAGATAAAAGGAAGATAAAAATAGACTTTGACTTTCTTTGACTTTTATATTATTATTAAATTAAAGCAAAATACAAGGAGAATTTTAATGAGGTGATAATATGAATATTGAAAAAATGACATTAAGAGTGCAGCAATCATTAAATGATGCACATGAAATAGCAGTTAAGAACAATCATCAAAGTGTAGATTCAATACATCTTTTTGCAGCTCTTATTAATGCTGAAGATGGACTTATTGCAAATATTTTAAGTAAGATGGGAAAAGATATCAAATCACTAAGATTGGATACTGATTCACTTTTATCTGGTATGCCTAAGGTATTAGGTTCAGCTGCGTCCTCATCAGGTGTATACGCAACTAGGAAAATAGAAGAAATACTTATAAAGTCAGATAAATACGCTGAAGACTTTAAAGATATGTATATAAGTGTAGAGCATGTATTCTTAGGGATTATTGACATAGAAAATAAGAATGTAATAGGGAATTTGTTAAATAAATATGGTGTTACAAAGAATGAATTTTTAAAGGCCTTAAAAGAAATAAGAGGAAGTCAAAGAGTTGAAACACAAGATCCAGAAGGAACATATGATGCGTTAAGCAAATACGGAGTCAACTTAGTTGAATTAGCCAAGAAACATAAGCTAGATCCAGTTATAGGAAGAGATGAGGAGATAAGAAGAACTGTTAGAATTCTTTCTAGAAGAACTAAAAACAACCCTGTACTTATTGGGGAGCCTGGAGTTGGAAAGACAGCTATAGTTGAAGGATTGGCTGAGAGAATTGTTAGAGGAGATATACCAGAGGGATTAAAAGATAAAATAATATTTTCGTTAGATATGGGAGCATTAATTGCAGGTGCAAAATATAGAGGTGAATTTGAAGAGAGACTAAAAGCGGTATTAAAAGAAGTTCAGAGTTCAGAAGGTAGAATAATATTATTTATTGATGAAATTCATACAATAGTTGGTGCTGGTAAAACAGAAGGTGCAATGGATGCTGGAAACCTAATTAAGCCTCTTTTAGCAAGAGGAGAGCTTCATTGTATAGGGGCAACAACTTTTGATGAATATAGACAATACATTGAGAAAGATAAGGCTCTTGAAAGAAGATTTCAGCCAGTTATAATTGATGAGCCAACAGTAGAAGATACAATTTCAATTTTAAGAGGATTAAAGGAACGATTTGAAATACATCATGGAATAAGAATCCATGATTCTGCCATAGTTGCAGCTGCAAAATTATCTGATAGGTATATTCAAGGAAGATTCTTGCCAGATAAGGCCATAGACTTAATAGATGAAGCTGGTGCTATGATAAGAAGCGAAATAGACTCCTTGCCTACGGAACTTGATGAGGTAAGAAGAAAGATTTTTCTATTGGAAACTGAAAGAGAAGCATTACTTAAAGAAAAAGATCCAGCATCAATTGCAAGAGCTCAATCAATAGATAAAGAACTTGTGGAACTAAAAAGTAAAAATGACGAGATGAGTGCAAAATATGAAAAAGAAAAGTCTCATATATCAGAGATTAGAGAACTTAAAAAGCAGCTAGATGATGCTAGAGGAATGATTGAAAAATATGAAAGAGAGTACGATCTAAATAAGGCAGCTGAACTTAAATATGGACTTATTCCATCCCTTGAAGAGAAAATAGCTGAAAAAGAAAATGAAGTTAAAGAAAACTATGAGGGAGCCCTTTTAAAGGAAGAGGTTACAGAAAATGAAATATCAAACATAGTATCTAAATGGACTGGAATTCCTGTAACAAAGCTAGTGGAAGGGGAAAAGAAGAAGCTTTTAAGATTGGAAGATGAATTAGGAGAAAGAGTTATAGGTCAAAATGAGGCAATTCAATCAGTTACAAATGCAGTTATAAGGGCAAGAGCAGGGCTAAAAGACGAAAATAGACCAATAGGATCGTTCATTTTCTTAGGCCCAACTGGTGTCGGTAAGACTGAATTAGCCAAAACATTAGCAAGAACTCTTTTTGACTCAGAAGAGAACATTATAAGAATTGATATGTCAGAATACATGGAGAAATATTCTGTTTCTAGATTGATAGGAGCGCCTCCAGGATATGTAGGGTATGAGGAGGGTGGTCAGCTAACAGAAGCAGTTAGGAGAAAACCTTACTCAGTTATCTTGTTTGATGAGATAGAGAAGGCTCACCAAGATGTATTTAATGTGTTCCTACAGATTTTAGACGATGGAAGACTAACTGATAATCAAGGTAAAACTGTTGATTTCAAGAATACAATTATAATAATGACCTCCAATATAGGAAGTTCTTATTTATTAGATGGAAGTAAAGATGGTAGAGTTTCAGAAGAATCGAAGGCTAAAGTTATGAATGAAATGAAGTCGAGATTTAAACCAGAATTCTTAAATAGAGTTGATGATATAATAACCTTTAGTCCATTATCATTAGATGATATTAAGAAAATAATAGATATATTCTTGATTAAGGTTAAAAATAAAATGAAAGAAAAGAATGTAATCCTAGAGATAACTGATAATGCTAAAAAATTAATTGCGGAAGAGGGATTTGACCCAGTATATGGTGCAAGACCATTAAAGAGATATATTGAAAATACATTAGAAACAAATCTTGCAAAAAGAATAATTTCAGGAGAAATCTATGATGGAGTAACAGTAACTATCGATGAAGAGGATAGTGCATTAGTGTTTAAGGTTTAAAATTAAATCTGGTAATCAAGGTAATATAATCGGGGACGGTTAACATTTAAGTGATCTAAATTAGATATAAGAAATGTTAACCGTCCCCGTTAAAATCAACGTATCTATTGAATAGGTAAATAAAATATGGCAATAATTCAGTAGGTAAGGAAGGTGATTTTTATGCCTAGAGCTGCAAGAATAAAAGTTAGCAATGGAATTTATCATGTAATGATTAGAAGTATCTCTGAAGTAAAACTATTTAAGAATGATTTTGATAAAATTCAATATTTAGATTTTCTAAAAGAATGTCAAAAGTTTTATGTTTTTAAAATTTATGCTTTTTGTTTAATGAATAATCACGCCCATTTCATTATTGATTCTTGTGGAAGTGATATATCAAAAGTAATGCATAGAGTTAACTTAATGTATTCAAGATATTATAATCACAAATATAAGAGACATGGACATTTGTTCCAAGACAGATTTAAAAGTAAATTGATAAATAGCGATAGATATCTTATGAACTTATCATTATACATACATAATAATCCTAAAGATATTAAAAGATACAGAAGATTTCCTGAGAAATATAGATTTTCAAGCTTAGGATCTTATCTGAATTTAAAGAATGATGAATTTCAAATAGTTGATAATTCTTTTATAAATTCTTTGATAGCAGAAGATTCCTATTTGGCATGTAAAAGGTATTCAGAGAAGATTAGCAGATATTCAGGAATAAATATTAATGAAGGCGAATTTAAAAAAGAGAAGAGTCAATATATAAGCGGCAGAAAAATTATAGATAGGAATTTCACTTTAGACTCAATTTTTAAATATATAAAAGATAAGTATGGTTTTGGACGTGATATGCTTAATATTAAAAATAGAAGAGAAACACTAAACGCAAAAGCAATTGTGGTGGTGTTAATGAAAAGTTTAGGAAACTTTAAATGTAGTGAGATTTCTGAGGTTTTGGGGAACATAACTTATTCAAGAGTATCTAAGTTATGTGGAATAGGCATTAATTTAATTATTTATGATAAAGAATACAATGACGAAATTTATAATTTTTTAAAGTCAGCATAAATTAAAAAAATTACTTAAAATTTTGGCTGTAAAATAGAAAAAAAGATAGACAAGCTAATTTGTCTATCTTTTTTACATTCAGAACATTTAAATTTTAATATAAAATATAGAATTAATAAATGTTAACCGTCCCCAAGTATTTCAGCCATAGAAATAAACTTTTTCGCTTTTTCAAAATTTCCTTGAAGTTCAGCAATTTGACTTATTAATAGGTAAATTTCTTTATTTTCCTTATCAATAGAAAGAGCCTTATTTAAAACTTCTTCTGCTTTAAAATAGTCATTATCGTCTATTAATTTTTTAGATAAAACTAAGTATGAGTTAACATCTTTTTTTATAGTATGTTTTCTTAAAACTTCGTCTAAAACTGATTTAATTCTTTTGGTAGTGAAAGGCTTTTGAAGATAAGCGGCAGCACCGAATTTAGTGCATTCTACAGCATTCTTTATTGTTCCAAAAGCAGTCATCACAATAACTGTTGTTGATTTATTCATTTTTTTAACTTGCTTTAAAAGTTCTGTTCCTGATACATTTGGAAGTTTTATATCAGTAAACATTAAGTCAATTTGATGGTGATTAAATATTTCTATAGCCTCTTCAGCATTTTTTGCCTCAAAAACCTTAAACCCTTCTATTTCTAAAAAAGTTTTAAGCATTTCTCTTATATTTTTCGTATCATCTACTACTAAAATAGTTTTCATTATATGCCTCCTATTATTGGAAGTGTAACCTTAAAGATACTTCCAGATCCGTATACACTATTACAAGTTATTGTACCGTTATGGAGCTCAACGATTTGTTTAGATAAAGGTAGTCCAAGTCCAGTACCATTTGATGTATCGTTGCCTCTATAGAATTTATCAAATATTTTATCTATTTGTGATTTGCTAATACCAATACCTTGATCCTGTACAGTAAGAATTATTGATTTATCATCAGAGTATAAAGAAATAAATACTTGTTTGTTATCTAAGGAGTATTTTATAGAATTGGAAATAAGATTATTAACAACCCAAGAAAATTTCTCCTTGTCAATAGAAATCATTGGCAAAGCCCCGATTCTTTCAAAATTCAATGTTATATTTCTAGCGTGAGATATAGTACAAAAATTCTTAATAGAATTCTTAATAATATCAGAAATATCTGCAATCTCAAAATTTAAGTAATTTTGATCAGTTTCTAACTGAGTAAGCTTTAAAAAATTATCAATCATATTTAATAAGTTTTCTGCATCTTCTTGTATTGTGTTGATAATTCTATATCTTTCATCAGCATTTTCAATTATAACACTTTCCTCAAGCATTGAAGAGCCCATCATAATTGAAGTTAGCGGAGTTTTTAACTCGTGTGAAAGAGTGCTAATAAAGTCCTGTTTTAATTTATCAAGTTTTTTTAGTTCTGTAATATCTTGAAAATATACTATTATTCCGTTTAGGTTTGAATCTCGATTTTTTATAGTTGAAACAGATACATTAAAACTATGACTATCTTTATGAAAATTCATTACTTTAGATGCACCACTAAAGTTAACCTCTTTAGCCTTTGAGATAAAATCAAATAAATCTCCATCTGTAATGAAATCTAATATATGTTGGCCTATTAGTGAGGCTTCACGAAACTTAAAGAAATCCTCGCAAGCATCATTTATTAAGATGCACTTGAAATTGTTATCCAAAACAATTAAAGGATTTGATATACTTTTAACAATTGCCAGCGACTTATTTTTTTCTTCCATAAGTTGTCCCAAAGTTGAGTCTTTAAATTCCTTAATTCTTTTTGACATATTGTGAAATTCTTTATAAATTTCGCCTATCTCATCTTCTGAATTAATAGGTCTATTAAATGAAAAGTTTCCATCTTTAAAGCCGCGTATTGCATTCTGAAGATTTACTAGAGGGAGTAGCAGTTTATCTAAGTATTTATTTGATAAAAGAATACTTAGAAATAAGACTATCAAAGAAGATATGAATAAAAATTTCGAAGAAAGAATTATTTTTTCTTGAGAATTTAGTATCTTTACTTTCATAGCATTATTATTAAGTTCATATATAGCATCTAAATTTTGTTTAAGTTCATTATATTTATTTTGTATTTCATTATAATAACCAGAGGTACTATTTCCTTTATCGTAAGAATCAAAAGTAGTTTTACCTGTATTAAAAAATTTAATATATAGTGCTTTTGTTTGATTATTCAAGTCCGATTCCCCATTTTCAGAGGTCCTATCAAGTTGAATAGCATAATTGTCATAAAAATTTTTTTCTAAATCTAAAAAATTGCTCTTATAAACTTCATTTTTAGTAGAAATATAATTTAATAATGCAAAATGCTGATTTTCTGTAATATCTTGCATATTTTTAACAGCATTAATACTGTCAAAATTGTATTTATAAAAACTATTAATAGAATCCTTTATATAGAAAAAATTATATAGTGAAATAATTACAATAACTGCATTTACTGATATTAATAGAGTAATAAGTATTTTAAATTTTACCCGAAGGCTGTTTTTCAAATTAAACAACTCCTTATGTTGATTATATTGATATTAATAAAATATATTATATGACAAAATTCTTAAATAAAAAAGATGTCTCCTATAAGGAGACACCCTTTTGTTTACTAATTATTTTATATTGTTTTCATATTGTTCAACCATTCTTTTTACCATTTCTCCACCGATTGAACCTGCTTCTCTAGCAGTTATATCTCCATTGTATTCTTTTAAGTGAACGCCTAATTCACTAGCTACCTCATTTTTAAATTTAGATAGCCCATTTTTTGCATCTGGTACTAATGTTCTATTACTTCTTGCCATAACAGTTTCCTCCTTTTATCCCTTGTGGGATTTTATATTTTATTTGCTAAGCTTTATTTGCTTTGCATCATTATTTTGTGCACTCTTGTTTTTAATACACTATAATATCAGAGGTAAAAGAGGAAATGTGTACATGTCTAACCAAAAAATAGGACAAATTGTTATAATAATGCACTTTTATATTTTTATAAAAAACAAATAAAAAAATACATCATTTATTAAATTCTTTATAAGAAATTAATCCATGAACTGAACTAGCTTCTTTAATCCCACGAACAATAGCCTTTTCCATAACTTTAGCAGCTAAAAGTCCAACAACATTAATGTCAGCATTTACTTTGTTTGTAGATAAAGTAAATATAGTATCACCATCAAACATTGTATGAGCAGGTCTAATCGCTCTTCCATAACCATTATGACTCATAGATGCTACTTTATTAGCCTGAGCCTTAGTTAGAATTGCATTTGTAACAATGACGCCTATTGTTGTATTTCCACTAAAAACATTTTTACTCTTATCATATTGTGAAATCATATAGTCTTCAGTATTTACAAAAGTTTTCTTATCATCAGTTAGAGCACCTGCGATGATATTATTAGTTTCCGTATCAATGATATCACCTAATGCGTTAACTGCAACGATTGCGCCTACTTGAAGATCGCCAACTTGTACTGCATAAGTTCCAAGTCCACCTTTCATGGAGAATTCAGGTCCTTTAAATTTCCCAACAGTTGCACCTGTACCAGCTCCAATATTTCCATTTATGTCGCCATTATATTCTTCAGAATTAATGCATGCTTGAAGTCCCATTAATTTATCAGGACGAATATCTGAACTACCAATAACAAGGTCAAATAAAACAGCACTACAAACAATTGGAACTTTCGTAACACCAACATCAAAACCTATTGAGTTTTTTTCTAAGTACTCCATTACGCCTGCAGAAGCATCTAAGCCAAAAGCACTTCCACCAGATAATACGATTGCATGAACTTTATCAACTAGTTCCATAGGATTTAAGAGGTCAGTTTCTCTCGTTCCTGGAGAACCACCACGGACATCTACACCTCCAGAGGCACCTTCCTTACAAATAACAACAGAACAGCCAGTGCATCCTTCAAAATTTTGAGCATGACCAAGCTTAATTCCATCAATATTAGTAAATTTTATCTCATTCATAATAATACCTCCATATCACAAAAGCATCCAAGATTCTTGGATGCTTATAATAATTACGATCTAATTTTATTCAAAATACTTATTACAGGAACTGCAATTATTGCTGAAACCAAAGCTTCTGGAATTCCATTTGAAAGTCCTATTGTGAAAAGGGCTTTTCCAACAGTTGATGGATTAATACCAATAGCTTGTGCAAATTTTGCAGCATAGAAAACATATGTTAGTCCTAAAACAAAGATTGTATTTGTTAGTGTACCAATAACAGCAGCAACACCAATACCTGTCTTAGGGAATTTCTTTCTTATTGAAGCATAAGCATAATAAGAAAATAAACCAATAAGTATTCTAGGCAAGATAGCGATTATTGGGTTCCAGAATATAAATGAAGTTGGTGTAGGTGCTGTAAATGCTTGGTACATTGAGAATAATCCAAAACAAAATCCTACTGCAGCTCCAACTACTGGTCCTTCAACAATAGCTCCAATAATTACGGGTACGTGCATAATAGTTGCTTTAACTGGCGGTATGTTTATAAATCCAAGCCCAGTTAATCCTAAAAATAATGTGATACCAGTTAGCATCCCTGTTACTACAAGCTTTCTAATACTCATAGTCATAGTTGTTTTTCTTTCCATTTTGATAGCCTCCGTTCTTACTCTTTTAAGTAGATATAATTCGGAAAAAATTATAAATTTGATCCTAGTTCAGTTTCTAAAATAGAATACCGACAATAAGATTTTATCATTTTAAATTATAAGTGCAATACCATATTGTTAAAAAAATATCTAACTCTTGCATTTAATTTGGACAAATGGCTTTATTGTTAGTGTTTATGACATAAAAAAAATTAATTCTGAAAATTCTTTCTTTTTGGGGGACGGTTAACAACTATTTATACTTTACTAGTGCAAATAGTTGTTAACCGTCCCCAGTACTTTTAAGAAAATCTTAAGCATACATTAGATTATTAGTATTATAATTTAATTTAAAGGATATTTTTAAGAGGTGAAGATATGGTAAGTACAGTTTCTATTTTTTTTATGGCAATAACAATAATTATTTCTATTATTTTACCAATAACATTGGTAATCTATTTTTATAAAAAAGAAAGAATTTCAATAAAAACTGTATTAATAGGGGCGGTAGCTTTCTTTGTAGCAACACAAGTATTAGAAAAGTCAGTTCATATAGCCGTTTTAACAAAGATAACAGTTACAGCTGAAGTTTTAAAGAATCCAATCTTATATATGTTGTATGGTGGACTAATGGCTGGGATCTTTGAAGAAACGGCAAGGTTTATTATTTTTAAATTTGTACTTAAAAACAAAAAAGAATGGAAAGATGGCTTGGCATATGGTTTAGGACATGGCGGAATTGAAGCTATCTTGCTAGCTGGATTAGGATTTTTAAATAATCTTATTCTATCGATTATGATAAACACAGGAACTTATAATAAATTAATAGATACTTCAGGAGTGGCTGCAAATACACTAGAAAATGCAAAAAATGCATTAATAGATACTCAAAGTTATTATTGGCTTATATCAGGTATAGAAAGGATATTTGCATTAGGAATTCAAGTAGGACTGTCATTACTTGTTTTATATGCGATAAAAGAGCGAAAATATAAATTTTTATTCTTAGCAATTATATTCCATGCACTAATTGATTTCCCAGCAGTGCTTTACCAAGTGGGAATAGTTAATATATTTATAGTTGAGATAGGTGCATTTGTTTCGTTCGTTATAGCATTATTATTTATTAAAAAATCTAAGGGATTGTTTACTAGAGATGTTTAAAAATGAATAGAATAAAAAATCATCATAAACAAACCATATATATAAACATTTATAAAGCTTTATAAAGAAGGTGTACAAATGAATAATCAAGAAATTTTTAATGAAATTGATACGCATTTATTGGAGGATGAAAAGCCATCAATATTTTTAAGAACTCTCTTTAATAATAACTCATTAAAAGGAACAGTATTTCACAAAATTGAAAGATTAGCTACAATTGAGCAATCTCCTAAATATCACCCAGAAGGAAATGTACTAAATCATGTGATGTTGGTTGTGGATGAAGCTGCAAATCTTAGAAGTAAAAGTACAGATAAAAGAGCTTTAATGTGGGCAGCACTTCTACATGATATAGGAAAATTAACTACAACTAAAATGCGAAATGGTAGATGGACATCATATAACCACGATAGTGTAGGAAGCGAGATGGTCGTAGATTTTATAAGACCATTTGAGGAGGACCATCAGTTTATAGAGAAGGTAAGTAATTTAGTAAAATATCATATGCATTATTTGTATGTTGAAAAAAATCTTCCATTTGCAAATATTAAAGGATTAATAATGGACACCTCAATAGATGAAATTGCATTATTATCATATGCAGATAGATGCGGACGAGGAGAACTTTCAGAAAAGGATAGAATTAACACAGAAATAGCAATTAATAATTTTAAAAGCAAATTAAATAGTAAAAAAGAAAAGATGAGCCTACAAACAGTGTAGGCTCATCTTTTAAAATTTAGGGGACGGTTAACAATTAAATAAACTATTTTAAGTGAAATTTAAGCAATTTTGATTGCATAACACCTTAAAAATACAACAAAAAAATGTTAACCGTCCCCTAAAGAAAGTCTTTCATAAAAAAACAGTTGTATTCTTAAGGTAGACAAGGTATAATTTTTTTATTATATATTACTATATAATGTAATATGCAAATTTGGGGTGATTTTATGTTATTTAGAAGTACAAGAGGCGTGGAAGATAATATATCTTCTTCAGAAGCAATCTTAAAAGGAATAGCAAAAGATGGGGGGCTATTTGTTCCATCAAGTTTTCCAGAAGTTTATTCAAAATTAAAGGATAAAGTTGATTATGGATATGAAGAATTGGCTGAAAAAATCATAGGTCAATATTTTACAGACATACCAAATGAAGATTTAATCAGGGCTATTAGCGATGCATATAAAGGAAGATTTAATGTAGAAGTAAAGAATGGATTCCTAGAACTATATCATGGACCCACATCTGCATTTAAAGATGCAGCACTTCTATTTCTTCCACAAATCATGAAGAAAGCAAAGAAGGTAATAAATTTCAAAAATGAAATAGTTATATTAACTGCAACTTCAGGTGATACAGGGAAAGCAGCGTTGGAAGGGTTTAGTGGTGTTGAAGGTTTTAAAGTAGTAGTTTATTATCCAAAATCAGGAGTATCTGAAGTGCAAGAAAAGCAAATGAGAACTCAAAGGGGTAACAATGTTTTTGTTGTAGCAATAGATGGGAATTTTGATGATGCTCAAAGAGGGGTAAAAACAATCTTTAGTAATAAGGAACTGAAAGAAGATCTTGAAAAGAGCAACATTTCATTATCTTCAGCAAATTCAATCAATATAGGAAGATTGGTTCCTCAAATAGTATATTATTTTTATGGATACTTTGAGTTGGTTAGACAAGGTGAAATAAAAGAAGGAGATAATATCAATGTAGCAGTTCCAACAGGAAACTTTGGAAATATATTAGCTGCTTACTATGCAAAACAAATGGGGTTACCTATTGATAAATTAATATGTGCATCTAATGAAAATAATGTGTTAACAGACTTCTTCAAGGAAGGGACCTATGATAAAAATAGAGAACTTATACTAACAGAATCTCCATCTATGGATATACTAGTTTCTTCAAACTTAGAAAGATTATTATATGAACTTTCAGATAGAGATAGTGAAAAGGTTCAGGAATTAATGAATTCCCTTCAAAGCAGTGGTAAATATTCAATTACCCAGGAAATGAAGGAGAAGTTAAGTGATTTTTATGGAGATTATTCAGAAATTGATGAAGTATATAAAGCAATAAAAGATGTTTATAATAAAGAAGAGTATTTAATGGATACACACACTGCAGTAGCCTATAGTGTATATAAAAAGTATCAAGAGAAAACTGGTGACAATAAAAAGGTATTAATAGCTTCAACAGCAAGTCCATTTAAGTTTAATAGAAGTATAATAAATGCACTAGAAATAAAAGTAGACGAAGAAAGTGATTTAGAACTATTAAATAAACTTTCTGACTACACATCTTTAGAAATTCCTGCAGGATTAAAGGAACTTAAGGATCTTCCTATACTTCATAATTTAGAGTGTCCAAGTGATAAAATGGAAGCTACACTAAAAGAAATACTAAAAGTAGGTGTATAGTATGGTACGAGTTAAAGTTCCAGCAACAACTGCAAATATAGGGGCTGGGTTTGATTGCATGGGGTTAGCTTTTAAACTATATAATGAATATTTCTTTGAAGAGATTCCAGAAGGACTAGAGTTTGTTGGAGTAAAGGAAGAGTTTTGTAATGAACAAAACATTATATATGAAGCTATGATTCGCTGTTTTAATAAGGCGAATTACAAGAAAATAGGCGTGAAAATAGGAATAATTAAAGAAGAAATTCCTATATCTAGAGGCCTTGGAAGTAGTTCAAGTTGTATAGTTGCTGGCTTAATAGGAGCAAATATCTTAATGGGAAGTCCTTTTAGTAATGATGATTTATTTGATTTAGCAGTTGAAATTGAAGGGCACCCTGATAACGTGTCACCTGCATTCTTTGGAGGCATAGTCGTTTCTTCAATGGAAGAGGGAAAAGCATATTATAATAGAATTGATATAAAAGATGGGATTGAGTTCTTAGCTTTTATTCCTGAATTTACGCTTTCAACTGAAAAGGCTAGAAAAGCTCTTCCCGAAGTTATACCATTTAAGGATGGTGTATATAACATAGGAAAAGCAGCACTAACATTAAGTTGTTTCTACTCAGGAAACTTTGATTTACTAAAAGTAGCTTGTAAAGATAAACTTCATGAAAATTATAGAAGTAATTTAATACCTAATTTTGATAATATAACAAATAAGGCTAGAGAACTTGGAGCTCTATGTGTATTTCTCAGTGGAGCGGGTCCAACAATAATGTGTATTATTAAAAAAGGTTCTATTGATATAAAAGAAGGCATTAAAAAGTATTTAGAAACACTTGATGGAGGATGGAAACTTCTAGAATTAGAAAAGAATAACATTGGTCCAGAAATAGTTGAAGGGTGAGAAGATTGAAAAGTGAGTATTTAGTAATTGATAAGAAGGTTTTACCAGAGATATTTGAAAAAGTAATAGAAGTAAAAAGGTTGTTAAAGGGTGGAAAAGTTAAAGAGATAACTGAAGCTACGAAAACAGTTGGCATAAGTAGAAGTGTGTATTATAAGTACAAGGATTATGTTTTCGAGTTTTCAGAGACCTCTCAAGGGAAAAAATTTACTTTTAATATGATTATTTCACATAAAAAAGGAATACTTTCAAGTATATTAAATTTTCTTTCAGAAAAAGGTGGCAACATACTTACAATAAATCAAGGTATTCCAATCAACAATTCAGCAAATCTTAGTATAACAATGGATGTAAGCTCACTAGGGGAAGATATATGGAACATTTTAGAAGAGATTTCGTCCCTTGAAGGTGTGCAAAAAGTCGAATTTGTGGCGATGGAATAGAATTAAGAATATTTTAAGAATATATTAATAGTATTATTAATTAAAGCACAGTACAATAAAGATATAAACTAACATATGGAGGCGGAATCCATGATAAACTTTATTAAAAGTCATTGGAAAAAAGCTCTATCAGTTTTAACTTTATTAGTGCTTTTTTTATTTATATATAAATACAAAGATGAATTGCTAAGTTTCATGCAGTTACTTAAGAATACTGATGAAGTAAGTAACTACATTAAATCCTTCGGTCCTTTAGCGGGGATAACATTCATTTTATTACAAGTTCTACAAGTGGTTATTTTCTTTATCCCAGGCGAATTTATTCAAGCGGCTGGAGGATATGCATTTGGAACGTGGATTGGAACACTATACTCAATAATAGGAATTAGCCTTGGATCAACAGTGTTATTTTTTGCAACTAGAAGATTTGGCCATAATTTCGTTGAAAAGGTTTTACCGAAAAAAGTAAAGAGATCTTTCGAGAAAATATTTAATTCCAAGAGAATTAATTTAATTGTTTTTTTAGTATACTTAATTCCAGGATTTCCAAAAGATAGTTTGGCATTTCTAGCGGGGTTATCAAAAATAAATTTTAAAAACTTTATTATCTACTCAACATTAGGAAGATTACCAGCATTATTCTTATCAAGTTATTATGGAGCAAATATAGCAAGTGGTAAAAAGTTTATTATAATAATGTTGTCAGTAGTATTTGTTCTTATAATTGGTGTAGGGATAAGATTTAAAAGTCACTTCTTTAGTAAATTAGAAGAAATAGAATAAGTTTAATAGGAAAATGCTTTATTATTTTTACAGATAATAATCTTTTTCCTTTTTTATTTTCTCTAAATTTAATAAATAATAATTGTAATGGTTTCAACAATATAAATTTAAGAGTTTTTTATTTTTTTATAAACTTTCCTTTGACATATAATAAATTTTTAATTAATCTTAAAGTTAGGGGTTTTTTATAGTGTTTTAAATTCAACTAATAACTTATTCAAACAAGAATAAGTTAAGTTTCATATGGAAAACCGTATAACTAGAATAGTACAAACAATTTAAAGTTCTTTAAATAAAGGAAAAAGAATTGAGAAAGGATACAGAAATGATTGTATATTTTGATAATGCTGCTACAACAAAGCCTATAGATGAAGTAATTGAAGCAGTTAATTTTGGTATGCGAGAATACTTTGGAAATCCATCTTCTTTACATAGACTTGGTTTAGAAGCAGATAGAAAGTTATTAAGCTGCAGAGAAGCAATAGCAGGTACTATAAATGCAATTGCAAGCGAGATTTATTTTACCTCAGGTGGAAGTGAGGGTAATAATTTTATACTTAAATCTTTTGGCAAAAAGGGAAGTCATATTATAACAACAAAATTTGAACATCCTTCAGTACTTAACACACTTAAAGAATTAAAGGATATGGGTGCAGAAGTTACTGAATTGACATTGGATTCAGAAGGAAGAATTGATATAGAGGAACTTAGAAGAAGCATTAAAAAAGAAACTGTATTAGTATCTATAATGCATGTTAATAATGAAGTAGGTACAATACAAAATTTATTAGAAATAGGGAAAACTATAAAAGAATTATCTAGTAGAGCAAGATTTCATGTGGATGCAGTTCAGAGTTATGGGAAGATAGAAATAGATGTAAATAGATATAAAATAGATTTTTTAACAGCAAGTGGACATAAGATTCATGGCCCTAAAGGTGTAGGTTTCTGTTTCATAAGAAAAGGACTTAATCCTAAAGCTCTAATATCAGGTGGTGGACAGGAAAGCGGATTTAGAAGTGGTACTGAAAATGTTCCATCTGTTATGGGAATGACTGAGGCAGCAGTAATAGCTCATAAATCTATAAAAGAAAACTTTGATAAAGTAAAAGAACTAAAGAAGTATTTCATTAGTTTAATAAATGATTTAGACAATAAAATAATAAATTCTAAGGAAGAGGAATATATAAGTCCATATATTTTGAATGTTTCATTTCCAGGAATTAAAGCAGAAGTACTATTGCATTTACTTGAGGAAAAGGATATTTTTGTTTCTACAGGATCAGCTTGTTCTTCTAGAGGTGGTAAAGGAAAATATGTACTTAAGGCTATTGGCTTAAATGAAAAGGAAAGCGAAGGAGCAATTAGATTTTCTTTTTCAAGATTTAGCACAAAAGAGGAAATAGATTATACAGTAGAAGAGCTTATAAAAGCACTTACATTTTTAAGGAGAGTAAGAAAATGAGAAAATTAATATTAATAAAATATGCATCAGAGATATTTCTGAAAGGTTTAAATAGAAATAAATTTGAAAGAAAATTAAAAAAGAATATTGCAAGAAAACTACACGGAATTGAATTCGAATTTGTAGAAGATATGAGCAGATGGTTTATAGCTTCAGAAAATTTAGAAGAAGTAGCAAATAGAGTAAAGAAAGTTTTCGGAGTTAAGGAAATATGTTTTGTTACTGAACTAGAAAGTGATTTTGACAAAATAAAAGAATTAGCATTCGAAAAAGTAAAAGCATCAGGAGCAAAAACTTTTAAAATAGAGACTAATAGAGCAAATAAAGATTTTAATATGGAATCAGTTGAAGTATCTAGAGAAGTTGGAGCACATGTTCTAATTAATTTTGATGGTGAACTTTCAGTAAAAATGAAAAATCCTGAATGTATGGTAAAAGTTGAAATAAGAAAGAAAGCCTATATATGGACATTAGGAGATGTTGTAAAAGGTGAAGGTGGTATGCCTTACGGAGTTAATGGAAGCACTATGCTAATGCTTTCAGGTGGAATAGATTCACCAGTTGCTGGATATATGATGGCAAGAAGAGGTGTTGAATTACATTGCGTATACTATCATTCTCATCCTTATACATCAGAAAGAGCTAAGGACAAAGTTAAGGATTTAGCAAAAGTACTAGCAACATATACAGAAAAAGTTAATTTATATGTAGTTCCATTTACTGATATTCAGATGTCAATAATTGAAAAGTGCCGTGAAGATGAACTTACTATAATAATGAGAAGATTTATGATGAGAGTGGCATGTACATTAGCAGAGGAAAAAGGCATTCAATCAGTTACAACTGGAGAAAGTATAGGTCAAGTAGCTTCCCAAACAATGGAAGGTTTAATTGTGTCAAATGATGTAGCAGATAGACCAGTATTTAGACCGTTAATTTCAATGGATAAAGAAGATATAATGGACATATCAAGAGATATTGAAACTTACGATATATCAATAAGACCTTATGAAGACTGTTGTACTATTTTTGTTCCAAAGCATCCTAAGACAAAACCAGTACTTGAGGAAATAAAAAAATCAGAATCTAGTTTAGATTGTGAAGCATTAGTTAAAGATGCAATAGAAAACATGGAAGTTTATACATTTTAAAATTATTAAAGATATCCTATATAGGGTATCTTTTTTTTATTAAATATAGATAATTACTAGCATATTTAAAAGAAATAGTGGAAATATATATTAAGTTGACAATTACGTATAAATGTGTATAATTAAGGGTATACTTTAGTAATTTATCAGAATAAAGTGATAAAGTGAATGACGGAGGGATAAAATGGGGGCTATTAATAATTTTCTTCCTGAAGGGGCAAGAGATATAATTTCTGAAGATTGTTACAAAAAGGAAGAGATACGAAAATCTTTAGAAGAAAACTTAGAAAATTGGGGATATGAACAAATAATTACACCTACCTTAGAATATTATGATACTTTTAATTCTCATCCTGAAGCTTTTAAACAAGAAGAAATGTATAAGTTCTTTGATAATAAAGGAAAGATTCTTGTTTTAAGACCTGATATGACAATCCCAATGGCAAGAGTAGTAAGTACAAAATTAAAAGATTATAAAAGACCAATTAGAGTTAGATATACTTCGAATGTATATAGAGTAAATGAGGTTTTTGGAGGAAAGCCAAATGAAATAACTCATTGTGGAGCTGAATTAATTGGTAGAGAAACTTTAGAAGGTGATTTAGAGATAATCTATCTATCAATTAATCTTCTAAAATCTTTAGGCTTAAAAGAATTCAAAATCGAATTAGGACACATGGGGGTAATCACAGGGATATTTGAAGAGTTAAATCTTGATGATGAGGTTAAAGAAAAAATATCATTTCTAATAGAAAAAAAGAGACTAGGAGAATTACAGGGGCTTTTAAATAAGCTTAATATACCAGAGGAAATTAAAAACTTTTTAGAAAAGCTTCCATGGCTTTTTGGAAATATTGAAGTCTTAGACTCAATAAGTGAACTTGAAATATATGAAAAAATAAAGGAACCAATACTATATTTAAAAGCATTGGCAGAGGCGATTAAAAAATTAAAGTTACAAGAATATGTATCCCTAGATTTAGGGATCATACCTAAAATAAATTATTATACAGGTGTGATAATTAGAGGATATGTGCAAGGGGTTGGAAGCTATGTACTCCAAGGGGGACGCTATGATAAACTAATAAATTCTTTTGGAATAGATAATGGGGCAATTGGATTTGCTATAAATATTGACTCATTAATTGAGGTATATAAAATTAGTAAAAAAGAAAAGATTACTAAGATATTATATTCAAAAAAAGACTTTATTGAGGCACTGGTAAAAGGAAATGAATTAACAAATAAGGGCTATAAGGTTAATTTAATTGAAAAGAAAGATGACGACGCAGAAATAGAGAGTGATGAAAATACAATATTAATCTAATCTTTCTAAATTATTATGATTCATTGGGGGGAAGGATATGACAGTAAATATTGCACTAACAAAAGGGCGTTTAGAAAAAGAAAGTGTTAAGATCTTTGAAAAAGCTGGATTTGATGTGTCATTGTTAAAAGATAAAGGAAGAAAACTCATTTTTAAGGATGAGAAAATGGATTATAACTATTTTCTAGTTAAGAGCGTTGATGCAATTACCTATGTTGAGCATGGGGTAGCGGATGTTGGTATTGTTGGGAAGGATACGCTTATTGAAAGTAACTTGAACTATTACGAAGTTTTAGATTTAAAGATAGGACAGTGTAAATTCATAGTTGCATCTCTTCCAGAGTCAAGATTATTTAAAGACTATGGGCATATTAAAATAGGAACTAAATATCCAAATGTAGCAAAGGAATATTTTTACGATAAGGGAATGGACGTAGAAATAATCAAGATTGAAGGTTCTGTTGAACTTGCACCGCTTTTAGGGTTATGTGATGGGATAGTAGATATCATGGAAACGGGAACAACACTAAAGGAAAATGGATTGGTTGTCCGTGATGAAATCTGTGATATAAGTGCGAGGGTTATTGTTAATAATACTGCCTTTAAGTTAAAAGAGAAGGAGATTCGAGATTTTCTTTCAAAAATAAGCAATGTAATATAGGGGGCTATAATGTTAAGAATATTAAATTACAACGAAGAAAATAGAAATAAAGTTTTAGAAGAACTAAAGAATAGGGAAGTTAAAGAAAGTGAAGAGGTATTAAAATCAGTAAATGAAATACTAAACAAGGTTAGAGCTGAGGGAGATAAGGCTCTAAGCTATTTCACTAAGTTATATGATGGAGTTCAACTAGAATCAACTTTAGTTTCAAAAGAAGAAAGTGAGGAAGCTTTTTTTAAAGTTGAAAAAGAATTTATTGAGGCATTAGAAAAAGCTAAAGAAAATATAAAAGTATTTCATGAAAAGCAAAAATTAAATTCTTGGATACAGACTAATGAAAGTGGAGTATTTATGGGGCAAAGAGTAATTCCACTTGAAAGAGTTGGAGTTTATGTTCCAGGTGGAACGGCTGCATATCCATCTTCAGTATTAATGAATGTTATTCCAGCTAAAGTAGCAGGGGTTTCATCAGTTGCAATGATTACTCCACCAATGAAGGACGGAAAAGTAAACCCTTATATTCTAGCTGCAGCTAAAATTGCTGGAGTAGATGAAATATATAAGGTTGGAGGAGCTCAAGGAATCGGAGCCTTAGCTTATGGAACTGAAAGTATTAAAGCGGTTGATAAAATAGTTGGGCCTGGAAATATATATGTAGCTACTGCTAAAAAATTAGTATTTGGTACTGTAGATATAGATATGATAGCAGGACCATCTGAAATATTAGTTATAGCAGATGAAAAAGCTAAAAAGGAATATGTTGCTGCAGATATGTTATCACAAGGAGAACATGATGTCTTAGCATCATCAATTTTGCTAACTACTTCTGAAGAGTTATTAAATGAAGTGTGTCAAGAAATGGAGAAACAAACTGAAAATTTAGATAGAAAAGATATTATAAAAAAATCCATGGCTAAGTTTGGAATAGGGATACTATGTGAGAGTATTGAGGAATGTATTAAGCTTTCTAATATAATATCCCCTGAACATTTAGAACTAATGATTGAAAATCCAATGGAGTTATTAGGGAAAGTTAAAAATGCAGGAAGTGTGTTTTTAGGATACTATACGCCAGAGCCTGTTGGGGATTATTTTGGTGGCCCAAATCATGTACTACCCACATCAGGAACAGCAAGGTTCTTCTCAGCATTATCTACCGATAGTTTTATTAAAAAATCTTCATTTATATATTACACAAGAGAAGAATTAATAAAGGCATCGAAAGACATTATAACTTTATCTGATAAGGAAGGGTTAACCGCCCATGGAAATTCTATAAAAGTGAGGTTAGATTAAGATGAAAAAAATACAAGCATATACATCAATGGATACATCAAAGGAGATTAGACTTAATGCCAATGAGATATCTAATAATCTATACAAGGATGCAATATTTTCTATGACATCAATATTGGCGTCTACTCAGTTTAATAGATATCCAGAGGATGAAGCCTTAAGTATAAGAAAAGCATATGCAAAATATTCTGGAGTTAAGGAAAAAAATATTATTGTTGGTAATGGTTCCGATGAGATGATAAATCTTATTATAAGCTCAACAATATCACAGGGAAAGAAACTACTAACCTTGGATCCAGACTTTTCTATGTTTGATTTCTATACTTCAGTTCAAGGCGGAGAAATAGTTAAGGTTAAAATTGAAGATCAAGGAGAAATTAATGTAAAGAAACTTATAGAAACAGGGAAACGTGAAAAGGTAAGTTTGATAATATTCTCAAATCCAAACAATCCAACAGGAACAGTGATGGCAGAGAAAGATATAGTTAAGATATGCGAAAACTTTAGAGATATTCCAATAGTTGTTGATGAGGCTTACTATGAATTTTACGGTGAATCAATGATTAAGTATATTAATAAATTTAATAATCTAATAGTGACGAGAACTCTATCTAAAGCATGGGGGTTAGCAGCTATAAGAGTAGGATTCTTAATTTCTAATGAAGAAAAGATAAATGAGCTTTTAGCATATAAGGTTCCTTATAATGTAAATACTCTTTCTCAGACTTTAGGAGCTATTGCATTAGGATATATAAATTTATTAAAAGAGAATACAAATATAATAATTTCAGAAAGAGAAAAATTATTAGAAGAGCTTAAAGAGTTAGAGGTTGAAAGCTCACTTGATATATGTTTTTATCCATCTAAATCAAATTTTATATATGGAAAAACATCTCATAAGGATGCACTGGTAAATGGACTTAAAAATAAAAATATTTTAATTAGAACTTTTGAAGATGATAGTTTCAGAATAACAGTTGGATCACCTCAAGAGAATAAAAGACTAATGGATACTTTACGAAAGATTTTAGTCTATGAAGGAGATGATGGATATGACATTAAGAGTTTATAAAGGTATGAGAGATACAAAAGAAACTCAAATTGCACTGGAACTTAATATTGATGGATGTGGTAATTCAGAAATATCAACAGGGGTTGGATTTTTTGATCATATGCTAACATTATTATCATTTCACGGGAATTTTGATTTAAATATTAAAGCAAAAGGTGATTTATATATTGATGATCATCATTTAGTTGAAGATACAGGAATACTACTAGGAAAAGCAATAAAAGAAGCTTTAGGAGATAAAAAAGGAATAAAAAGATATGGCACCTTCTTTTTACCTATGGATGAAGCATTAGCTACAGTTTCTCTTGATATATCTGGAAGAGGATTCTTGCACTTTGAGGGAGACTTTTCAAGAGAGAGTATAGGAAACTTTTCAACTGAAATGGTAAAGGAATTCTTTAGAGCCTTAGCTATGAATGCAGGGATTACTTTACATGTAAGAATTTTATATGGGGAGAATGATCACCATAAAATTGAAGGCCTATTCAAAGCTTTAGGAAGAGCATTGAAAGAAGCTGTAACAATAGATGAAAATAATATGAACCGAATTCCTTCTAGTAAAGGAGCTCTTTAAGGAGGGTCAAAATGATAAGCATCATTGATTATGGTATGGGAAATCTTAAAAGTGTATATAATGCTTTTAAATTTCTTGGTATAGAGAGTAAAGTCACAAGAGATTATAACGAAATTAAGACATCAAAAGGAATATTGTTACCAGGAGTAGGCGCATTTCCTGATGCTATGAAAAATCTAAAAGAATATAATTTAGACCAAATAATTCTGGAAGAAGTGGACAAGGGCAAACCTATGCTTGGAATATGCTTAGGTATGCAATTATTATTCTCAAAAGGATATGAGGGCGAAGAATGTGAAGGGTTAAATATAATACAAGGAGAAGTCAAAAAACTTAAAGAGAGCAGTGTTAAGATACCGCATATTGGGTGGAACTCCTTAGAGGTAAATAGGCAAGATAAAATAATGGAAGGGTTACAAGTTGAGAGCTATGTATATTTTGTTCATTCATTTCAAGGAGAAAATATAAAAGATGAAAATCTTATTGCCTATAGTAATTATGGAGAAAATAAAATACCAGCGATAGTTAATAAAGGTAAGGTGTATGGAGCACAGTTTCATCCAGAAAAAAGCGGAGAAGTAGGACTTAAGATATTAAAAAACTTTAGGGAGTTGATTTAATGATAATATTACCGGCTATAGACATTAGAGGTGGAAAAGCTGTTAGATTATATCAAGGAGATTATTCTAAAGAGGAAATTGTAGCAAAGGATATATTCGATCAAGCTAAAGAATTTCAAAGCTTAGGAGCAACTAATCTTCATTTAGTTGATTTAGATGGAGCAAAGGAAGGAACAGGAATAAATGAGGAGATTATTCTAAAGCTTGCAAAAGACTTAGATATGTCTATTGAAGTAGGTGGAGGAATAAGAAACCTTGATAGAATAGAGAAGCTTCTATCTAATGGAGTAGATAAGGTTATTCTAGGAACAGCAGCAATTGAAAATAAAGAATTGTTATTAAGAGCATTAGATAAATATGGAGATGCTATTATAGTAGGAATTGATGCTAGAGATGGAAAGGTCTGCGGTAATGGATGGCTTAAAGAAAGTAATTTAGACTATATTCACTTTAGCAAAACTATGGCAGACTACGGTGTAGATAATATTATTGTTACTGATATAAGCAGAGATGGAACCCTTCAAGGTGTTAATCTTGAAATGTTAAAGAGGCTAAAAGAGGAAGTAAATATAAAAATTACAGCTTCTGGTGGAGTTAAAAATATAGAAGATATTCAAAAACTAAAGGAACTAGATATATATGGGGCAATAACTGGAAAGGCCATTTATTCAGGAGAACTTTCATTGAAAGCTGCATTGGATTTAGTTAAATAACCTAGGAGGGATATTATGCATACTAAAAGAATAATTCCCTGTCTAGATGTAGATAAGGGAAGAGTAGTTAAGGGAATTAATTTTAAAGGACTTATAAATGTTGGAGACCCAGTAGAACTCGCAGAATACTACAGTAATGAAGGTGCCGATGAACTGGTGTTTTTAGATATTAAGGCAACTCATGAAGGAAGAGGAATAATGGAGGATGTGGTTAGAAGAACTGCTGAAAAAGTATTTATTCCCTTTACTGTAGGAGGGGGATTAACTTCAGTAGATGACATTAGAAGGATATTAAGAGCAGGTGCAGATAAGATATCTCTTAATTCTGCTGCAGTTAGAAATAAGGAACTGATTAAAGAAGGATCCTATTACTTTGGCTCTCAGTGTATAGTACTTGCAGTAGATGCTAAAAGAAGAACTGATAATACTGGATGGAATGTGTTTGTAAATGGAGGAAGAATAGATACTGGCTTAGACGTTCTTAGTTGGATTGAAGAAGGGGTAAAGCTTGGGGCAGGAGAAATACTTCTAACATCCATGGATAGAGATGGAACAAAGGAAGGTTTTGATAATAAACTTCTTGCAAAGGTTGATGAAATAGTTAACGTACCTGTTATAGCCTCTGGAGGCTGTGGAAGTTTAGAACATTTTTATGAAGCCTTCGAAAGTGGGAAAGCTGATGCTGCATTAGCTGCGTCTCTATTTCATTATGGGGAACTTCGAATTAATGAAGTTAAGGATTATTTAAGAAAAAGAAAAATTCCTATGAGAAAATAAAGGAGATATTATGTTTGATATAGAGAAAATTGATTTTGACAAAGGTAATTCTCTTGTACCAGCAATAGTTCAGGATTATAAAACAAAAGAAGTGTTAATGCTAGCATATATGAATAAAGAAAGTCTTAATAAGACTTTAGAAAGTGGAACCACGTGGTTTTATTCAAGAAGTAGAAATGAATATTGGAATAAAGGAGCAACTTCAGGTAATTTACAATTTGTAAAAGAAATGTACTATGATTGTGATGGAGATACAATATTAGTGATGGTTGAGCCAAAAGGGCCAGCATGCCATACGGGGAAAAATAGTTGCTTTTTCAATAAAATAGATGGGGGAAGGATATGAAAAGTGAATTAGACAGCTTATATAAACTTATTTTATCTAGAAAAGAAGATGGCGAAGAAGAATCATATACCAAGTATCTATTTTCAAAAGGCTTGGATAAAATATTAAAGAAAATAGGTGAGGAAAGTACAGAAGTAATTATAGCCTCAAAAGGAGATAGCAAAGAAGATCAAGTAGCAGAAATATGTGATCTAACCTATCATTTATTAGTACTAATGGCAGAACTAGATATACCACTAGAAGCAGTAGAAGAAGAATTGAAAAAAAGAAGTGAGAAGATAGGCAATTTTAAAGGCGAAAGAAAAGAAGTAAAAAATCTATAAAAATATTAGAAAATCCCCCCATATGATAAAATATGGAGGGATTTTTGGAATATACAAAATTTTAGTGAAGTTCACCCATTTCATTTGGATGTTCTTTGTGTGACTTCTTTCTAAATATAATAAACTTATTAATTATAAAACCAATCAAGCCTGTTGCCATAGCAGCAGTAAAGGCTGATAGGTTTGCATTCATGCCTCTATGTAAGTGGAAAGGGTTTAATCTTGTTAGTTTAACTAAAATAATTGCATCCATTAAACTTAATACTGCTAAAAGGGAAATATAACTAAAGTAAGATTTTATTGAAGCTTTTGTTTTAAAAGTATATTTCTTATTAAGTAAATATCCAGTAGTAGAATATACAGCAAACGAAATTAACTTAAAAAGATAATTGATTCTGCCTATATACATACCAGAAGCAAACCATAGTATATTAAGTACAATTAAATCTATTATTACATTGGATGCTCCAACTAAGGCATAAGTAATAAATTGAATAATGGATTTATAATTAAAGCTTTTGTTTATCAAAAAATTCCCCTCCAAGATAGTATTAGAAAATGATTACATGCAAAATACAAACTAAAAACATTTTAACATAATAAAAATAGAATATCATTAAAATAATTATTAATTTTTACTAAGATAAAATATTACCAATAGTTCAACCTATTGGAATATAATATAATAAGTATTAAAAACAAATTAAACCTAATGATATTAGCTAAAATAGTGGAAATTAGCATATTTTAATTAAATACATAAATGACAAATTAATCGAATTGATATAAAATGGATTTGTTTAGTAAATTAAATTTAGATCTAGAATTAAAGGAGAATAACAAGATGGATAACAGAAAAAGTATACCATTTTCGCCGCCAGATATAACAGAAGCCGAAATTGAGGCTGTTGCAGAAGTTTTAAGATCAGGTTGGATCACATCAGGCCCAAAACTTGTGAAGTTTGAAGAAGAGATACAAAAATATTTATCAGTAAATAAGGCAGTTGCCCTAAATTCAGCTACTGCAGCAATGGAATTAGTTTTAAAGATTCTTGATATAAAAGCAGGAGATGAAATTATCTCAACACCATATACATATACAGCTACTTCAAGTGTTGCCGTTCATAGAGGAATTACTCCAACTTTAGTTGATGTTGAAAAAGATTCATTTTTTATGGATTTAAATAAATTAGAAGCTGCTATAACCCCTAATACTAAGGTAATAATGCCAGTGGATTTAGGCGGTTTCCCATGCGATTATGATGCAATAAAAGAAATATTAAAAGCTAAAAAGAGAGAAGATATAGTAATTTTATGTGACTCAGCCCATTCCTTTGGAGCAAAATATAAAGGTGAGAGGGTTGGAGGACAATGTGATTTCCACAGCTTTTCGTTCCATGCAGTTAAGAACTTGACTACTGCAGAGGGAGGAGCACTTACTTTTAATAATAATAATTTTTATGGAAAAGAAGATTTGTTTAAAGAATTTAAGACAGCATCCCTTCATGGACAAACAAAAGATGCTCTATCTAAAACAAAGCTAGGCGCATGGGAATATGATATTGTAACTGATGGATTTAAATGTAACATGACAGACATGAGTGCAGCTATTGGTCTTGTTCAGCTTACTCGATATGAAGATATGCTAAGAAAAAGAGCTGATATATTTAATACCTACTCTAATATACTAAAAGATTATGAATGGGCAATCTTACCGCCAAGTAAGAATGATGAGGGGACAGAATCTTCATATCATTTATACACCTTAAGAATAAAAGGATTTGATGAGACTAAGAGAAATCTATTAATTCATAGATTAGCTGAATTAGGTATTGGAACCAATGTACACTATAAACCACTTCCAATGCTAACTCTTTATAAAAACTTAGGATTAGATATTAAGGATTATCCAAATGCATATGCTCAATATGAAAATCAAATAACACTTCCTGTATATTCAACATTAAAATTAGAAGATGCTGATTATATTGCAAAAGAAGTTGTAAAAATAGTAAATGAAATAAAATAAATTGCATAAAAAAGACATCCTTAAAGGAATTAATAGTTCTTAAGGATGTCTTTTCGTTAATATTCTAATTTACGTTCACTAAAGTGAACAGCCTTAAGTCCAATAGATGTAATTAGCTCATTAGCTTCTTTAAAATTAACACCAATTGCTGACTTTTCGTGAGCATCAGAACCTAAGGTTACATATTTACCGCCTAAATCGTTATATCTTTTAAAAATTTTATATAAAGATATATATCTTTCTTTTTCATGTAACATTCTTGTATTTAGTTCTAATAATTTATCTTTAGATAGTAGCTTTTTTAAAACATTATCAATATATTCACCATACAATTCTATATGGATTTCTTTATCTTCATAAGGAGCATAGCGGCACGCATAATCGATATGACCAAGTGCATCAAAGCAATCAAATGAGTCAACAAGCTTCTCCATAGCGACTAAATATTCTATATAAAGTTCATCTTTGCTTTTTTCAGGATTATAAAAATCTACATAAATGTCTTTACCATTTACCATATGAACCGAGCCAATAACGTAATCAAAGGGATTTGAATTAATTATGTTGTTATAATCACTAACAAATGAAGAATTAAGTCCTATCTCAATTCCTAGTTTAAGTGTTTCTGATCTATAGGGCTCATAGGTTTTAATATATTTAGGTACATCGCACCTAAATAGAGCAGGATCAGGAAAATCTAAATCAATATGTTCAGTAAGAGTAACAGCAAGATTTTTATTTTTACTTTCTTCTATCACTTCTTCAATTTTCATTTTAGAATCGCTAGAAAATATAGTGTGCATATGGTTATCAAAAATCATTATTTTCCTCCTAATTCTTAAGTTATTGTGTTATAGGGTTTTTATAGGAAACTTAATTTATTCATACATAAATAAGTTATTAGTTGAACTTAAAACCATATATTTAGATTATATCATACTAGTTATATAATTATATACAATAAAAAAAGCCCCTAAAAGGAGCTTCTTTGAGTTCTGAGAGGGGACTCAGAACTCCATTAAATTATAGGGAAAATTAAATCTTATATACATATTATACATTGCATACCTTATAAAAAGGTTACAAAAACCTTAAAGCTTAGTTAAAAAAAGCTTAAGAATGTATAAAGATTAATGAAATTTGTGGTATTATAGATAATAAATCAGAAAAGAAAGGCAGTGTAGAAATGTTGTTATTTGAAATTGATGGAGTAAAATTTTATAAAGAGGAGTTTCAGGATGATTATTCAGAATATGTGGATATAATACCAATAATACAGGAATTCCAAGAGGCGCTTAGTTTAGAAAAAATAAGTTGTGTAGATAATAATGACTGTTGTTTCCAAACAAAAGAGAATTATTTTGCAGAAATAAAAGGATTCATTAACGAAGAAGATGAATTCCTATTAACTGAAGAATTAGACTCTGAACCTGAAAATTTGGAGTTATTTGTAATAAGAATATATAAATGTGTTGAGTGTGAAAAATGGATGATAGATATTTTGGAGTAAGTTAGGGAGAGTAAAATGAGGAAGTATTTAATAAACTTTAAAAATTATATCCTACATGTAAAAGACATAGGCATAGTAGTTTTTAAAAAATATTATAAGGTGATAGTTCCAGTTATAGTGATAATTTTAATATCACTTATTTATGTAGCTCAGTATAGCAGAAGTACAGAAAAGTACTTTCTTAATTCCTTGGAAAAATCTATTACTAACAATGATGTAAAAAAATTTTCCTCATTAATAACGGTAAATGGTAAGAAGGTCACAAGCGAAGAAGTAAAGCCACTGTTAGATTATTTATCAAGAGAAAAGAATGGGGATGCATTTATCAAGAATATTAAGGATAATGGAAAAGCTTTGGGAATTACATTGAAGAATAAGAAAAAATTAATTTTTCAAGGATATTATTTGGAGTCAGAAGGATTTCAAATTAAGATAAGCACAAATTATCCATCAGAAATAGATATAGATAGCAAAGAAGTTGGTAATACAAAAAGTGATGAATCATTAATTATTAAAGATAAGCTCCCAGGAATATATACGATTAATGCTATAGCTGGAGATGATTATGGAAAAGCTAAAGGTAGCAAGGAAATATCATTATTCAAGGATGAATCAGTAGATTTTGAACTTCAAGGTAATGCAATAACAATAATAAATTCGCCATATCAAGAAGGAGAAGTTTATATTAATAATAAAGATATTAATAAAACAGTTAAGGATATTAAAAATTATAGCTTTTTCCCAATTGATGAGAAAAATAAATTGTATTTTAAATATATATTCCCTTGGGGAGAAATTCAAAGTGAAGAAATTGAAGTTGGGAAATTTCCAGAGATAACACCAAAGATTCAGATGATAAATGATAAGTCTGAACAAGATATAACTAAGAATGTAACTAGCTTTTATGAAAGTGTTATTAATGCATTAAATAAAGAAGATAGCAATCTTATAGAAAATGTTTCAGAAGATCAGAAGTTTTTATTATATTCAGATTTAATGAAGAAATACTTTTTATTAAAAAATATATATAGAATGGATAAGATTGATTGCGAAATAGAGAAGGATTCCTTTAACTTTGATGGTAAAGTCTACTCTGGAAACGTAAAAGTGAAAATAGAATACAGTACAGGTAAAGATTTTATTGGAATATCAATAAATAAAGAGAAGAAAGAAAAGACTTTCATGACTACATGTGAATATAAAGATAATAAGTGGATAATAAAGAGCATAAACGATATATAATATTAATTAATAATAATTATCAATAAGTATTATTATGGAGCATATAGAATCTATAGGAAGATATATTGCTATAATCAGGGATTTTGCTGTTTAACAAAACTAATAATATGTGCTTTAATTGTGTTAGACAATTTTACAGTTATAGGAGGTATTATTATGGAAAGATTAGTAGGCAGAGAGTTACCTGATTTCAAGCTTGAAGCAGTTAAAGGTGATGGAAGTGATTTTATTAGCGTAAGCAAAGAGGATTATAAAGGAAAATGGTTAGTATTATTTTTCTATCCATTAGATTTTACTTTTGTATGTCCTACAGAGATTACTGGATTCTCACAAGCTATAGAAGAATTTAAGTCAGAAGATGCAGAGATTTTAGGAGTTAGCGTCGATAGTGTTCACTCACATAAAGCATGGATAGAAAGTAGTCTTGGAAAAATTAATTTCCCAATAGCATCTGATATCACTAAGAGCCTATCTAGAGATTTAGGTGTACTTATTGAAGAAGAAGGAGTAGCTTTAAGAGGGCTATTTATAATAGATCCAGAAGGGATTGTACAATATGCACTTTATCATAATAAGAATGTAGGAAGAAATACTAAGGAAGCTATTAGAGTGCTGAAAGCACTTAAAACTAATGGACTTTGCCCAATTAATTGGGAAGAAGGACAAGATACATTATAATAATAAAATGTTTTGAAAGAAAAGGTATTTATAAAAAATGCCTTTTCTTTTTTTTATTTTTTAAAAGTTTATTCTATATAGAGAAGGTTCAAAATAAAATGTAAAGTGAAAAAGTTTGAAAATTCAAATAATTGTGAAAAAATTAGCAGGAATTATTTGGTAGATGTCAAATATATAGTTATGGAAGGAGTGAGTATATGTGCTGTTCAAATGAATTATCAGAAAAAAAATATAATGAACTTGACGAATTTATTAAATTGCAAGGCTCTAGTAAATCACAATTAATCGCTATCTTACACAAGGCTCAAGAGATTTTTGGGTATTTACCAAAAGAAGTGCAGATGTTTGTAGCTGAAAAACTAAACTTACCATATTCAAAGGTATATGGAGTTGTTACTTTTTATTCATTCTTCTCAACAACTGCAAAGGGTAAATATGTAATAAATGTTTGCACTGGAACTGCATGCTTTGTAAGAGGAGCAGGCGAGGTATTAGAGGAATTTGAAAAGAAGTTAGGAATCCATGAAGGTGAAACTACAGCAGATGGTAAATTTACCATAGATACATTAAGGTGTGTAGGTGCTTGTGGGTTAGCTCCAGTAGTCTCAGTAAATGGAAAAGTATATGGACATTTTAATAGAAAAGACGTTGATAGATTAATTCAAGAATATGTTGAATAGGTGGAGGATATATGATGGATAAGGTAAAATCATATACGGAATTAAAGCTATTCCATGAAGAATGTAAAAAGCTTTTAAGTTTAAGAACCTCCGATGAAAACAATATTGAAAAGCACAAAAGTGAACATGAAATTGATATATTGGTGTGTGGAGGAACTGGTTGCAAATCTGCAAGAGCAGATGAAATAATTAAAAATATTAAGGAAGAGGTTGAAAAAAACAATCTTTCTAATAAGGTAAATGTAGAAATGACAGGGTGCTTTGGATTTTGTGAAAAAGGACCTATAGTTAAGTTTATGCCAGACAATACATTTTACGTTCATGTAACACCAGAGGATGCAGAGGAATTAGTCAGAGAACATATCATAAATGGTAATGTTGTAGAGAGATTATTATATGAAGAGCCAACTTTAAAACAAAAAGTTAAAAGACAAGATGAAATGAGTTTTTATAAAAAGCAAAAAAGAATAGCACTAAGAAATTGTGGAGTAATAAATCCAGAAAATATCAATGAATATATAGCAGCAAAAGGTTATTTAGCACTGGGTAAAGTACTCACAGAGATGACTCCTGAGGATGTAATTAAGGAAATCACTGATTCTGGACTAAGAGGAAGAGGTGGTGGAGGTTTCCCTACAGGAAAGAAGTGGAGTTTTGCAAGGGCATCTAAGGACGAGATAAAATATATAATTTGTAATGCAGATGAAGGGGATCCAGGTGCTTTTATGGATAGATCTATATTAGAAGGAGACCCCAATAACATAATTGAAGCTATGGCTATAGCTGGTTATGCAATAGGTGCTTGCAAGGGTTTTATCTATATTAGAGCTGAATATCCATTAGCGGTTCATAGACTTATGATAGCAATAAAGCAGGCAAAGGAGCTTGGATTAATAGGAGAAAATATACTAGGTAGTGATTTTAGTTTTGATATAGATATAAGATATGGAGCAGGAGCTTTTGTTTGTGGAGAAGAAACTGCATTGATGCATTCAATAGAAGGGTCAAGGGGAGAACCTACTACTAAACCACCTTTCCCAGCTGAAAAAGGACTCTTTGAGAAGCCTACTTCAGTTAATAATGTTGAAACATTTGCTAATGTTCCTGCAATTATTAACAATGGAGCTGCTTGGTTTAGTTCAATAGGAACTAATACATCAAAAGGAACTAAAGTATTTGCTTTAGCAGGAAAAATCAATAATGTAGGGCTTGTGGAAGTTCCAATGGGAATAACCCTAGAAGAAATTATCTACGAAATAGGGGGAGGAATAAAGAATAATAAGGAATTTAAAGCAGTTCAAACAGGAGGGCCATCGGGAGGATGTATTCCATCTGTTTTATTAAATCTGCCTATAGATTATGAATCATTAAATGCAATAGGCTCTATGATGGGATCTGGTGGAATGATAGTAATGGATGAAGATAACTGTATGGTTGACATTGCTAAATTCTATCTAGAATTTATTGTTGATGAATCCTGTGGAAAATGTACTCCTTGCAGAGTAGGAAATAAAAGACTTTTAGAGATGCTAAATAAAATAGTAGAAGGAAAAGGAACTAAAGATGATTTGAAAAAGCTTAAAGATCTTTCAAAAATAATAAAAGATACTTCTCTTTGTGGGCTTGGGCAAACTGCACCAAATCCAGTATTGAGCACTATGACATATTTTATGGATGAGTATGATGCTCATGTTAATGAAAAGAGATGTCCTGCAGGAAAATGTAAAAAGCTTGTTAGGTATAAGATAACTGATAAATGCATAGGTTGTACAAAGTGTAGCAGGTTATGTCCAGTGAAATGTATATCAGGAAAATTGAAGGAAGTACATTTCATAGATGAAGATAAATGTATTAAATGTGGAACTTGTTTTGAAGGGTGTCCAGTAAAAGCCATTGACTTGGTTTAGAGGGAGATGAGAGATATGGAATTAGTTCAATTAACTATAAACGGAAAAGTTGTTGAGGTACAGCCGGGAGCTACTATTTTAGAAGCTGCAAGAAAATTAAATATTGAAATACCAACACTTTGCCATTTGAGGCTTCAAGATGGAGAACATGTAAGTTGTACTTCATCCTGTAGAGTTTGTGTTGTAGAGGTTGATGGAAGGAAAAACTTAGCCGCAGCATGTTCTACACCAGTGTCACCTTATATGTCTGTTAAAACTAATACTCAAAAGGTGGCAAATGCAAGAAAAACTATAGTTGAGTTACTATTATCAGATCACCCTCAAGACTGCTTAAAGTGTCAAAAGAACTTGAAATGTGAACTTCAGAAAATAGCCTCTGATTTAAATATAAGAGATATTAGATATGAAGGAGAAATGAATAGAGTTCCAACGGATTACTCCTCAGTTGCTATAACAAGAGACGTTGATAAATGTATATTATGTAGAAGATGTGTGAGTGTATGTAACAATATTCAAACTGTGAATGTATTAAGTCCTGTTTCAAGAGGCTTTGACACAATTATGTCCACTGCCTTCTTAGAACCATTAGCAGATACAAATTGCACTAATTGTGGTCAGTGTGTTGCTGTATGTCCAACTGGCGCATTAAGAGAGGCAAACGATGAAGACAGAGTATGGGATGCTCTAGATGATGAAGATAAGTATGTAATAGTTCAAACCGCACCTGCTATTAGAACTTCATTAGGAGAACAATTTGGATTTAAGCCAGGAACAAATGTAACTGGTAAAATGGTATCAGCACTTAAAGCTTTAGGATTTAAAAAAGTATATGATACTGATTTTGCTGCAGATTTAACTATTATGGAAGAGGCTACTGAGTTAATTAATAGAATAAAAGAAAACAAAAACTTACCATTATTAACTAGCTGCTGCCCAGGTTGGATTAAGTTCCTAGAACATAATTATGGAGAATTTTTAAACTTACCATCAAGTTGTAAATCTCCTCAACAGATGTTCGGAGCCATTGCAAAGAGTTACTTAGCTGAAAAAATAGGTATTGATCCTAAAAATATGATAGTAGTATCTGTTATGCCTTGCACAGCTAAAAAGTTTGAGGCCAGCAGAGAAGAACTAGAAGTTAATGGAATTAGAGATGTAGATATAGTAATAACTACTAGAGAATTGAGCAGTATGATAAAGAGTGCTGGATTAGATTTGAAAGAATTTGAAGATGAAGACTTTGATAATCCATTAGGTGAATCAAGTGGTGCCGGAGTTATTTTTGGTAATACTGGTGGAGTAATGGAGGCGGCATTAAGAACTGCACATGAATGGGTAACAGGAGAAACTTTAGAAAATATAGAGTTTAAAGCTGTTAGAGGATTTATGGGTATAAAGAACGCCAAAGTTAAAATTGGGGATTTGGAATTAAAGGTAGCAGTAGCAAGTAGTTTAGGAAATGCAAGAAAGCTTATGGAATCAATCAAAGATGGAACCAATGAATACTCAATGATCGAAGTTATGGCGTGTCCATTTGGTTGCATTGATGGAGGGGGGCAGCCTTTCATAAGGGGAAATAGAGATATCTTAAGAAAGAGAGCTGAGGTTTTATATAGTGAAGACGTGGACAAAAAAATAAGAAAATCTCATGAGAACCCAATGATAAAGAAAGTATATAAGAACTATTTGATCAAACCTAATAGTGAAAAGGCCCACGAATTATTGCATACACATTATATTAGTAGATAAATAAATGTTAATAGAAAATTCTCTGAATTTAATATCAGAGAATTTTCTTTTTTTAAAAGAAAAAAGAGAGGCCTACATATAAGTAGAACCTCTATAAAATGTATGTGATAATTAAAAAGTATGGAAATTGCACCTAGGGTGCTACAGATAGTATAAGGTAATTACATTAAGAATGTATTATAAGTATATTAAGAAATGATTAACAACATTGATACTTGCTACAATATACCCTGATAAAAAGGAAAGAATAAATCTATAAATGATTTAATTAGACAAAAAATCGTATAAAATATTAAATTTAATTAAAATTTATCGAATAATGTGAAAAATATAAATCTTTTTGTTATAATATATGGAGAGTGAAATGTTTGGGGGGTAAAGAATGGCAAAGAAAATAGTAGCATTAAGTATTAGTTTAATTCTAGGAGTAGCTATAATCCCTGTAAATTATGTACATGCTGAGACTGTTAACTCATTGCAGCAACAAAAAGATGCTATAACAAATGATAAGAATAAGGCATCTCAGGATTTAGAAGGTGTTAAGGATCAAATTGATGCGAAAAATTCTGAATTGAGTCAAACTGAACAAAGTGTAAACTCGTATCAAGGTAAAATAGATGACTTACAATCACAAATCAATTCTATTCAAGGTAACTTAACTAAAGTTCAGAAGGATATTGATGCTAAGAAACAAGATATAGAAAAAAAGACAAAAGAAAAGGAAGAAAAAGAAAAGCTTTTGGCTAGCAGACTTAGGAACATGTACAAAAGTAATTATGAGGGTGAATTATTTTTAGTTTTACTTCAAAGCCGAAATGTAGGAGACTTTATTTCAAAATTCATGGCTGTAAGCAAGATAATAGAAACAGATAAAAATACTATCGAAGAAGTGGACAAGGCTAAAAAAACTCTTGCATCAGAGCAGGCTGATTTAGAGGAAAAACAATCTGTTCTAGATGATCAAAAAAAACAGGTGGTTACAAAGCAGCAAGAGGTTGTTGATGCTCAAAAGGTATATGTAGATGAAAAGAATAAGTTAGAAGCAGACAAAAGTTCATTACAAAATTTAAAGGATCAAAAACAAAAGATGTATAATGAACTAGCATCAAGGGAGCAGGATATTCAAAAGCAATTAGATAATGCTATTGCAAATTTGAACAAAGGCAATACTGGAAATGTGGGTTCAAGCAACTCACAAGGGTTTGTTAGACCTACTTCTGGACCTGTTACATGTCCCTTTGGACCTAGAATACATCCTGTAACTGGAAAACCAAGTAATCATACGGGGGTTGACTTAGGGGCATCATTAGGAACTCCTATAGTAGCAGCAAAGGATGGTACGGTTGTTGCAGCAGAGACGAATTCTATTTATGGGAATATGGTAGTAATAAATCATGGAAATAGTCAACAAACCATGTATGGACATACAAGAAATTACATAGTATCTGTAGGGCAACAAGTAAAACAAGGACAAGTTATAGCATATGTGGGAAGTACTGGACTTAGTTCAGGACCTCATCTTCATTTTGAAATTAGAATAAATGGCGTACCTGTTAATCCAGCAAATTATTTGAGCTTATAATAATAAACCCCAAAATGGACAAGCATTTTGGGGTTTGTTTATAAAAAATATAAGATTATTTAAAACTTTAAAATGTTATAAATTCTTTAAATGAGTAAAAAAATATTCCTGTACAAACTAATGCACAGGAAAGCTAAGTTCATTTAAGAAAGGGAATAAATGAACTGTGTGGGGTTTAATAAATTCTAATGTAAATCATTAGATTGGTGTGGGTTATTAAACAATTGTAGATATGTATCTTTAGGGTTAGTATAATATCCATTAACAAGTGTTTAATTATAATTACAATTTTAATTATACTAACTTTTTCATTAAAATCAACAATTTCAATAAAAAAATATGAATTTATATGAAATTAGGGTAAAATATTTAAAGAAAGGTAATGAATTTAAAGTATAAAGTTAAAAAATTTTTGAAATTTTAGGAGGAAATATGATAAATATTGAAAGAAAATCTCTGCTTAAGGATACTCCGGATTATGAAGAGATGACTGAAAATGTTGTAAGTCTAACTTTAGAAGAAATGAAGGAACTTGGATTATCTGCTTCTTGTGGTTGTTCTTCAGGTGGTTGTTGCAAAAGTAAAAAGAGATAGATTACAATATATATAGATAGGGATGATAAATTGTAAATTATCATTTCCAAATTAATTCAAACTTAGGAATATTTTGATATGAATGCCAAGTGAAATTAATTAATATAATGGAAAATCATATTACATCTCATGGTATAAGTCTTAGTTGAAACGCCTAAGAGTTGAAGTGGTATGTAAATTCTTTAATGCAATATATATAAATAGAAAAATATTTAGTATTTCTATATCTATAAGGTATAATATACATGTTAGGAGTAACAGCTAGGAGGGAATAACTTTGGGAAAGCCAAGTATTTTTAGTAGAGAATATGAAAGAAAAATGAAGAGAAGAAGAAATACAATTATCTTTTCAATAATTATAATATTATTAGTGTCAGTAGGTGTTATTTTTAACACTAAGGCAATTAAATTTTTATCCTACGCAAAAAATAGCATAACTTCAATATTTGCTAAAGATAAGAATAAAGAAGCAGATAAGAATTCTACTAAGGAAGATACAACAAAGCAGGAAAGTAATTCAGCTGAAGCAAATCAGCCGGCTGATACTAAAAAAGAAGAAGCTGTTCAAGAAAAATCAATGGATATTAAACTTTCAAATGGAGAAGTATTAAAAGCTATATATGAGGGGGATGGAAGCAATAGAGTATATAAATTTGTTTCAGGTTCATCAAATGCCGGAAATGCTGAAATTAACCCATCATCAAAGTTGATACTTGTTATGGATAATCTAACACAAGATATTAAAACTTATAATACAGATGGTAAGGAAACTGTAATAACAAAGCCAGAATATGTAACTAGTAAAGGTGAGTCATTTCCAAAAGATAAAATGTTATCAACCTACAGTGGATATGTATGGTGCAAAGATGCTAGATTTATAGATGATTCACATATTGCATACTTGAGTCAACTTCCCTATTTCGGAACTGGCGAATTGGATACTTACGTTTGGATAATTGATTTAGGGACTGGAGAGCATAAAGCTGTTTGGAATCTAAAAGGTAAAAATATTTCACTTGGCAATTTAAAAGATGGTGGAATCCAAGTAGCTATTGATAATAATACATCACTGTTAATGCCAGATGGAAATGTAACACCACAATAGTAAATAAGAAATAATATAGTAAAAAATGATTAAATATTTAATTTTAGAAAGTTTTTCTAAAATATTTGATAATTTTAAAGTATCTATGATATAATAACCTAGTTAAAATAACTATTTTCTAAAGGCGAGAAAATCAGGAGGAAAAGTAATGGAAGTTAAAATGGAAAAAATAGAAACTAATGTTGTTGAGCTTGAAATAAGAGTTGAGGCTGCTAAGTTCAACGAAGCTTTAAATAAAGCGTTTAAAAAGAATCAAAAGAAATTCAATGTACCTGGATTCAGAAAAGGAAAGGTACCAATGCAAATAGTAAAAAAATACTATGGAGTAGAAGCATTACTTGAAGATGCAATAAATATTGCTATGGATGAATCATATCCAGAAGCATTAAAAAATAATGAAATTTCACCAGTTGATTTTCCAGAAATAAATGTTGTTGAAGTTGGTGAAGGAAAAGATTTAGTTTATACTGCAAAAGTAACTGTATATCCAGAAGTTGAACTTGGAGAATACAAAGGTGTAGAAGTTGAAAAAGTTTCTTACCCAGTATTAGAAGAAGAAGTTGATAAGAGATTATCTTCTATGCAAGAAAAGAATGCAAGAGTAGAAACTAAAGCAGAAGGAACTGTTGAAAAAGGAAATATAGCAGTTATTGACTTTAAAGGATACATAGACGGAGTTGCTTTTGAAGGCGGAGAAGGAAAAGACTATTCATTAGAAATAGGTTCAGGAACATTCATTGGAGATTTCGAAGATCAATTAGTAGGCTTATCAGCTGGAGAAAGCAAGGATGTTAATGTTTCATTCCCAGAAAACTACGGAAAAGAAGATTTAAATGGAAAGCCTGCAAAATTCGAAGTAACTATTAAAGAAATTAAAGTAAAAGAATTACCAGAATTAGATGATGAATTTGCAAAAGAAGTTTCAGAATTCGATACAATTGCTGAAGTTAAAGATGATGTTAGAAAGAACATAACAGAAGCAAATGCTGAAAGAGAAAAGAAAGAATTTGAAGAAGCTGTAATAAATAAAGTGGTTGATAATGCTAAAGTAGAAATTCCAGAAGTAATGATTACTAAGGAATTAGAATCTATGATTAAAGATTTAGAACAAAGATTACAATATCAAGGATTAACTTTAGAACAATACTATCAATTCACAGGTAATACTGAAGAATCAATGAAAGACTATATGAAAGAAACAGCAACTAAGAAAGTTAAAACTGATTTAGTATTAGAAGCAGTGTCAAAGAAAGAAGCTATAGACGCTACTGAAGAAGAATTAAAAGAGAAAGCTATGGAAGTTGCTAAAATGTATTCTGCTGGAGATGCTGAAAAAATGGCAGACTTAATTTTAAAATCTCAAGTTTCAGCTTTAAAACATGATGCAGTAATTGAGAAAACTGTTAAATTATTAGTTGAAAATGTTAAAGTAAAATAATAAAATAATAGTAAGATGAAATTGCCAGAAGTTTTTTTCTGGCAATTATTTTCACATAACTAATTAACAAATGAGGAAAAGTTATATATAATTTAATTATATATATATAAATATAATTACTTTTCTTAAAAATTGGATATATTAATAAAAGGTGATTGAACAAAGAAAGAGAGGGATTAAAATGAGTTTAGTGCCATATGTTATTGAACAAACAAGTAGAGGAGAAAGAAGTTACGATATATTCTCTAGATTATTAAAAGATAGAATAATAATGCTTAGTGGTGAGGTTAATGATACTACATCAAATTTAATAGTATCACAACTACTATTCTTAGAAAGTGAAGATCCTGATAAAGATATTTATTTATATATAAATAGTCCAGGAGGATCAATTACAGCTGGAATGGCTATTTATGATACTATGCAGTACATTAAACCAGATGTAAGTACTATTTGTATAGGAATGGCAGCATCAATGGGTGCATTCTTACTATCTTCAGGAGCAAAAGGAAAGAGATTTGCTCTACCAAACAGTGAGATAATGATTCACCAACCTTTAGGAGGATTCCAAGGGCAAGCAACTGATATAGATATTCATGCAAAAAGAATCTTAAAGATAAAAGATACTTTAAATGAAATACTAAGCGAGAACACTGGTAAGTCTTTAGATAAAATCAAACATGATGTGGAAAGAGACTACTTTATGACTGCTCCAGAAGCTTGTGATTATGGTTTAATCGATAAGGTAATTAGAAAAAATGAAGTAGTTAAAGATAAATAATTTAACTGCCGCAGTGAGGTGTATTGGATGGCAAAATTTGAAGACAAGAAGCAATTAAAATGTTCTTTTTGTGGTAAAAATCAAGAACAGGTAAAAAGGCTAATAGCAGGACCTGGAGTATATATATGTGATGAATGTATAGAACTATGTTCTGAAATTATTGCAGATGAATTTGACGAACCAGTTCCTTTTACTGCTACTGAATTACCAAAGCCAGTAGAGATTAAAAACCATCTAGATCAATATGTAATTGGTCAAGATAGTGCAAAAAAATCTCTTTCAGTTGCAGTATATAATCATTATAAAAGAATAAACGCAAAGGATAAGGATAGTGATGTAGAACTTCAGAAGAGTAATATTCTTCTTTTAGGACCGACAGGTTCAGGTAAAACATTATTAGCTCAAACTCTTGCTAAATTTTTAAATGTGCCATTTGCAATTGCAGATGCAACTACATTAACTGAAGCTGGTTATGTAGGTGAAGATGTTGAAAATATACTTCTAAAGCTAATTCAAAATGCTGACTATGATATTGAAAGAGCTGAAAAAGGAATTATCTACATCGATGAAATAGATAAAATTGCAAGAAAGTCTGAGAATCCTTCTATAACTAGAGATGTATCTGGTGAAGGAGTTCAGCAAGCTTTATTAAAAATTCTTGAAGGCACTACTGCTTCTGTTCCTCCTCAAGGGGGTAGAAAGCATCCGCATCAAGAATTTATACAAATTAATACCTCTAATATCTTATTTATATGTGGAGGAGCATTTGATGGAATTGATAAACTTATAGAGAAAAGAACAAGAAGAAGCTCTATAGGATTTGGAGCTGAAATTTCATCAAAATCTGATAAAGATGTAGGTAAGCTACTTAAGGATGTTATGCCAGGGGATTTATTGAAATTTGGATTAATTCCAGAATTCGTTGGAAGACTTCCTATAGTTGTAACACTTGAGTCATTAGATGAAAAGGCATTAATAAGTATATTAAGTGAGCCAAAGAATGCTTTGGTTAAACAATATAGAAAGCTTTTTGAATATGATGATGTTGAATTAGAGTTTGAAGAAGAAGCACTTAAAGCAATTGCACAAGAAGCTATTAAAAGAAGTACTGGTGCTAGAGGGTTAAGAGCTATCATTGAAGATACAATGACAAATATAATGTACGATATTCCTTCGCGAGAGGATATCGCAAAAGTTGTTATTACAAAGGAGTCAATCGCTGATAAAAAAGATCCAATTGTTATCTTAGGTGATGAGTCTGAAAAGAAAGAAGCAAAAGCTAAGAGAGTTAAGAAAAGTAAGGATATAGAAACAGCTTAATGTAGTTTTTTAACTATATTATATAATCTTTAAAATTTGAATGAGTCAAGTAGATAATCTTTTATGAGATTTCTGCTTGGCTCATTTTTTGCTGCTAAAATTAACAATAAATATGAAAATAATATGGAATAATAAACCATAATGAAGGAGATAATAACAATATTAAGAAGGGAGGGTAATTTATGTCAGCAATTACTGTTATGGTTATTTTGCAGGTAGTATTAATACTAATGCTTTTCATGTATATGATAGCAAATACAAAGACAAGTCAAACAAATAAGGTTGTTGTGGATAGAGAAAACAAAAAAGAGATGGAAAAGTTGGATAAGATGAGAAGTATTCAGTTAACTGAACCATTAACTGAGAAAAGCAGACCAACCAATTTTGATGAAATCATAGGGCAAGAGAAAGGGATTTTAGCACTAAAGGCAGCACTTTGTGGCCCTAATCCACAACATGTAATAATTTATGGACCGCCTGGAGTAGGTAAGACTGCTGCAGCGAGACTAGTATTAGAAGAAGCTATTAAAATGGGGAAAACTCCGTTTAATAAAGAAGCAAAATTTATAGAAGTCGATGCAACTACAATAAGGTTTGATGAAAGAGGAATAGCAGATCCACTAATTGGTTCTGTACATGACCCAATATACCAAGGTGCAGGTTCACTAGGTGTTGCAGGTATACCTCAACCTAAACCAGGAGCAGTAACAAAGGCTCATGGAGGAATTTTATTCTTAGACGAAATTGGCGAATTACATCCAATTGAATTAAATAAGTTATTAAAAGTACTAGAGGATAGAAAAGTATTTTTAGACTCATCATATTATAGTTCTGAAGATCCAAACATGCCTGTTTATATTAAAGAGGTTTTTGATAAAGGATTACCAGCAGATTTTAGATTGATAGGTGCAACTACAAGAAGTCCAGAAGAGATAGTTCCAGCTATTAGGTCAAGATGCGTAGAAATATTCTTTAGAGCATTAGATGAGGATGAAATTAAAATAATAGCTAAGAATTCTGTTAATAAAGTAAATTTACATATTAGTGAAGAGGGACTAGATTTAATTGCAAAATATTGTACAAATGGTAGAGAAGTAGTAAATATTATTCAGTTATGTTCAGGATTAGCCATAAATGAAGATAGAGATGAAATCTTAGTTGAAGATATAAACTGGGTAATAGAGAATGGCCAATATAATGCAAGACCAGATAAGAAGATAGGAGATAGACCAGAAATTGGGGTAGTAAATGGATTGGCAGTATATGGTGCTAATCTTGGAACTATTTTAGAAATAGAGGCAACTGCCAGAAAGACAACAAAGAATAATGGTAAAATTAAAATAACTGGAATAGTAGAGGAAGAGGAAATAAGTAGTAACAATAAGAAAATAAAGCGAAAGAGTACAGCATATTGTTCCGTACAAAATGTTTTAAGTATACTAGATAATATTTTCGCAATTGATTCATCTATGTATAATATACATGTTAATTTCCCAGGAGGTACAATAGTCGATGGTCCTTCAGCTGGCGTGAGTATAGCAACTGCAGTATATAGTGCAATAAAAAACATTCCAATAGATAACAAAGTTGCTATGACCGGGGAAGTATCATTAACAGGTAAAATTAAAGCAATTGGGGGAGTTATAGCAAAAATTAATGCTGGCAAGAAATCTGGTGCTAAAACTATTATAATACCTAAGGAAAATTATAATGAGAGTTTCAAAAAAATAGAGGGGATACAGGTTGTTCCAGTGGAGATGATTGACGAGGTATTAAAGGTAGCACTTACAGGTGATAAAATGAATGGAATTGATGATAAGACATCAGTAGAAGTCTTATATGCAGAAGGAGAAAATAAGTTCTGATTTTTAGTTATTGGTGTAAATAGAGAGGATAACACTGTACAGTTTATCATTTCTATTTACATCCTTTTACTTTTGAGGATAATATCAGGGAAGAAGTGTTAAAATTATTGAAAAGTACCTGCTTTATGTGTATAATTATTTAACTAGAGTAGATTAATCTTAAAGGAGGAAATATATAATGGGCGAGAATGTGAAGCTTCTTCCTCTAATTCCCTTAAGGGGAATAACAATTTTCCCAAACATGGTTATTCATTTTGATGTTGGTAGAGAAAAATCAATTGCAGCTTTAGAGGAGGCAATGTTAAAAGAGCAAGAAATATTCCTAGTTTCACAAAAAGATGCAAAAATTGAGGAACCAGGTGAAAATGATATATATGAAGTTGGTACTATATGTATAGTAAAACAGTTACTTAAATTACCAGGTGATGTAGTTAGAGTTTTAGTTGAGGGAATAGAAAGAGGAAAGATATTAAAATACTTAGAAAAAGAGGAATATTTACAAGGTGAAATACTAAGTATTGAAGATGATTATGACAAGTATAAGGATGATCCAGAATTTATTGCAGCATTAAGAAGCTTAAGAGATGAATTTGGAGAATTTTTAGATATATCTAACAATAAATCTTCTGATGAGGTTCTTGACTTTGAAGAAGATGATGAACCAGGTAGATTTGCAGATATAGTTGCTTCTTATTTATTGTTAAAGCAAAAGGTTAGACAAGAAATCCTTGAAGCGATAGATTTGAAAGAAAGAATTGAAAAATTACTAATAGTCATAAAAAATGAAATTGAAGTATTAAAGCTAGAAAAGAAAATAGGATTCAAAGTTAAAAAGAAAATAGATAAATTACAAAAAGAATACTATTTAAGAGAACAACTGAAAATCATTCAAGAGGAACTTGGCGAGGATGAAGAAGAAAAAAGAGAAATAAATAAATATGAAGAGTTAATTAAAAAAGCTAAATTACCTAAAGAGGTTAAGGAAAAAGCAAGTTATGAGTTAACAAGGCTTAAAAATTCCTCAAGTTATTCTCAAGAAGGAAATGTTATTAAGACGTATTTGGATTGGGTATTAGGATTACCTTGGAATAAGTATACTAAAGATAATTTAGATTTAGTTAAGGCTAAGGATATTCTGGATGAAGACCATTATGGACTTAAAGATGTGAAAGAAAGAATAATTGAATATTTAGCAGTCAAAAAAATGAGTCAAAGTTTAAAAGGGCCTATATTATGTTTAGTTGGGCCACCAGGAGTAGGAAAGTCCTCAATTGCAAAATCAGTTGCGAGAGCCTTAAATAGAAACTTTGTTAGAATATCTCTTGGAGGCATTAGAGATGAAGCTGAAATTAGAGGACATAGAAAAACTTATGTAGGTGCAATTCCAGGAAGAATAGTTTATGGTATGAAAAATGCTAAATCTAATAATCCATTATTCTTATTAGATGAAATTGATAAGTTAAATAGTGACTTTAAGGGTGATCCTTCTGATGCTTTATTAGAGGTACTAGATTCAGCACAAAATTCAAGTTTTAGAGATAATTACTTAGAACTTGATATGGATTTATCTAAAGTAATGTTTATAACTACTGCAAACTCTTTAGAAACAATTCCAAGACCTTTATTAGATAGAATGGAAGTAATAGAAGTATCAGGATATACTTACGAAGAAAAGTTTAATATAGCAAAAAAATATCTAATTCCAAGAGTATTAGTAGAGCATAATGTTAAAAAAGATTCTATTAAAATTAGCGATGGAACAATAGAAGATATAATTGAGTACTATACTAGAGAATCTGGAGTTAGAAGCCTAGAAAGAAGAATAAGTACTGTGATAAGAAGAGCTATAAGAGAGATGATGGAGAAAGATAAAAAGACTATATCCATTACTTCAAACAACCTTCAAAAGTACTTAGGAACTAAAATATATATCTATGATAAAATAGAAAAAACTGATAGAGTTGGGGTAGTTACCGGTATGGCGTGGACTGCCTATGGTGGGGATACTCTTCCAGTAGAAGTCATGGTTATGAAAGGTTCAGGTAAACTTGAATTAACCGGACAGCTTGGAGATGTTATGAAGGAATCGGCTAAAGCAGCATATTCTTATGTTAGAGGAAATACAGCAAAGTATGGTATTAATGATGATTTCTATAAGAAATGTGATGTACATGTACATGTACCAGAAGGCGCTGTTCCAAAAGATGGACCATCAGCAGGGGTGACATTAATTACTGCACTAGTAAGTGCATTAGCAAATAAGAAAGTAAAACATAATGTAGCAATGACTGGGGAAATAACTTTAACAGGTAAGGTCTTAGCAATAGGTGGTTTAAAAGAAAAATCGCTTGCAGCATATAGAGCTGGAATAGATACTGTAATAGTTCCAAAACAAAATGAGAGAGATTTGGATAAAATCCCTAAGACGGTAAAAAATAAGATTAAATTTATATTTGCATCTAGAATAGAAGAAGTTCTGGAAAATGCTTTAGTTGGAGTTGAATAATATGGATATAAAACAATCAGAATTTATAATCTCTGCAGTAAAAAGAGAGCAGTATCCTGTAGATGGGAGAGTAGAGGTTGCTTTTGTTGGAAGATCAAATGTTGGAAAGTCATCAATTATTAATGCTTTGACTAATAGAAGAGGTTTGGCAAAGGTAAGTGGGACGCCAGGAAAGACAAGACTTATAAATTTCTTTTTAATAAATAAGGATTTTTATTTGGTAGATTTACCTGGGTATGGCTATGCCAAGGTTTCCAAAAAAGAACTAGCTAGTTGGGGAAAAACAATTGAAACTTACTTAATGCATAGAGAACCACTTAAAAGAGTTGTACTTTTAGTTGATTGTAGACATAAGCCTACAAAAGATGATATAGATATGTTAAATTGGATTAAGCATTTTAACTATGATTTTGTTATAGTAGCAACAAAAAGTGATAAGTTATCTAATAATGACTTAAGAAAGAGTGAAAAAGTTATAAGAGATACTTTAGAGTTAGGAAATTCTAATAAATTATTTTTCTTTTCTTCTTTAAATAAAAAGAAGAGAGAAGAAGTAATAGATTTTATTTTCAAAGATGTAGTGGAAAAAGAAGAAATAGAATAAATAGAATAAATATAATTAAAAAGCTTGTAAGAGTTGGAACTCTTGCAAGCTTTTTTCATTATATATAGATATGTGTATGTATACCATTTAATTCATGTTATTACAATAAATTGTATCATTTTTTTACGTGAAGAATAGTATATACTATAAAATTTAAACAATACAAAAAAATGAGAGGAGGATTTCCATGGATATTAATGAGATCATAAATGGCTTATCCAATGCAGAAAGAAGAGATGGTAATTGTAATAACAATGGTTTCTTCGGTGGTAGCTGGATATGGATAATCATCTTATTCGCACTATGCGGCTGTGGCGGCTTTGGTGGCAATGGTGGCTTCGGCGGAGGAATGGGAGGATATCCAGGCTTTGGATATGATCCAGGTCTTTACAATTGCACTGTTAAGTGTAAGAAAAATAAATGCGGCAATATAGGTGGTTATGGAATGCTACCTTATGGTCAACCAGGCGGATATGGCTGCGGTGGATTTAATTCATGGTGGTGGATAATTCTATTAATCTTCGTAGTTTGTGGTTGTGGTAGAAATAATAATGGTTGCTGCGATGACAGACGTGTTGATGACGATGTATGCTAATTTTATCAATTAACTTTAACAATAATAAATTAAAAATTGAAAGGAGAATTATAAATGAGTAAAAAATGTTGTTGTCCTAATTATGGATTTATGCCAGGACCAGGAATGGGTTATCCAGGAGGATATCCAGGTGGATTCGGTGGCGGATTTGGTTGCGGCGGATTCGGCGGAAACTGTTCATGGATTTGGATTATAATTTTACTATTCTGCTGCTGTGGAAACCGTGGATTTGGCGGATTTGGTGGCGGATGCGGAAGAGACAATTGCTGCTAATATTCTAAGATAACTATAGATATGAAGTAGTTTAGCGAAAGGAGCGTTGTGTATGAGTAAACATCATAATAAATGTGATGAATTTGAATATTGCTATGATACTGCTGTAGCTCCAGCATATGGTCAAGGAATAGCACCTTATGGAGCAGGAGTTGGTAATGCAGGCTGTAACAATATTTGGTCACTAATAGTATTATTAATTATACTTTGTAAACCAAACGTTCTATGCAATGACAGAGCATTTATATTAATATTATTGTTCTGGTTCTGTGGCTGCGGTTGCGGAGGAAGAGGCGGATTCGGTTACTAAGTATGGTAGTTGGAGGGCAATGCCCTCCAAAAAAATATATTTTTATAACATATAACATTAAACATTAAACATAAATACATAGTACATAGTAATATTTGGGAGGAAGGTAATGTCAAAAAGACATAGAAATAGATCAGAAAATATTAATGGTTCTCCTGCTGGAAATAATGCCCCATATGGAAATAATACACCTTTCGGAAATAACGCACCTTTTGGAAACAATGCTCCTTTTGGAAATAATGGACCAATGGGCTTTGACCCAAGTCAGTTAATGGGGCTATTAAATGGAAATTTTGACATGGGACAAATGATGAATATTTTAAGTGGAATGGGTACAGAAGGATTTAATATGAATAACATGGGAGAAATGTCAGGACTTGCAGCATTACTAAGCCAGCTTAGTGGTAATAATACGGGAAATAATACTGGAAATCAAATGAATGGAAATAATCCTGGAGGTCAAATGGATCCAGGAATGTTTAATAATTTATTTAATAATGCAAATAATACCTATAAAGAAAACCCAAATGATGATAGAAATATGCAAATGTTAAAAGCTCTAAGAAGTATAGTAGATACTCAAAGAGCTAAGTTTTTAGATAAGGTAATAGACATGTATGAAAAAGGAAAATTTTATGACTAAATACTAAATAAAATGAATAAACTTATTGTTTAGGGTAATAATAAAAATGTAAGGAGAGATTTCTCCTTGTTATAAGAGCATAGCTTTTTATAACAAACCCCCCATCCCCCTTTTTGGGCCGCATTAGCGGCCTTTTATTTTTCGTATAAACTTACTGAAGATACTTTATAATCTTTGTTTGAGGGGATAACCTTTGCCTTTATAATAATGGAGTCATTTTTAGATGTTGACTTATTTGTTCGTTTAAAATTAATCTGCCATATAATAGAAGTTATATCTCCATTCTTATCCCATTTATCATCCAAGAAAAATGCATCTTGAAACTTATAGCTGTAGACATTTTTATCTAACTTCCATAAGAGAGCAGCATCACTTTCTGTAGTAGAATCACAGAAAAAGCTTGGAAGTTCATATGGAACTGAAGCAGCTTCTATTGCATCAATTAGTTCGGTGACGGATTGTCTACCAGGAACTGTGTACTGATCGTAGGAAGTATTCTTAAAGTTGTTACCTATTAACATATAACTATCAAAGGTTAAAAGTCCATCTACAACTTTTCCAGAGAAAAACTTTGGGGTTTTATTGTTTTGTGAGTTTAGTATACCCATAACATTATTGGTTGAACAAAAATAATCCTTAAATTCAAGTCCAGTCCATGAAAATATATGAGAAATTGCGGTATCTTCTTGAGAAGATTGTAAGAAGATCTCAGGAATTCCATCCCTAGAAATGTCCTTCATAAATAATCTAATTCCCCAATTAGGATATTCTTTTCCTAAAGAAGCAAGGTTGGTATCTGGGGAGAGCATATAACTTTTATTATTTAAAGTAGCACCAACGTAATATTTATCATCTTTTGTAGTAATATTGATAACATCTTCTTTTCCATCACCATTCAAATCTTTTTTCAGGCCTTTTTCATAGTCTTCTTTAGCAAAAACTGATAAAGAGTCTCCATATTCTTTTTGGGAAAATAGATTAAAAAGTATAACAGAAATAAAACATAAGATTAAAAACATTAATAAAAAAAATATTTGTTTTTTATGTATAAATAATACCCTTAATTTCATGCATATCACCTCTATAAAATATATGAGGGGAATGAAAGATTATACTATTTATATATTAAAAATGGTATGAGTACATAATAATTGAGCAAAATAACATTAAAAGGAGGAGTACAAATGAAAAAAATAGTATCAATTTTACTTATAATATCAATATCGAGTTTTTTATTTGGATGTAAAAAGCAAACTATTAACGTTGATGATAATATTAAGATTTTGATGGAAGAAAATAAAATTACAGCCCCAGAAAATATAAATAAATTAATTGAAGGATATAAGCAGAAAAACTCAAAGATAAAAGTAGATATTATTAGTAAGTCTAATATCTATGGGAGTATAAAAAATAAAGAAGTTGAACCAGATATAGTGATTTCTTCTAGGGACACATTTATTGACATAGCTGAAGATAATAATTTTAGATTTATTGATGAAATATTTGAACAAGAAAAATTCAGTGATAATTTTAATAATATTAATAGAGCTAGTGGAAGAGTTAATGATAGATATTATGGTCTAGGATTATTTCCATATACCTTTGACTTTATATATAATCCTGAAGCACTAGGTAAGCTTGGTATAAAAGTTCCACAGAATTCTCAAGAAGCTTTAGGATTATTAAAGCGATTTAGAGATAATAATATACAGATTCCATATATATTACCAAAGGATATTACAGTAGAATTAGCTTTATCTACATATATTGCAAATTACCTTTTGCTACCTAGTGAATTAAGGGAAAGTTATAAGTCAGGTAAAGAGGACTATCAAAAAATAACCAAAATGGAAACCATATTTAGTACAATGAAATCCTTTGTTGATAGTGGTTATTTTAATAAAGGGTTATTTAAGGAAACATCTATAGATGAAATAAAAGAACTAGAAAAAGGTAGCATACCAATTATATTTGGAACATCATATCTTTCTAAAAATATTAATGAGAATAGTCCACTTAGAAGTTACTCAAACATAAATTTAAGTGAAAATATTAACTATTCACCAACTGGGATAAGTGCAATGGTTTCTCTTTATGCTAATGGAAAAAATAAAGAAGGTGGGAGAAAATTTATAGATTATTTGATGAAAGAGGAAGCATATGAAACTCTATCAAAAGAAGGTATAATAACTGGTAGTAAGTCTTTAGATGAAAAGCTTAAGGGTACAAGAGGAGAAATGGCAATAGAGATTAAAAATGCTAATGAAAATAATTTATTCTATTTTTATAATTTGCCTTCAAAATATGCGGATCTAATAAAAAATAAATTAAGTGAAATAAGTTCAGGGAAATACTCTGGAGAAGCTTGGAAAGAAGTTATTGATGCAGCAAATAAATAATAAGGCAAAAAAATAAAGCTACCAGGTAGCTTTATTTTTGTTGGCAATCATCACAAACACCATAAAAATATACTTTGTTTGAGAAGACTTTATATTTTGAATGTTTTTCAGCTTCAACATTTAGAGAAGTAAGATCTAATTCAGAAAGATCATCTACTCTAGTACAATTAATACATTGAACATGAGGATGTTCTGAAACAGTACCATCATATCTAAAGTTTCCCTCTCCAACATTTATCTCTTGAACCAAACCTACTTCAACTAGAGTCTTTAATGCTTTGTAAACAGTTGCAAGGCTCATAGTAGGATATTCAGATTGAAGTGCTTTATAAATTATTTCTGCGGAAGGATGCTCCTTCGTTCCCTTAAGGTATTTATAAACTGCAATTCTTTGGGGAGTAAGCTTTAGTTTCTTTTCTTTAAAAATAGCTGTTATATTATCCATTTTCACCATCCTCGTATATTAATACCTAAAGTATATAATAATAATTCTCCTTTGTCAATGGTTATTGATTAATAATAACTGCAATTTTTTATAAAATACAGAAAAATTATAAAAAAACTATTGAATTATATCTAGTATTTTGGTAGAATGAACCTAAGGTTGTTAAACAATTAACAATGCTTAAAATTCCATGTTCATTTTATTTCATTTTTCTTGAGAACAGTTTTTTCTGTTCTTTTATTTTTTATCTAAAATTAGATAATAATATGAATTTGGTCTTACAAAAGAAATAGGAGGCAATATTTATGGCTAAGTATAAGGTTGGGGATGAACTAATAATAGTTAAAGATCCTAAAAAGGAGACAAAGAAATTAAAGGAATTAACATATCTTAAATATGAGAATGAGTTTGCACAGATGTCCTGGGGATTAAAAATATTAGATGTAGAATATGATAAGCCTAATGTTACTCTTACTTATAGTAATGTAGATGGAGAAACTAATAAGGTTTTTGCAGTTTGCAATGATATTGAAAACTTTGATCAAGAAAAGGTTCTTGAAAAGGCACTTTTAAAAGCATTTCAAAATGAAATTATAAATATTTCGGTAGTGAAAAACAAGAAATTCAAGTAAAATATGGAGAAATATACAAAAGACATTACGAAAATCTTAATTTTAACATATAAATAACAAAAATTTACTCATTTAGCTTTATTTTAATTATACTTTGGATTATAATGGTGTTATTATGTAGATATCCTTTACATCTGGGGGGGAGTTTATGAGTCAATGTCCATTTTGGTCAATTAACGGAGAAAAATTTGCATGTTATTCTGAATGTCCTATGAGTGTTGGGACGAAAGAGAATGAAATATGTCCATTTAAAGAATTTTCTACAGCTAAAACAATATCATTGAGAGATATTGATAGCTACGGTTATGATGAAGAATTTACGCTTCTTCATTTACCAAAATTAACTGCATATAAATAAAAAAAGGATGATAATTCATCCTTTTTTTATTTATATATATTTGAATATTTATGAAGTAAACTTTGCTTTAGAGTCCATAGGTTTTCAGATAAATCAACATAATAAGTATGAGGATTTTCAAATCTAAGTACCTCCGGCCATAATTTTTCAGTTTCTTTAGCTGCAAATTCTTTTATATCCATTACAGATGGAGAATCGTATACGCATTTTCCATTGTCAAAAATTTGAGTCATCATATCTTTTACATAAAAATTAGTTATTTTCTTTCTCTTCCAGGTATGAATTGGATGGAAAATCTCTAATGGCTCATTTTCATCTATTATTTCATTATTAAGTGTTATTAAATCAGCTATTGCCATATGTGAATCTTTATCAAAAATTCTGTATAACTTTTTAAAACCTGGATTAGTAATCTTCTCATTATTTTCACTTATTTTAATCTTAGGAATTATACTATTCTCACTATCTATAGCAACTAGCTTGTATACTCCTCCAAAAACGGGTTCACTTTTAGCAGTAATAAGTCTTTCACCTACACCAAAGCTATCAATAGTTGCACCTTGCTTTAAAACATCACTAATAATATACTCATCTAAAGAATTTGAGATAATTATATTACAGTCAGAATAGCCTGCATCATCAAGCATCTTTCTACATTTCTTAGTTAAATAAGTTATATCACCTGAGTCAATTCTTATACCTTTAGGTCTATATCCCATTGGAGTAAGTATTTCATCAAATACTTTTATAGCATTTGGAATTCCAGACTTAGTAACATTATATGTATCAACTAAGAAAACAGCATTATCAGGATATGTTTCAGCCCAAGCTTTGAAAGCATCATATTCTGTAGGGAATAATTGAACCCAACTGTGAGCCATAGTTCCAGTTGCAGGAATGTTAAAAAGTTGCTCTGAGATTGTACATGCAGTAGAAACGCATCCACCAATTAAAGCAGCTCTAGCCCCATAAATAGCTCCATCATAACCTTGAGCTCTTCTAGAACCTAACTCGATTACAGGTTTACCATTAGCAGCTCTACATATTCTATTAGCCTTAGTTGCAATTAATGTTTGATGATTAATTGTAAGAAGTACCATAGTTTCAACAAATTGAGCTTGAATAACTGGACCTTTAACAGTAACTAATGGTTCATTTGGGAAAACAGGGTTTCCTTCAGGCACAGCCCAAACATCACATGAAAATTTAAAGTCTTTTAAATATTGAAGAAATTCATCCGTGAAGATATTTTTACTTCTTAGATAATCAATATCTTCATTTGTGAATTTTAGATTTTTAAAATAATGAAGTAATTGCTCAACTCCAGCCATGATACAATAACCACCGCCGTCAGGAACACGTCTAAAGAACATATCAAAATAAGCTATTTGATCCTTTAAGTTATTATTAAAGTAACCATTTCCCATAGTTAGCTCATAAAAATCCACAAGCATAGTAAGATTTCTTTCGTCTCTAACATCAAAGAATTCTGTCATAATAATACCGCCTTTATGTAAAATATTATAAAATTATTGTAACCTTATTAATTAATTATTACAATATGATATATGGTTTTATATGAAACTTAATTTATTCTTGTTTGATATCAGGCATGAATAAATTAAAAGATAAGATTTATGTCAATAATTAATGAATATAGGAAAGCTAGAAATTAAGGGGATAACATGTCATATAAATTAGATAAATTTCAAAACGAAGCAGTAAAAGTAAAAAGTAGAAATACATTAATTGTTGCAGCTCCAGGAAGTGGAAAAACAACAGTAATAATAAATAGAGTCAAGCATTTATTAGAAGAATTAAAGGTTAATTCAAGCAATATATTTGTTATAACATTCACAAAGGCAGCAGCTAATAATATGAAGGATAGATTCTTAAGAGATAATTCTAATCCTAAGCCTCCTTTCTTTGGTACTTTTCATGGATTATTTTATAAACTTCTAATCAGACATTTAGGGAGCATTAATATAATTTCTACTAGTGAGGCCTATAAAATAGTAGAAAATACCTTGAAAGTTTATATTGATGAAATATCAGAAGATAAAGTAAAAGAAATGCTAAATGAGATTTCTAGATTTAAAACCTCTCTTGGCGAATATAAAATAGACGATATTATCACAATGAAATGTATTGAGAACTATGAAGGCTATAAGCTGGAAAAGAATCTTATGGACTTTGATGATTTACAGTTAGAAATGTATAAATTACTTTCAGAGGATAAAAAGGTACTTGAATATTACTCAAATGGGCTTAAGTATATCCTAGTTGATGAGTTTCAAGATTGCGATCTAATACAACTAAAAATCTTAAAGTTATTAAATAAGAGTAATTCCCTATTCTGCGTTGGGGATGAAGATCAATGTATATATGGTTTTAGAGGGTCAAGACCAGAATGTATGGTTAATTTCAAAGAAGAGTTTGGAGGAGAGAAGGTTTATTTATCATATAACTATAGAAGTGTATCCAATATAGTTAAGCTTTCAAAGAACTTAATTAAAAATAACCTTGAAAGAAATCCAAAAGAAATTATAAATTATAGAGGAGAAGAAGGAAATATTAATATATCTAAACCTTATAATGAAAAATTTCAGGGGGAGGACATAGTAAACAGTATAGTAAAAAAGAATGAGCAAGGGATTGCTCTGAATAGTAACGTAATTCTTTATAGGACTAATATAGAATCAAGAAGTATAAGTGATGAACTTATTGCAAGAAAAATACCTTTTAGATTTTTAGATAAGGAATATAACTTCTTTGAACACTTTATATGTAAAGATATATTAGCATATTTAAAACTATCTATAGATCCTTATGATAGAGAAGCATTTAAAAGGATAATAAATAAGCCCTTTAGGTATATAAGTAAGAATAATATAGAAAGCTTAAGCAAGCTTAGGGAAAGAAGAAATGTATTTGATGACTTAATTATAAATGGAGATTTTAAAAGCTTTCAATTGAATAACTTAGAAAGGCTAAAAAAAGATATATCATATTTAAATAAATTATCACTACCTTCTGCAGTAGACACTGTACTTAATGACCTTGAGTATAGAGAATACTTAAGAGAATATGGTGAAAAATTTAGAGTAGCAAGTGATGACTTTGAAAGGATAATCGAGGAATTTAGAACTATAGTTTTAGATTTTAAAAGCATAACAACGCTGCTTGTGCATGTAGAAGAAGTAAAAGAAAAGTTATCTAATAAAGAGAGAGACTTTAAAGAAGACGGTGTACTACTAAGCACCATACATGGCGTAAAAGGAATGGAGTTTGAAAATGTATATATTCTAAACTGCTGTGAAGAGGTAATTCCCCATGCAAATGCAACTGATATAGAAGAGGAAAGAAGATTATTTTATGTAGCAATTACAAGAGCTATAAATAATCTAAATATATATGCACCAAAGACCTTAAGAGGAAGATTTACAGAAACATCTCCCTTTATAAAAGAGCTTGAATTTAAAGGTGAACCAGAAGAAAAAAGCAAGCTAAATAAAGGAGATAAGATATTTCACAAAAGTCATGGAGAAGGAGAAATAGTATCCTTAAAAGATGACGTAGTTGAGATAGAATTTGAAGATGGAGTAAAGAGGAAGTTTTCCTTAAGCATATTGTTTTTAAATAGGCTTATAGAGGTGAAGTAATAAATTAAGATCATGAATGGTTTAAGAGAAATCTTAGATTATTCATGATTTTTTTAGTGCGATTAAAAAGAGTGGGTTATCAATATAGAAATTATTTATAAAACAATTGTAATGAATAGGTGATATATTGATTAAATGCTAGTAACTTGTAGAAACTTGATGAACGAAAATGTTTTCAATACAGAGGGAAAATATGTAAAATAATCGAAGTATATATTGCTGGAAAATAATGCTTCAAAGTAAAATTTAAGGGGGATTTTTATGAAAGGTAGTATTAAGCAGATCGCTGGGTTTCTTATTGTAGCATTTTTATTTACAATGGTTCCAATTACAGCAAAAGCAGAGGAAAAGACTCCAGCATCAGCAGCAGAAACAGGTACTCCTACTAATGAAGAAACACAAATAAAAGAAGCTTCTGTAGTAAAGGAATTAGAAGATAAAAGAGAAGAAAATAAAAAGTACTTTTTGATGGATGATGGCACATATCAAGCAGTTATGTACAATGAGCCTGTACACTACTTAAAGGATGGTAAGTGGGAGGACATAGATAATACATTGGTTGATGCATCTGAAGATACTGATGTAAATGATATGCCAATGCAGACAGAGGATTTTATAAATGGTGCAAAGGAACAAGTAAATAAAGATTCAGTATATACTGAAGATGAAGATGGAGACTATGCAAAGGATGAAGAAGGCAATAATAGTAAATATTATCAAAACACAGAAAATGAAATAAGCGTAAAAATTGCTAAGAATGTAAACGATAAGAAACTTGTATCCATTAAGAAAGATAACTATGAAGTATCATGGAATATAAAAGCACCTAATAAATCTAAGGGTGAAGAAAAAGAAAAAGATATAGATAGTGAAATTGATGAATTTACTAAAAATGATAAGTCAAAGGATAAGGAAACTAAAAAAGAAAATATAAAGAAGATTATTGCAGATAAAAATGATTCACAAGTCGACTTTAATGAAATAAGTGAAGGGGTAGACCTTCAATACTTACTTAAAGGTAAAACATTAAAAGAAAATATTGTAATAAATAAAGCGATAGATAGTAATGTATTTAGCTTTAATTTATCACTAAAGAACTTAATACCAGAAATAAAAGATAATACAGTTAGATTTTTAGATAAGAAAACTAAACAAGAGGTATTCAATATAGTGCCTCCTGTTATGTATGATGCAAATGGAGAAACTTCTAGTGATGTTAAAATAGATGTTAAAGAGAATAAAAAAGGATATACCTTAACTTTAACTCCAAATAAAGAATGGATTAATGACAGTAAGAGAAGTTATCCAATAGTAGTTGATCCAAATGTTACATCAACGCTATCAAGATATGACATTATAGCTACATTTGTGGCTTCAATAGATACATCAGATAAAGATGATAATTTATTCGTAAGAGTAGGAAATGTTCCTGGAAATGTAGGAACAGCTGAAACATATATTAAGTTTAATAACTTACCTAAATTAAAAACTGGAGATATGGTGGTAGGTGCAAACTTATTTTTAACAAAGATAGGTAATTATAGTGGGTATGATGGTGAAATAGAAGCCCACAGAATACTAGTTCCATGGGATCAAAGTACATTAACTTGGAGTAATAGACCTTCAGTAGATAACAGTAAGGCAGAGTATAAAATAACAGACACACAAAATGTTTCAGGAAATTTATATTCTTGGGATATAACCAACATGGCTAAATATTGGTATAACTATGGCGATAATAATGGCTTATTGCTAAGAAGAACAAATCCTTCCTCAGGACATACAACATTTTTGTCCTCAGATACTTCAAATACTTATAGTGGAGGGTGGCCACAAGTAGTAATCTCGTATATTAATAATAGCGGACTTGAAAACTATTGGACATACCATTCTCAAAATGCAGGAAGAGCAGGAACAGGATATATTAACGATTATAATGGAAATTTAATATTTACTCATAATGATGTAGATAATACAGGAAATAGAAATCCATTAACAATAACTCATGTATATAATAGCAATGATAGAGCAGATAGCATCGGATATGGACTTGGCTGGAGAACAAATATTAATCAAAGAGTAATAAGCGAAGTAATTAGTGGAACTCAATATTATGATTATATAGATGGGGATGGAACAAAACATTATTTTAAATATGATTCAGCATCTAGCAGCTACAAAAGTGACGATGGGTTAGATGTAACATTCAAAATTAATGCAGATAATTCCTATAACATTACAGATAAAGATGGTAATGACTTATACTTTGTGCCTGGTGGATATATAAATCAGATAACCGATAAGAATGGAAATACAAATATTATCTCTTACCATGGAACAACTCTATATCAAATAACTGATTCATCAGGAAGACAGAACACATTTGAGTCAACTCCAGAAGGGTATCTTTTAAGTATTACAGATTTCTCTGGAAGAAAAACTCAATTTAGATATACAGGTATTGATCTTACAACAATTACTTACCCAGATGGAAAAGTTACAACTTATGCATATGATGGAAATCATAATCTAATTAGTGCAACAAATTTTGATGGATTAAAGCTAACCTATGGATATAATACGGCAGCACCTTATAGAACAAGTAGCGTTAAACAAACAGGATCTGATGGAGTATCAGGTGGTCAGCTTACTATTGATTATGGATTTAATGAGACTGATTTTACAGATGCTAAAGGAAGAGTAGAGACTTATCAATTTAATAACTGGGGTAATACTACAAGTATAACTGATCCTAATGGCAATGCAACAGCATATGAATATGGAGTTAAAGGAAGTAATGCATTTAATAAATTAGAGTTAGATTCAAAGCTTGAAAGTAGCAATAGAAACTATTTAAAAAATCATAGTGTGGAACCTGCAGAATACAACTGGGAGCAAGGATTTTGGGGCCCTTTAAGTAAAGGTAGTGGAAATCTTACTACTGAAGCAGCTTTCTTGGGTTCAAATTCATTAAAGGTTTCTAAAACAGACTATGGTGATAGAATATTCTACAGTCAAAGTGTAAATTTAACTAAGGGAAAAACATATGTATTTTCAGGATATATAAAAACTACAGATGTAACTAAAGATATGGGCAAAGGAGCAGCTTTATTTGTCAACTATCAAGATAATTCTGGTGAATGGGAAACTATAGAAAGTAATTATGTAACTGGAACTACTGATTGGGAAAGATATTCCGTATCCTTTACACTTCCAGAAGATTCAGCATCAAATCTAGTTTATATAAGAGAAGGCCTTTTAGAAGATAAAGGAGTGGCCTATTTTGATGCACTTCAGCTTGAAGAAGGAAATATAGAAAGTAGATATAATCTTCTAGAAAATTCGCAGTTTGATTATGGAGAAGCAACATCAGAAAAATGGACATATAATACAAGTGATTCAAATGGTATAGCAACTAACTTTGAGAATCGTTCTAGTTTTAGAATTAAGGGAGATTTAGGACAAAGTAAAAATATATATCAAACTTTAAACGTATCAGGAGGAGCAGGAGATTGTTTCGTTATGTCGGGATGGGCTAAGGCAGATGCTTTGCCTAAAGAGTCTGGAACAAATAGATATTTTGCATTAGATTTAGGAATTAATTATACGGATGGAACAACAGAATGGACAGTTGCTAATTTTAATAGTGACACAGGAAACTGGCAATTTACATCAGGAAAAGCAATTGCTAATAAAGCATATACATCTTTAATATTCTATGCATTATATTATAATGAGGAAAATTTTGTTTGGTTTGATAATCTACAATTGTTTAAAGAACAATTTGGACAAAGCTATGAATACGATTCAAAGGGTAATATACAATCTACTAAAAACTTATTAGGAAAAGTGAGTAGTAAATTTGAATATAATGCTAATAATGATTTAATAACTGCCACAGATGCCAAAGACAATAAATATAGTTTTACCTATGATGCAAAGAGAAATGTAAAGACAGCAACTTCACCAATGAATGTAGTTGGCACTTTTGATTATGATGCTTATGGAAACCCAACGAAGTCTACCGTTGGTGATACTACAACATTTATATCAGCTTCAGCTACCTATACATCAAATGGAAATTATCTAGCAACTAATACTGATGCTTTAGGTAATACAGTAAATTATAATTATGATCCAAACAAAGGTACTTTATTGACTACAACTGATCCAAAAGGTAACACAACTACAAATACTTACGATCCTAATACTGACAGCTTAAAAACTACATCAAAGACAGTAGACGGAAAGGTTATAACTAATAGTTATCAATATTTAAATGATAGAATAGATACAATAACTCATAATGGATTTAACTATAAATTTTCATATGATTCAGTGGGCAGAAATACTGGCGTTAATGTAGGAACTCAAAAACTTATAACCAATGCATATGACCCTATTACTGGTAATTTAACTAAATCAACCTATGGAAATGGCAATATAGTTGAAAATGGATATGATAATTTAGATCGAATAACCTCTAAGAAGGCAAATGGTTTAGAAATAGCACATTATAGCTATGATTCTAATGGAAGTCTTGGGTTGCTAGAAGATAGGGTTAATAATGTAACTTATAAGTATACCTATGATTTAGCAGATAGATTAGCTAAAGTAACGGATAGTAAAGGAAATGTTTTTAGAAATGATTTTGATGTTAATAACAATGTAAGTAAACAAACAAGTATAATAAATGGCAACACATATAGTACAGGATATAATTATGATAAAGATAATAGAATTGATACTATTACCTTAAATAGTGAAAGTGAAAATGTAAAATATCATTATGATACATTAGGAAGAAATGATAGTAGAACAATAGCCTTTGGAAATGGAAAGACTTATTTAACATCATATGGATTTAAAGCAGGAGCAAATGGTTCACAAAGTACAAGAGTAGAAAGTGTAAATAATAACGGAAGTATATTAAACTATACCTATGATAAAAATGGAAATATAGAAACTATAAGCCAAGGAACAGCTTTATTACAGAAGTTTTATTATAATGAATTATCAGAGCTTATAAGAGAAGATAATAAAGCATTAAATAAAACAATTGCTTATAGCTATGATGCAGGTGGAAATATAGTTTCAAAAACAGAATATCCATATACAAATGGAAGTTTAGGAATAGCAACAGGAACTAAGGTCTATCAGTATGGAGATGCAAATTGGAAGGATAAATTAACAAGTTATAACGGAAAAGCAATAACTTATGATGCAATAGGAAATCCACTAACATATGATGGAAATACTTATACATGGGATAGAGGAAGAACCTTAACTGGAATAACAGGCAATGGAAAGACGATCTTATATAAGTATAATGATAGTGGAATAAGAACAGAAAAGAATGTAAATGGAGTAGTAAGTAAGTATACACTAAATGGAGATAAGGTAGTATATGAAGAAGTAACTAATGGAAGTACAGTAGATAAGATTTACTATACCTATGATGCAAGCAATAACCTAATAAGTATTAAATTAAACGGAACAGAATATTTCTATGTAAGAAATGGACAAGGTGATATAATAGGATTAGTAGATACAAACGGAACTCAGGTAGTAAGTTATAGCTATGACTCATGGGGAAAACTTCTATCTATAGATGGAACACTAAAGGACACCTTAGGAATAAAGAACCCATATAGATATAGAGGATATAGATATGATACCGAGACTGGAATGTACTATCTAAATTCAAGATACTATAACCCTGATTGGGGAAGGTTTATAAATGAGGATGAGATTGCAGCTGTAACTGGAGACTTACTTTCAACTAATATGTTTGCCTATTGCTTGAATAATCCTATAAATATGAGTGATAAAGATGGAGATAGACCAGATTATGGAGATGGTCAAGGGCATGAAACAGATGAGCAACGTGAAGCATCATTAGCTGAAATGTACGCAAATAATCCAGATGTTCTTTTTTATAAAGAACATACTAATAATGCAAGACCAAGTACTCAAGAAAAACATCAAAAGGGTCAAACTCGAAAGCAAAGAGATAGTGGAGGAGAAAAAGGCGATGCTAGGAGACGTCCTAATCCTAATAAGCGAAGGCCTCAAAATATAGATATAACACCACCAGACTTCAAGACGAGAGCACTCTTGGTGGGGGGAGGTATATTAATAATAGGAGGAACCTTAGTTGAAGATGTTGTGACTGGAGGTGCTGGAGTAGCAGATGATTCTATTACTTTATCATCAGGTATGGGATTAATTATAAGAGCGTTTGCTTCATAAACATCAGTATGAAGAAATGAAATAATGTAAACTGATTTTAAATATAGTGTAGAAGAATTACAGTTAAATAAAAGTGTCGGTTAAATTAATTATTGGGAGGTAATTTATTATGAAAAGAAAATTAGAGGATTTAAAGAAGAATAAAAAAGCGGCGTCTTTTTATACAGATGAAAATAATACATCGAAATTCTTATTTGGATATATTGTTGACTATAATGATGATTTTTTTATAGTTGCAATGATTTCACCAGATGGGCAGTATGATGGTTTTGTGCTAAGAGAAATTAGTAGTATAGTTAGAATTAATGTAGATGGAAAATATGAGAATAAAATACTAGAATTGGCAAAGCATAATAAGATAATACATGAGAAGTTCACATTACAAGATGATAATTTTATATCAGAATTTCTAAGATTTGCTGAACAACAAGAATATATTGTTTCAATAGAATTGTTGAATAGTGGTTTTTACGATGTTCAGGGATACATTGAGGCAATTGAAGATGATAATTGTAATATAAAGCAAGTAAATGAATATGGAGAGGAAGATGGAGTTAGTTTAATAAAGTTAATAGATATTACTAAGATATCGTGTAATTCCTTGGATGAAAAGGTTCTTAAGGTTCTTAGTACAGTAAGAAAGTAAGTGACTAAACAGGAAAAAGATACAATTTATGTGAGCCAATAGTTTGAAAAGTATGAATCATGTAATTAAAAATAAAGAGAGTCATAATGACTCTCTTTATTTTTCTCCACATACAAAATCCTAGTGCTATATAATCAAAATAAGTTTAATGTATAAAATGTTTTGCAAAATTAGACATGAAAATGGCTTCATTACTGTATATCAAAGTTATCTTGCAGTTTTTGCACTGAGTAAAAGGTGATAACTAAATCTAGATGCATAAAATCAGAATAGCTAACTACAAAATTACTGGTTATTTTATTCTGATAGTTAATCTAATGAATATGATTAACTCAGAAGATTACAACATGATGCATAATTAGATTTCTGTAGTGAGAGTTGGATTAATCAATTAAAAGAAATATCAAATATATATTCTAATAATAGTAACAAAAAGAGCTAACGTTTAGAGCGTTAGCTCTTTTCTTATGCCTAAAAATAAAAGAAAGGAGAGTAGAAATGGCAACAGATTTTGTTGAGAAATTCAAAAGATACTTAAAGGAAGATGGTAAGAGTCAAAAGACGATTGAAAGTTATGTCGGAGACATTGCTGGTTTTGTAACCTATCTTCAAAGCATGGAAGTAAAATTTCAAGGAGAACTAAAACGTTTCTACATCACAAGCTTTAGAAGTTATCTCATTGAAAATAAATATGAGGTAGCAACCATTAATAAAAAAATTAATAGTCTACAATCATTCAATAACTTTTTAATGAAAAACAAGTATTGTAATGAATTTGTTGTAGACCTTAGAAAAGACCGAATGAGGGTAGCTTTTGGCTCAGAAAAGCAAGTTGAAGTATTCTCGGAAAAACAAGTGGAGAGGATGTTGTTTTACATTCAAAATCAAGAGAATGTAACCAGAAGGGATAAGATGATAATTCTACTACTGATGTACACCGGAGTAAGAGTAAGTGAACTTTGTAGTATAAGGATTAACAACATTGATTTTCTAACGAGTCATCTAAAGATACAGGGAAAAGGCGGAAAGATTAGAGAAGTACCATTAAAGAATGAAGTAGTTGAAGCAATTAAGGAGTACCTAGTTGAGCGTAGTGATAACCAATATAGTGATTCAGAATATCTGATTTTGGGACAAAGGGGAGCATTGAAAAGAGATGCAATCAATACACTACTAGAGAAATACACGTATGAATTGGAACTCGGAATAAAGCTAAAGCCACATACTTTCAGACATACCTTTTGTACAAGACTTGTAAGTAAAGGAGTACCCCTAACGACTGTAAGTAAACTAGCAGGACATAGTAGTGTTGAAACTACTGCTAAATTCTATATCAATAGCAGTAAAGAAGAAAAGATGAGGGCAGTAAGCTTGTTATAGATGGAGGAAAGTAAAATGATAACATTATACAGTTATAAAGAAATCAAAGAAACAGATATCATTACAGAAACATTAAAGAAAGAAATAAAAGCCTACTTTAGGGAGATAGCTAAAGGAATAGTTGGTGATGGCTGGCAAGGATATAATCTTAGTGAAGTTGGAGCAATTGTGATAATAGAAAAGGGAGATACAATTGAGGTTTTAGATAGCTTTGGACTAATGCAAGGTAGTAATAGTACTCCAGAAGTGTTGCCTGAATTTGCAACAAAGGTGAAGGTAGAAGATACAGAAATGATAAAAATAATCTGGGTAACAGGTGATTCATTTGGAGTTTCTGTGTACTATACGATTGGACAATTTGGGAGAGAATTTGATGAATATATAATGAAATTTCTAATGGACTAATTATAAAAATAGGAGGAGAGAAATAATGAATCCAGTTATGATAGTAAAAATAATAATATTACTTTTAGAATTAATTGCTAGAGGGATGGATGCTGATACTGCAATATCAAATATATCAAGTAAATTTAATGTTTCATCAATGTTTTTAAGAAAATTTATATAAGAAGTAGTAGTTATCATTGGAATTTTACAAGAGAGAATTCCAATGATAAATGCTTTAAGAGTAGTTATATTAAATATGTAATTTAAATGGGAGGAGTGCTAATAGGTATGTATGAAATATAGAAGTAGTGACTTTAGTGGGATTTACGAGTCTGTACACGAAAATCTAGGTTTTGAAATAGTAAGAGAGATATATAAGTACTATAAAGGTCAGCAAATAACATTTCCAATGAGATTATACTCAAAAGAATATGTAATAAAATATATTTCTGAAAATTATGATGGGAAAAACATAAAGGAATTAGCGAGAGACTTAGAATACACCGAAAAATGGATTAGAAAGTTAGTGAACGACAACAAATTATGCAAGGGGGATAAAGAAAAGTGAATATTTTTGATGTAGGAGGATTAACAACATTTGTTGCAGTAGTTGCTACTATAGTAGGAGGTACAATAATATTTATGTTACTACATAAAGTATTTGACATAGTACATTTTGGCTTTGGTGCAATGGCATCAATGTGGTTCATATGTTGCATAATAGCAGCATTCATTGTTAACTTATTTGGTGGAATTGTTGGAGGACTTTTCTCAATTATATGGTTTCTAATAAAGATAGGAGTACTAATTGCAATAATAGGCTATATAATAAGGTTTATATATACAAAAATAAAAGGAAGCGATGCATAGATAAAAATTATGAAGAAATAAAAAAATTATGCTAATGGAGAATATGAATTGTTAGAATCAGTTAGTAAAGCATATGTTCTAATAAAATTATATAGTGATTAAAAATTCAGAAAAAAATAAATGAAAATTTAATAAGTGTAAATTTAAAAATAAGTGATAGATGAGGCTATCACTTATTTTTTTGTATTGGGAACTAAAAACACAAGCGATAATGCGAAATATAGAGGAAATAGAACTTACCTAAATAAATAATTGTAAGAAATATATGTAAAGTATTCAATATATATGAATATTATGTAAATTAATTACTTAAATGGGAGCTAAGAAGTCCTGGAACGAAAGATGGCACATTTTTTTGAGGTAGGACTTCCTTGCATTGATTAAAAATACATAAAAGGAAATATATGTAGAAAAGCGATGTGTGTAAAAATATAACAATTCTCTGAGATTAGATTATATGCGGATTTATCGCGATTGATAGAAATATGAATACAGATTAATATAGTATTGTCGATGACAAAAAATAAAAAAAATAAATTAAATATTAGTTTAAGGGGGATTAAAAATGTTTTCTGATGAGCATTTAGAGAAAGCAAGAAAAATGGGAATGATTCTTAACAAACAGACTGGAGAAGTTGAATATTTTAGTGCAAACAAGTTTGCAGAGTACGTTTCAAAAACATCATATCTGAAATACCATAAGCAGGAATTTATAAAATATGAATTTGGTAAGTGGACAGAAGTTGATGAAATGAGGGTTTTCAAGCGGCTAAGAGAAGTTCTTCATAGGTATAACGATGATATTTGGAATACTAAATTAGAAAAGGAATATGTGGAAGCATTAAAAAGAACAGTGCTAATTAACATTGAGCTAAATAGTTATAAGAGATACATAAATATGTTAAATGGAATGTATGACTTAGAAGAACATATTCTAGTACAGCACAATCCTGAATTCTACAGCTCAATCCAAATACCTATTCCATATGATGAGAATGCTGAGTGTCCTATGTTTATGAAATTTTTGGATGATTGCTTTCAAGGAGATGAAGAGTCAAAGATTCTGGCACAAGAATGGGCAGGATATCTCCTAACAGCAGAAACAAAAGCACAAAAGGCACTGATACTTTACGGGGAAGGTGCTAATGGTAAGGGGGTGTTTATTGACATAATGAGTTACTTGATTGGTCAAGAAAATATATCAAGTATACCGTTGAATGAATTACATAAAGGGTTTTCTAGAGTGTGTTTATACAATAAGCTTGCAAACATTAGTAATGAAAATGAATGCAATGGAAATAGTTTTAACACTCAATACTTCAAGGCAATCACTGGAGAAGATGTTATAACTGCTGAGCAGAAGAATAAGCCAGTCTTTGAGTTCAAGCCTACAGTAAAGCTTGTATTTTCAACTAATAATCTTCCACATACTAAGGATACAAGCTATGGTTTCATGAGAAGATTGAGCATTCTTCATTTTAGAAATACTGTAAAGGAAGAAAATCGAGATAGAGACCTCAAAGAAAAACTGAAACTTGAAGCACAAGGGATATTTCGTTGGGCAGTAGAGGGGTTGAAAAGACTGAGAGAAAACAATTTTAAGTTTTCAGAGTGTACAACTTCTAATGAAGTAATTAAGCAATATGAAAAAGATTTAAATCCCATGGTTTTATTCTTTGAGGAGTGCATTAGAAAGGCTAAAGTTGACCATAGAGAAGATAGAAGAATTATTTATAATTCATTTAGAGTGTGGGCTGAAGCTAATGGAATGGAAGGATACGCAAAGATAAGTACTCAAAGGTTCTGGAAGAAATTTCAGGAGCAGGCTAAAGCATTGAATTATAACTGTACACTAGGTAGGTCAAATACATTCAGATATTGTACTAACGTAAAAGTAGTTGGAGAATATAGAGTTACTCCTGACAATCCAATTTTGAATGCTAAATATGTAGTAAAACCGCCATTGGGTGGCTAGAGGTCACAAATTGGTCAAAGACAGGATAGATTAAGTTGAGCAAAATCAATAGGTTGGACTAATTGGTCATATTAATTCAAGAAAATCTCCTTAAAGAGATTTTCCTAAAATATAAATAGAGATAAAAGACACTGAAGATGTGACCATTAGACCCAATCGAATAAAATCAACGATTGTAGATAAGCCTAGTCGAACCAAACTAAAACCGTAGATAAGACCAAAATAAAAACTAATAAATAAGAAATAGAGAAGGAGAATGATTAAGATGGCAGTAATAAAAAGAAACCCTATTGTCAAAAGTAGTGATTTAATAAAAAACGAACAGGTAACAAATGAGGAAGTATCAATAGAGCCTAGAGCACGATTTCGTGAATTCATGAAAGAAAGAAGAATGCAATCAGAAGAAGTGAAAAATGAAGAGGTACAAGAAATGCAAGAAGTTGAAAAATTAGATAACAGTGAAGAAAAAGAAGTAATAATTGATAGCAGTCAAGAAATCAGTAAGAGCTTCAACTTAGAAATGTTTCAGCCAGCCACAAGTAAACCTACAAGTAGAGACAATTTAAAAGCAGGAGTCATGTCAGTCATAAATTCTAATTGTGGAAAAAGAGTAACATTGTCAAAAGATTTGATGGACAAGTTGAACAATCCAACAAGGGTTGCAATCTCATTTTCAGCAGAAAGCATTGCAATAGGAGAAACATTACCTAATAACAATAATCATCTAGCAATAAATCCAAGTGGTAAGAAGGGAGCTATCTATTCAGCAGGAATTGTTTCAGAAATTACTACTAAGTATGGATTAGATTTTAGTGACAGGACATCAATAACTTTTTCAGAAGTTGATTACATTCAAGCTGATGGAAGTACCATTGCAATTATAAATGTTAGAGAGGTTAACTAAGAAAGCTATTCAAATATACATATTAGAGATGAAGATAGAGGAGAGATTAAGATGATAAATAATTCAAAAAGACCTAAAGAAAATGTATTAATAAATTTAAATGTCGATAAAGAAATACTTAAATATTGGGCTGAAGATGATGGGCTTATATTTGAGTCAAATATAGTAACAATTCCAACATCAAAACTAAAAGAGTATGTTGATATAAATGATTTATCTAACGAGTTTAGCAATAAAGTAAATAACGTGGGGATATCTAATAACGATATATCAATAATACTTGATAATGGTGATTTAAATAAGATACTTAACCTAAAGGAAGTTTATAACAAAGTAGAAGATACAGTTAATTATGTAAGTGAAGTATTGAAGAAATTTAAAATTGAGGATTACAGGTTAATATGTAACTTTTATCCTAGTGTATATTTAATGGATGAATACAGCAAGACAGAGCATGAAAAATTAAGATTAGAAAATAAACTACTAAGAATGCAATCAGAAGCAATGAAGGAATTATATCAATAAGGTTAAGATAGTAAATAGCAAAAGCAAGTTTAAGAATGATGGAATAGATATAGATTGTAATGAAAAATAGAATCAGATATATATTATAGATTGGTAAAGGTAGTAATAAGGAATTTGAATCATAACTTAATCATGTAATAGAAGAAAGTGAGGGAGATTTAGAGAAACCATGAGAAGGAATTAGAGCAAGAAAAATATAATTAATTTCAGACGTGTGTGATAAACAACAATAAAAAGGAAGGAGCAAGGTATATGACACTTAAACAAGCTATGGAACTATATCATAAGAATTTAATAACCCTTCAAAAAAGCAGTGAAACAATAAGAAGCTATATGAAGGATATGAAACTTTTTAGTGAATCTCTGTATGAAAAATATAATGGTGAAGTATATGTTGATGAAATAACCACAGATGATATCGAAGAATATCTCTACTACACACGAGTAAAGAAGAACTACGCTCCGGCTAGTCGTAGGAGAGTAGTAATAACACTAAAAAGTTTCTTTACCTTTTCAATAAAAAAAGCTTATTGTACAAGTAACCCTGCTAAAGAAGTAGCTTATATTAAGTTAGACTATAAAGAGAGGGTTAATCTAACTGAAAATGAAATACAAGCATTGGTTAAGAATACAGATGAGCCATTAATAAGACTAGTATTTCAGACACTATACTATACTGGAATAAGGGTAAGTGAATGTGTAAACCTAACAATAAATGACGTGGACTTTGTTAATAATATTATCCTAGTAAAGCTTGGAAAGGGTAATAAGGATAGAAGTATTCCGATGAATGATAAGCTGAAACCTCTACTATATGACTACATGAAGCTTTGGAGAAATAATAAAACTTCGGATAAGTTCTTTTGTACTAAATCAGGAAGTATTCATCCATCATACATTAATAGAAAGCTAAAGATTTCAGCAAAGAAAGCAGGAATCAATAAGCATGTAACAGCTCATATACTAAGACATTCTTTTGCAAGTAATCTACTGAAAAATGGAGTAGACATATTGAGGATACAAAAGCTACTGGGGCACTCATCAATCAAAACAACTAGCATATATACACATACTAACATTGTGGACTTAGGACAAGCTGTAAATGCACTGTAAGTGATAATACTGTAAAGAAGGGAGAAAGCGATAGATGAACAATGAGGTTGAAATGAAGATACAAAGGGTTTTGGAGCTTTGTAAAGCTGGCAACAATAGACATGAAGTAGCAAAGATACTAGGATATAAGGACTATAAAGGACTTCAAGCGTACATGAAGAGATATCAATACACTTGGAATGATAGCATACAAAACTATCAGAAACTAAGTGAATACGAAAAACAGGTAAAGACTGAAAGAATACTAAGGGAGTATGAAGATGAAGCAAGTAGCAAACCAGCTAGAATCATTTCTATGTTCTCAAAGAAGTTGGAAGCAAGAGACATAGCTAAGAAACAAGGATTTGAAAACCACAAGACAATGGCATCATACATGAAAGCTAGAGGGTATATTTGGAATAATGAAAAGACAAACTATGAAAGGGATAGCAGTATAATAGTAGATGATGAAGAAGAAAATCAAAGTGGAAGGAACATACATAATTCAGACATCTTTCAAATGCTAGAAAATAATAAGGAAAAGTTAATGGAACTGCTGAATTCATACTCAAATGACGAAATGGTAATGCCAAGATACGTCGTTGGAGGACTATGCGTAACAAAATCAGTACATATGGTGACAGGGTTAGACCTACTAATACGAGAATATAGCACAGAGAAGAATATTTCTCAGAAGGATATGTTTCAAATAGCAATGATAGAATTTCTAAAAAAATATGGCTACAAACGAGAAGTAGGGGCATTAATTGAATTATAAACACAAGAAAGTATTCATCACTTGAAGTTGGTGAATACTTTCTTTTTATGTTTTAATGCAGAATTTGGTAAGGATATATAAATATGATATAATTTCTATAATAAATTGTAGTTAGAAAAATAACATGCCTATTTACCTCAATATACTGAAATCAACAAAGTATAAGTCAAAAGTCTACCTTAATTACACCTTATATATACCTAATTGTTAAAAGTACTAGAAGGAACGAAAAACTGATGAAGATATAAGCTTACTAAATCATTGTAGAAACTAAGCTGATTTGGCAACAGTTTTTGAAACGGACAGTTCTAAGTTCATTGGTTTTAACAATGGTGTACTGTAGTGAGTGCTTCTAAGTAAGTGATATCAATGTGTTCCAGGTTTGATGATTTTGGATAGATATCAAGATTTAGGTGTCTAAGTATAGATATGATACCGAGACTGGAATGTACTATCTAAATTCAAGATATTATAACCCTGATTGGGGAAGATTTATTAATGCTGATGCTTTATGCGGAAGTGTAGGAGAGTTACTATCTCACAATATATTTGCTTACTGTAAGAATGACCCAATAAATAAATTCGATCCGAATGGATATAGAGAAATGATAGCAACAAATTGGTATGAAGAAAATCAAATAATAAATGCCATTAGTACTAAAACACCACCTCCTTCTGAAACTGGGTATAAATCACCAAAGAATCCTGATAAGGCAAAGAAAAGAATACCGGCACCTGGAGCAAGAGGTGAGACTGGGTGGTTAGATAAAAAAGGAAATGTATGGGTGCCAGATATTGATATGGATGGCGGAGAAGGATGGAGAAGACACTATCCAGATGGATCGCATGATCATGTTTATCCGAATGGAAAAGTTAGAAGTCATAATATAGTTGAAGGATTCGATTCACAAGATTCTAGAACTTTAGCATACTTAGCAATTGGTGGAGTTGCAGTTTGGACGGTTGTAAAATGGGGAGGAGCGATAGTATTAGCACCAGAAACAGGCGGAGCGAGCTTAGCTGGTGCTGCAATATTGCCGTAAAAGTAAAATCATTAAATAAAAAGGAGAGATATATAATGGAAGAGATGAAGCATTCATGTTTAGTAGTTGATAGACTTGAATATTATATTACAAAGGAAATTGAAAAAGCTATTTATGGTGATGGAGATAAGTGTTACACAGCCTTATACCAAAGATTAATTGAATGTATTAATGCGAGGAAAGAATTAAATTATGAGCCAATTCCTAAAAATGTTGAAGAATTACTAGATGATTATGGATATGATGAAGATTTCATTAAGGAATTCGTACAAAAAGCAAAAAAACATGATGAAAAAGGATGTTCAGAATTTTAATGATTAAGTTTTGGATGTAGATTTATTTTAATTTAGTCTGAGATAATCTCGAATTTTTAAAAATAAAGTAAAAAGTGTACTAATTCTCGATGAATAAAACTGTGCATCTGACTACAAAAATTAATCTATGATTCAAGTATCAATAATTTCAATGAAAATGCTTAAATCACAAGATTGCAACATAATGCATAACTAAGATTCTGTAGTGAGAGGTAACCATTTGAAAGGTCAACAGGTAGTATAAATACTTGTTGGCTTTTCTTTATGTGCAAATTAATGGTAAAATTAACAAAGAAGTATGAGCATTGGCTCATCATTATAAAAACTAATGAAAATTAGTAGAAATATACGTCAAACTATTAAAAATGCTAGAAGGAATGAAAAACCAATGAAGATATAAGCTTACTAAATCATTGTAGAAACTAAGCTGATTTGGCAACAACTTTTGAAATGGACAGTTCTAAGTTCATTGGTTTTAACAATGGTGTACTGTAGTGAGTGCTTCTAAGTTAGTGATATCAATGTGTTTCAGGTTTGGTGATTTTGGATAGATATCAAGATTTAGGTGTCTAAGTATAGATATGATACCGAGACAGGAATGTACTATCTTCAAAGTAGATACTATAACCCTGATTGGGGAAGGTTTATAAATGCTGATGCGGTGGTTGGACAAACTGGTGAATTACTTGGACATAATATGTTTGCATATTGTGCTAATAATCCGGTAAATATGCAAGACCCAAATGGTTATAGGTACTCAATAATCGATGGTGGAGTACAAGATGATATCTTTATGGGAAGAGCTAATAGGATACCACCGCCTAGTCCTCTGAAAAAAGATGTAGTTATAAACACATTAACAGGTGCTTTACCATCAGCTATAGATAGTGGAACTGCTTGTGGAATGGCACAGATAGCGAATCCATTAAGAAAGATTACAATAGAGCAGCAGGCATTGCCAAGAGGTGGTATTTCAGTTGAATATACTACGTATGTAAAATCAAAGCCTTTATTAAGTGCAGCATCCAAAGGTTATAAATACTTAGGTGGAACAGCTACAATAGTTTCATTTGGATATAATGTTTGGGATGATATACACCACAATCATTCAGCAGAAAGAATAGCTATTGATGCAGGTGGAGTAGCATTGGGTGTGGTTGCAGGTTTATTACTTGCTCCATTAGGACTTTCAGCAGGGGTTGCGATTGGTATATCAGCATTTGTAGGTTTTGGAATAGGTATGGGAACTACAGAGATAAAAAGAAGAATGTACGGAGATTAAAAATATTAAGATATAAGAGGTATATTACATGAATAGGAAACCAAAAAGTGTTCCAACATATATATTAATAATTGCAGTTGCCTTCGGCTCGGTGGTGAGATTTTTCCCACCACAATACCAATTAATATTCTTAGGAGGTGTTTCAATAACATTAGTATATGAAATACTTAAATTAAAAAGACAAGATGCTGAAGAAGACAAAGAAAAAATAATAATCGCAGCATTAATATTTGGTTTATTAATGGGATTATTAGTGATCGGAAAGAATTACATTGGAATTAGTGATAGTGGACAACTCATTATACTTGCAGTAGCATTTATTGAACTTATATTGGCATTAACCATATTTGGGTATAGAATTGTAATTAAAAGCGGTGACTCAAATAGAATTAGACAATTTGTTATTCCAGCTATAATGTTATATGTGATATTAGCAATCTTTGGATTATTTATATTATATAATTCTATTCATAAATAGGTTTAACTCTAAAATTTAGTTGTAGTAAATATACTAAATCATGAATGACTTAAGAAAAATCTTGAGCTGTTCATGATTTTTTATTCAACCAATATGACACAATCAAAATAATTTTAATGTATGAAATGTTTTACAAAATTAAAAATGGAAATGGATTTATTGATATACATCAAAGTTATCTTGTATTCTTTTCACTGAGTAAAAGGTAATAACTAAATCTCGAAGCATAAATCAGGAGAACTGACTACAAAATTACTAATGATTTGATTCTTAAAGGTAATTCAAAGAATATGATTGAATTTTAATGTTTGAATACACTGCATAAACTAAATAATGCAGTGACTACAAAGAAAGTATCTGTCATTTGAAGTTGACAGATGCTTTCTTTTTTTTGTACCAAGGACAGAAAATGGACGCATTTTGGGCAAAGTTTGATGGGAGTGCTTCTTAAAATATGCTATAATCAAAATAGTTAAATGTATGGAATGTTTTATAAAACTAAATATGGAAATGGCTTTATCACTATATCTCTAAGTCCTCATATATTTCTTACATGGAGTAAAAGGAATGGAGTTTGAAAATGTATATATGCTAAACTGCTATGAAGAGGTAATCCTCCATGTAAATGCAACTGGTATAGAATAGTAAAGAAAATATATGATATCTAAGTTATGATTTAGGTAGGGTGAAAATAATGAAACTTAGACTGAAACTTTTTATAGGATATGTAATTATAATGTGTTTGGATATTTCTATAGATTCTTTTTATCCAGATTTCAATTTTGATTGGAATTTTATTTTCCCTGGTGCAGTACTATTTTATACGGGAGTATTTATGCTAATAAAAAGAAGGGAAATAAAGAAGAAATGTTATAGTTATTATAATGATGATCAATTTACAAAATTTGCTTATAAGTGGATTATTCTAGGAATATGGATTGTTTTATTAACTGGGCTAGCTATAATTATATATGATACATTAAAAAACATAAGATTGTAGGAAATGAAATTTAAAAATAAAGAAATCATGGATGGTTTAAGAGAAATCTTAGATTGTTCATGATTTTTATTTTTATTTCGGAAAAAGCGAATTTTTATATGAGACGATAGATATGCTAGAGAAAATGAGTTAATTGGGGGTTATAAAATGGAGGGATCAAAATTCGAAGGCTTTGAAGGATATGAGCTTGATGAATATATAGAAGAACCTGAAGAAATTAAATTTCCTAAAGAAATATATATTGCATATGCAGTTTGTAGTAAACAGTGTGGTAATGTTGAATTTATAGTTGATGGTAGTTCTCAAGTATGTCAATATTGTGGAAAAATGATGTTTAGAACTGAGGTAAAAAAATATGTCTTAAGAAATGAGCATAAATGAATATATTAAGCTATGACTAATTAAGGAGGTTAAATGAAAAAGATAGATGTTAATAGAGCAATGCAGTTAAGTATTATAATTATACTAGCAATTGGTATGGAACTTAAAATTTTTTCAGTGATATCTAATGATCAATTAATTGTTTGTGATGTTGTATTGGCTTCAATATACATTATATTTTTAATAATTAGATGGGTTAAAAAGAAAAATAAATAACTATAACATATTAATTTATGATAAATAAGAAAATATGTGCTACACTATTTGATTAAAGTATATAACATTGCGCAAAAATAAAAGAAATAGTATACTCTATATATGAATTAAATTATGAAATGATTACTAATTTTAGTTTTAAATTAGCCTTTAGTCTTAGGAGGAAATGCTATGTCTTATATTGAAGAAGATTCAAGTAAAGAGTTTCATGACAAACTAAAATATCTTAAACTCCTATCAAATAGTTATCCAACTATAGCTGATGCTTGTACAGAAATTATAAATTTGCAGGCAATTTTAAACCTTCCAAAAGGAACTGAACATTTTCTGTCAGATATTCATGGAGAATATGAACCTTTTATTCATGTTTTGAACAATGCCTCTGGAGTTATAAAACGTAAAGTTGATGATGTTTTTGGTAATATATTGAGTCTAAAGGAGAAAAAAAGCCTTGCCACTTTAATATATTATCCAGAGCAAAAAATAGAATTAGAACTGAAAGAGCAGCAAAATATCGAAGATTGGTACAAAATAACACTATATAGACTAATTGATATGTGCAGACATGTATCTTCAAAATATACCCGTTCTAAGGTAAGAAAAGCTCTGCCAAAGGATTTCGCATACATTATAGAAGAACTTCTACATGAGCAACCTGCCAAGATGAATAAAGAAAAATACTATGAGGAAATAATAAAAACCATAATTAGAGTGGGTCGAGCTAAAGAATTTATAGTAGCTATATCAAAGTTAATCCAACAACTAGTAATAGATAGACTTCATATAATAGGGGATATATTTGACAGAGGGCCAGGAGCAGATATTATAATGGATACTCTTTTAAATTATCACTCTATTGATATTCAATGGGGGAATCATGACATAGTTTGGATGGGAGCAGCAGCAGGAAGTGAGGCATGTATTGCAACAGTTCTTAGAACAAGTGCAAGATATGCAAATCTAAGTACCATAGAAGATGGCTATGGAATCAACCTTTTACCATTAGCAACCTTCGCCATGGAATTTTATAATGATGATAAGTGCGAATTCTTTAAACCTAGGTTTGAAAATGATAATACTTGCAATGATAAAGATGTAAAACTTATGGCAAAGATGCATAAAGCAATAACTATCATACAATTTAAGCTCGAAGGAGATATAATTAAAAGACGTCCATACTTTAAGATGGAGGAACGATTGCTATTAAACAAGATAGACTATGATAAAGGCATAATTAATTTGAATGGTCAAATATATAAATTAAAGGATTGTAAATTTCCAACTATAAATCCTAATGACCCATATAAATTAATCCCAGAAGAGCTAGAGCTTATAGATAAGCTTAAATCATCCTTTTTAAATAGTGAAAAGCTTCAAAAGCATGTTAGATTTCTTTTTGCAAAAGGAAACTTGTGTTTAAAGTATAATTCTAACTTACTATTCCATGGATGTATTCCACTAAATGAAGATGGAAGCTTTAGAAAAGTAACCATTGGAGCTTCTGGTAAAGAATACTACGGTAAAAATTACTTAGACAGATTAGAGATTTTAGTAAGAGAAGGATATTTTTATGAAAACAATCCAGAGGCTAAGCTATATGGTATGGATATAATATGGTACCTGTGGAATGGGGCAGATTCACCTCTTTTCGGAAAAGACAAGATGACGACCTTTGAAAGATATTTTATAGAGGATAAAGCAACCCATCAAGAGAAGAAAAATTACTATTTTGAACTAGAAGATAACGAGAATGCATGTAATATGATCTTTAAGGAATTTGGGTTAGATCCAAAAATTTCTCATATAATAAATGGACATGTACCTGTTAAGTTAAAAAAAGGAGAGAGTCCGGTAAAGGCAAATGGAAAACTTCTTGTTATAGATGGAGGTTTTTCAAGGGCATATCAACCTGAAACTGGAATAGCAGGTTATACATTAATATATAATTCATATGGGCTATTACTAGTATCACATGAACCTTTTGAATCTACTCAAAAAGCTATTGAAGAAGAAAAAGATATTCTTTCAACTACAATAGTGCTAGAACAGGAAGTTGAGAGAAAGCGAGTTGGGGATACAGATATTGGGGAGGAACTTAAAATTCAAATTGGGGATTTAGAGTGGCTTTTGGATGCATATAGAACAGGAATAATAAAAGAGCAACGATAATAAAACTTAGAAAAGGTGCAGAATTAGCTTTTTAGTTAATCATGCACCTTTGTTTACTTTCTAGAATAGATTTTGTTATTAGTATTGTTTCATTAATTTAATTATTATTCTCCGAAATCTTCCTATATGTATCAATCTTATACTTAATATTATTATTGTAATCAAGTTCAAAATAGCATGTATAAATGCAGTCTAAAAGATAAAGCAAGGATAATCTTGTTGAAAAGGAAGATATCTTATTAAAGTGGTTTTCATTTGAACTTAAATATAAGTTATAATTAGCATATTTAGTTAGTGGATTTTCATTAGTAGAAGAAATCAAAATAATCGGCGTTTTGTTCTTCTTTAATATTTCTGCTATGTTTTGTATGATTTTTCCTCTTCCTTCATATGAAAATATTATAGCGATATGTTCTTTATCACTAGTGGATGCTGTTAAACGTTGAAGATACTCTTCCATTGGAACATTAACGAAGGTTCCGATTTCTTGCATTTGAAACTTAAAATTTTCTGCAAAATATATATTTCCTGCAGATGTATAAAAATCAATATGTTTAGCTTCTTTTAATGCATTGACAACTAATCTTAGTTGATCTAAATCTATTAAATTTAATGAAGACACTAAAGTCTGTTCATACAATTCTTTCATTTTCAAAGTTATTTGATGCTGAGTTTCGTTTTGCTTAAAAGGATAATTGTAATCTAAAGAATTTTGTTCTTTTAAATATTCATTAATGGATACAGATACTTGCACCTTAAGTTCGGATAAACCTGCTAAGTCTAATTTTTGACAAAGGCGATAAATAGTTGAAGCTGAAATGAAGCATGTCTCACTTATTTCAATTGCACTCATTTTAATAAACTTCTCTGGATTTTCCCCCATGTAATTAACTAATACTTTTTCATTTGCAGTTAAATTAGTTAATTTATTTAATTTAGTAAAAATATTCATCTATATCACCTCATGAATATTATACAAAAATATAACTATAAATGCTATTTTGATATGTTAATTGAAAAATTAATTAGTTCGTAAAATTTGAAAATATATAGCTATTTTTCTTATGTAGAATTTTGTCACCCATTGTATAGTAATTGGATATTTTGTTTTATGATGGAATAAAATGAAAAAAATCCTTGAAAAAGCTGATATTTTATAGGTTTATAAGATTAAAGGAATTAATAATATATATTGGTAAGTTCCAAAAAATATGATAAAATTATAAGTAATCTAGCATAATACGAGGAATAATTATATGAAATACTTAGAGAATTTTGAAAATGCAATTGATTTAATTAAGATTGGATCAAAAGACGCAGAAAAAGTTAAAAAAATTGTAAAGGATTTATATGATCAATTAAAGTATAATGAAACAACAAAAAAGCTCATAATTGAAGGAGCTGCAGATTACGTATTTGAATGGAACATAGAAGAGGATTACTTTAACATATCAGAAGACTTTATTAGCTTAGTAGGATTAAATAATGTTAATAGTTTTAATAGAAAAGAATTAAGCAAAGCTTTTGATATACTAATTCATGATGATGATAGAAATAGGGTTAAAGAATTAATATATGAATTTTTAGATGGAGAGAATGAATACTTTATTTGTGAATGCAGAATCTTAAGAAATGATGGAGAATATGCATGGATTTATTGCAAAGGAAAAGGTATACATGATGAAGCAGGAAGACCATTATTGATGGCAGGATCCATAATTGATATTTCAGAGAAAAAATCTTATGAAGATTATATAATTAAAATGGCATTTGTAGATCAACTAACTTTATTACCAAATAGATTAAAGTTTGAGCACGATTTTAATAATTTAACTAATAATGATATTATAGGAGAAAATAAGTTTTCAATATTCATGTTTGATATTGATAATTTCAAAAACTTCAATGATACTTTTGGGTGTAATTTAGGTGATAAGGTAATTAAAGAAATATCTGAATTCTTAAGTTCTCTAGATTTAGAAGCTTATAGTTCGTATAGAATTGGTGGAGATTCTTTTATATTGTTAGTGCATCAGGAAGATAAGAATGACATAATTTTAAGTTTAAATAAAATACTTAATAGATTTAAATCCACCTGGAACATATCGGGATATGAATACTATTTTACAACTTCAATAGGGGTTGTAAGTTATCCTAAGGACGGAAAAGATGTAGAAACAATATTAAAAAATGTTGAAAGTGCCCTGTTTAAATCAAAGCAAGAAGGTAAGAATAGATATACCTTTTACTCTAAAGAGCATCATGATAGATTTCACAGACAAATTCAACTTGAGAATAGCATGAGATGTGCGGTTAATAATAATTTTGAAGGTTTTTATGTAGTTTATCAGCCTATTGTAGATAGTAATACTAAAAATTTAGTTACTGTTGAGTCTTTATTAAGATGGGAACATAAAGATTTAGGAATGATTTCTCCATTAGAGTTTATTCCGATTGCTGAAACTTCAGGTTTAATAGTTCCTATGGGTGAATGGATACTTAAGGAAGCAATTTGTCAATGCTCAGCTTGGAGGATAATGGGGATAAATAACTTAACTGTAAATGTAAATCTATCAGTAAAACAGCTTCAAGTAGATGGTTTTGATAAAATGGTTATGGATTTACTTAAGGAAGCAGAATTGCCATCTGAGGCATTAACCTTAGAAATTACAGAGTCATTAATAATGACTGATTTTATTCATTCTTCAAGGATATTAGAAAATTTAAGAAATGAAGGAGTTAAAATATCCATAGATGATTTTGGCACAGGATATTCATCTCTTAGTTATCTAAGAAAGTTACCTGTAGATAACTTGAAAATTGATAGGAGCTTTATTAGTGATATTGAGTCGGATAAGTATTGTGTGTCTTTTACTGATACTATGATAAATTTAGCTCATAACTTAAATATAACGGTTACATCAGAAGGAGTTGAAACAGAAAGTCAGTTAAATATTCTTGAAAATTTAGGCAGTGATTATATTCAAGGATATTATTTTAGTAAACCAATGACTCCAGCAGAACTTGTGAAATATGTTGATGCGTATATATAATACAAAGTCTTTCAATGTTGAAACATGCTAAATTATGTAATATAATTTTATTAGGCTCATATTCAAGAGAATATGAGCCTTTATCATAAAGGAGTAGATGAATTAATATGAGAATAGATGGTATAAATTCAGATAATTTAATATTTGCATTAGATATAGGAACAAGAAGTGTAATTGGTACCGTTGGTATGGTAATTAAAGATAAATTTTCAGTTGTAGCTGAAAAGTACATAGAACATGATGAAAGAGCTATGCTTGATGGACAAATACATGATATAGAATTAGTAGCTAAAAAGGTTAGAGAAGTTAAGGATTCCTTAGAAGAGGACTTAGGCATTAGCTTAAAGGATGTATACATTGCAGCAGCTGGTAGACTTCTTAAAACCCTTGAAGTTACTGTTGAAGAGCGAGTAGACCCTTCTGAAGAAATCTCTAAAGATATAATCAGAGGTCTTGAAATGCACGGTATAAAGAAAGCACAAAATAAGATAAATCATCAAAAAGCAGGAAAACTTTATCCTGTTGGATATAGCATTAAAAATTATTATTTAAATGGATATAGTATTTCTAATCTATTAGGACATAAGGGTGAGCAAATTAGGGCTGATGTAATTGCAACCTTCTTACCTCGTTCAGTTGTCGATTCCCTTTATGGAGTAATGAATAGAGTAGGACTTAAGGCTGTAAATATGACTTTAGAACCTATAGCTGCCATGGAGGCTGTTATTCCTCAAAATTTAAGACTGCTTAACATAGCATTAATAGATATAGGAGCTGGTACATCAGATATAGCAATATCTTCAAATGAAACAATTTCTGCTTATGGAATGGTACCAATTGCTGGAGATGAAGTTACAGAGGTTATTTCTCAAGCATTATTAGTGGATTTTAATACTGCAGAAGTAATTAAAAGAAAAATTCACACTGAGGATGAAATTACATACTTAGATATTATTGGATTAGAAAATAGTGTTTCAAAGGAACATTTATTAAATATAATAAGACCTGTTGTTACTAAGATGGCACAGGAAGTTGGATCTAAAGTTATTGCATTAAATGGAGGTAAATCTCCTTCAGCATTATTTTTAGTTGGGGGAGGAGCACGTACCCCACTACTTAATGAGCTTATTGCAGAAAAATTAAATCTTCCATTACAAAGAGTTGCAATAAGAGGAAGAGAATCAGTTACTCAATGTATACCAATGGATAATAAATTAGGTTCAGAAGGAGTAACTGTACTTGGAATTGCTTTAGTTGGACTTAAGAGTTCTGGAAGAGATTTCATAGATGTACTACTAAATGACAAAACTATAAGTTTATTTAACTCACATAACCATAAGATTATGGATGTATTGATTCAAGCTGGTATAAACCCTAAGGTTTTAATGGCCAAAAATGGAAAGAGCTTAAGATTTAGCTTAAATGGAAGTAAGAGAATAACCTTCGGAGAACTAGGTGAAAAGGCTAAGGTTTATATTAATGAAAAAGAGGAAACACTAGATAGTAAGGTAAAAAATGGAGATAATATTAAGCTGATATTTGCAAAAGAAGGTAAAAATGCAAGTACAAAATGCATAGAGCTTATTAAAGAAGTGGATTCAAAAAGTTTTTACTTAAATGGTGAGAGTTATTATTTAGACCCTATTTTCCTAATAAATAATCAAAGAGTTTCGCCTGATACATATATAAATGAAGGAGATAATGTTGAGATTATATATCCTAAGTTAATAAAGGAAATTAAGAAATACATAATCAATGAGGATATAAATTTATATAGAGATGGTAAACTTTTAGAGAATGATTATGAGATATTAGATGGGGAACGTATTTCAAAAGAAGAAGTTGTGAAAGATAATGAAGTTGCTGCAAATGAAGCAGCTAAAGAGAAGTCTGAACAAGTTAAAAAAGGAAATCCTATTACTGTAATAGTGAATGATGAGAAGATTGAATTAACTGGTAAGGAATCCTATGTTTTTGTAGACATTTTTAACTTCATTAATTTTGATATAACTCAAGTTAAAGGAAGCTTAAATCTAGTTTTAAATGAGAAAAAAGCTGCATATACTGATACTTTAAATAATGGGGATGAAATCAAAGTTTTCTGGGATTAATTTTTAGGAGGAAATGAATGATAAATTTTTTAGAAGAAGCAATAAGCATTAAGGAAGAATTAATAGCGTGGAGAAGAGACTTTCATGAAAATCCTGAGTTAGGTTTTGAAGAAGTTAGAACTTCAAGGGTTATAAAAGAGTTTTTAAATAAAGAGGGAATTCCTTTTGTGGAGGCAGCAAAGACCGGTATTGTAGCTACTATTAAAGGAGGCAAAGAGGGGAAAACTATAGCATTAAGAGCAGATATAGATGCCCTGCCTATACAAGATAAGAAAACTTGTGAATATTCATCAAAGGTTCAGGGGAAAATGCACGCTTGTGGACATGATGCACATACAACAATTTTGCTAGGGGCTGCAAAATTATTAAATAAACATAAGGAATCACTAAATGGCAATGTTAAGCTATTGTTTGAACCAGCAGAGGAAACAATAGGTGGAGCACCATTTATGATTAAAGCGGGAGCACTTGAAAATCCTCATGTAGATGCGATTATAGGACTTCATGTTAATGAAAGCTTAAGAGCAGGAGAGATTAAGGTTAAGAAAGGTGTTGTTAATGCAGCATCTAATCCTTTTACTATTAAAGTTAAAGGAAAGGGTGGTCATGGAGCAGAACCACATAATACTGTAGATCCTATAGTTATAGCTTCACATTTGGTCCTTGCCCTTCAGCCGTTAGTAAGTAGAGAGATATCTCCAGTTAATCCTGCAGTAGTTACAGTTGGAAGTATTAATGGAGGATTTGCTCAAAATGTAATTCCAGATGAGGTTGAATTAAAAGGAATTATAAGAACAATGACAAAAGAAGATAGGGCATATGCTGTAAAAAGAATTGAGGAAATATCTAAGGGTATAGCAAGTACCTTTAGAGGTGATTGTACTATCGAAGTAGAGGAAAGTTATCCATGTCTATATAACAATGATGATATGGTGGATATAGTAAGAACATCAGCAGAGACTATTATTGGTAAAGAAAATATATATGAACAGACAGCACCTTTTATGGGGGTTGAAAGTTTTGCATATTTTGCAATGGAAAGAAATGCTGCATTTTATTTCTTAGGAGTAGGCAACGAAGAAAAGGGAATAAATAAGCCTATTCATAATGCTCTTTTTGATATCGATGAAAATGCATTGCAGGTAGGTGTTGCAATTCAATGCCAAAGTGCATTTAATTATTTGACAAGAGTGTAAAATAAGATTAATCTAGTATAATGGAGAAAGCATATTTAACCACTTTAAGCAATGTATAAAGTGGTTAAATATATGCAATAAATTAAATATCCTATACAAATAAATTATGGAGTTGATTTTGTGAAAATTGAAATAGGAACTAATGAAGCAGGACAAAGGCTTGATAAGTTTGTTAGAAAGTTATTAAAGGATGTTCCTTTAAGCGCTATATTTAAAGCTTTAAGAAAAGGCGATGTCAAGGTTAATGGAAGAAAGCAAAAAGAAAAATATTCTCTTGAAGTTGGGGATATTGTTGAAATTAGAAATATAGAGAGTGACCAAAAGAAGAAAGAATTAAACTTCCAAAGAGTTGATTCTGGTGGAATGAAAATAACTTTTGAAGATGAAAATATGTTATTAGTAGAAAAATGGCCAGGGGTTTTAGTTCATTCAGATAAGAAAAATGGAGAGCCAACTTTAACTGATTACGTTTTAAGCTATTTACACGAGAAGGGTGACTACCTACCAGAGAAAGAAATTACTTTTACACCTGCACCATGTAATAGATTAGATAGAAATACTTCAGGTATAGTGTTTTTTGGAAAGAACTTTGAATCTTTAAAAATACTTAATGAATTAATTAGAGAAAGAAAAGTTAAAAAGTTTTATACAGCTTTAGTTAAAGGAAGAATTAATGATAGGGTTTATGAAGGATACATATTAAAAGATCAGGAAAATAATGTTTCCAAGATATATAATGATAGAATTCCTAATAGCAAAAAGATAGCAATGGAAGTTAAAACAATTCAAAGTAATGGTGCATACTCATTAATTGAAATTGATTTAATTACAGGAAGAAGTCATCAGCTTAGAGCTCATTTAGCTCATTTAGGAAACCCAATTATAGGTGATAGTAAATATGGAGATAAGAAGTTAAATGATTTCTTTTATAATAAGTTTGGGTTAAATTATCAATTCTTATATGCCTATAAGGTTATATTTAAGGATGTACCTGAAAAGTTCAGTTATTTAAAAAATAAAACAATAGCTGAAAGTTTACCTCCAATGTTTAAAAAGATAAAGGTGGATGTTTTTAAATTTGTTATAAGATAGGGGTTTATCTATGAAAGAACAGTCAACCACTAAGGGCTTTGCAGTCTTATCAGCTGCAGGTTTCTTAGTTAAAATTCTATCTGTATTATATGTACCTATTTTAACAAGGATTTTAGGGGATCAGGGATATGGTATATATAGTAAAACTTATGATGTTTTTATATTCATTTATGCTGTAGCAAATTCAGGAATGCAGCCAGCTATATGTAAGGTTGTATCTGAACTTTCAGCCTTAGGCAGAGAAAGGGATGCCTTAAGAGCTTTTAGGATTGCTAGAAAGTTATTACTAGGAGTAGGCCTTTTATTTACTATTTTATTAATAGTACTAGCAAAACCAATTGCAGCACAAGCGCAATCTGATATAACCTACGGATTAATAGCTTTGTCACCTACAATTGTTATATCTTCAACCCTTGTAGCTTATAGAGGATACTTTAATGGTAAAAATCAAATGAATTCCTTGGCTGCATCTCAAGTGTTGGAGCAGCTTATTAACGTTTTTGTAAGTCTTTTATTTGCATTTTTATTAGTTAAGAACTCATTAGCATTAGGAAGTGCAGGAGGAACAATAGGTACTTCTGTAGGAGCCTTAGTAGCTTGTATTTACTTAATGGTTATCTTTGAATTTAAGCATTTTAGTAGAGAAGCAATAAAACAGCCAATTACAGGCAAGAAGATATCTAATAAGAAGATTATAAAAAAGATTATACAATATGGTTTGCCAATAACCTTAAGTGCAGGTTTATCTAATTTTGGAGCTTTAGTTGATATGTCAAATGTAAGTGGTAGGTTAATGCACATAGGCTTGACCAAAGAAAATGCGGATATATTATATGGTTTATTAAGTAAATATAAAAATCTTATGTATGTTCCATTGATTTTTATTACTGCATTAGGTTCAGCTGTACTTCCAGCTATCTCAAAAGCTGTGATATTAAATGACAGAAAAAATGTTAAATCAAAAATTAACTTCGCCTTAAGATTAACATATGGAATTACAATTCCAGCAGCCTTTGGATTATCTGTTCTAAATGAATATATCTATCTTGGATTCTATGGTAATTCTAGAGGAAGCAGCTTAATGATATTTGGTGCATTTGTAGTTATTTTTATGGGTCTTTCGCAGATAGAAATTACAATTCTTCAAAGCTTGGGAAAATTCAAATTCCTGCTACTTAGCTTGTTTTTTGGAATAGTAGGTAAGATTGTAACTAACTACATTTTAATTGGAATTAAAAGCATAAACATATATGGAGCAGTTATTGGTGGATTTGTATGCTTTGTAATACCTGTTGTTATGAACCATAGAAAACTACAACAAACAGTTAGAGTAAAAATTCCACTAATAAGATTAGCACTTAAACCACTATTTGCATCCGTGGTAATGTCCTTAGTCTTATTTGGATTAGACAAGTTCTTTTTATTATTATTACCACACGCTATAACATCTAATAGAATAGTTATAACCTTATTAACTTTTGTATACATAGCATTAGGAGGATTTATTTATCTATATCTAATGATTATGACTAAAGGAATAAGGAAAAGTGATATTGAGGGAATATCTCCAAAAGCGTTAAAAGTTATTCCTGGATTTATGAAAAGAAAACTTAGATAAAAACTTTTTAAAAGAGGATGTCTTAAAGATAATTTTAAGACATCCTTTTTTGGAGGGTAAAAATTTTAATATAGATAATAGCTTATAGTTAATCCTCCTGTAACTTTCTATTTGCAAAAAGTAAAAATAAGAATAGGAAAACGCATGAACCTACTGTAGTAAGAGTTTTAAACATAGCTCCATCATAAGGCACTACCCTTAAGAATAGGTTTAAGCTGAATAAGGCAAATACAAAAAATAACAATAAAATTACAATATTACTTATTGATAAATCTAGTTTTATGCTTTTATTTACTTCGTAAAGATTTAGTGATAAACCAACAGTTGCAGTAATTACATTAGTAATTGCAACCCCTAAAATATTTATTGAAGGTATTGCAGTTAGTATAAAAAGTGAAGTTATTTCTATAAGTTCAACTATCAATGAATTTCTTAATATCTTTCCTTGCTTACCAAGCCCATTTAATATTCCAAACATTGTGATTGCAGGAAAAAGAATTGGAGTGCAAATTGACGCAGTTCTAATAAAAGAGCCAAGATCATCTCTACTAAAAAACATCTCACCTAATAGGTCAGGGATTGTTTGACAAATTAACAAAGTACATAGGCCTAATAAGAAGGCAATAATTAAAACTTGTTTTATCCTTCTATAAACATTGAAGTATTCCTTACTATGGAGACTTTGGGATAAATCAGGAATAAGCAATGAATTAATGGATGCAATAACTATAATGGGAAAGGTTACTATAACAAAAGCCATTCCATTAAACTTACCTATTAATGATAAGGAAGCAGAATAGGTAAAACCTGCAACCATAAGTCTTCTAGGAACAATCAAGGTTGAAATTGTTGAAAAAATTGATGTTAAAAATCCATTTACACCTAATGGTATTGAAACAAAAAGTACGTCAAATAATAATTGAGCTCTACCTTCAGTTTTCCCCCCAGTGGTTTTTACGCCCATTAAGGTGAATTTGTAGTAAACAAATAGCAATGCTAAGCTTTGAAATTCACCAATGCATAAGGCTAAATAAGCAACTGTAACAAGGGCAGAAAGACTTTGAGCATTAAATAAGTATATTAATCCTATTAAAACAAAAATACGCATAGCTTTTTCTAATATATCAATAAATGAAGGCATGGTAACCTTGGATATACCATAAAAGTAGCCCTTTAAAATATTTGAGACAGCAATGCAAAACATAGCTGGACAAGTGATTTTTATAGCATCTATGGTTCTTTCATCATGAACTCCATATGTACCAATCATAGGAGCAAAAGCAAAAACTAATAATCCTATGATAGCAGCCCATATTAAATTAAAAAAAGCTACAGTTCTAAGGGTTTTAATTAGGTTTGGATAGTCTCCCTTATTATGATAAAGGGCAGAAACTTTAGATATTGCAGCGATTATACCAGCTGTCATTAGCCCAATAAATAAGTTGTAAACTGGCATAACTAAACCATATAAACCTACTCCCTCAGGTCCTAGTTTTTTTGATAAGTAAATTGAAAATATGAAACCAAGAACCCCAGTCGTTATATTGGAAGAGGTTAAAATAAAGGAATTTTTATAGAAACTATCTTTGCGCATGTTAATACCCCCTAAAAATATCAATATTAACATATTCTAATAATTGTAAAAATAGTACATAATTCACCTAAATATATAGTAATCAAATTTAACTTTACAAAATATAAATTAGTAAAGGGGTTTACAGATATTTAAATTTAAATCTCTATTAGGGTTTAGGGGGATTTTGAATGAAAAGATTTATTACATTGATTTTATTAGCTTGCGTTATTTCTGTGGGTACTTTTTTTATCTATAAGATATCGAGAGAGAAAGTTAAATTATCCGTGTCGAATGGATATGAATATAAAATAATAGCAAAGGGACAGCAAGGAGCAAAAGCTATTTGTGAAGATGAAAATAATAATATCTATATAGCTTTTAAAAGTGCAATAAAAATAATAAATGAAGATGGAAATGAGAAACAATTATATGAGGATTCTTCTCTAGATATATATTCAATAGTATATAAAGATGGAAAACTATATTTTGTTTCAGGCAGCTCATTGATGGAGCTTGAGATAGAAAGTAAAAAAGTTGAAACCTTAATGAATAATCTTCCTAATACGGGTGAATATAATGAAAGTAAATTGGTTTTAAAAGATAATAAAATATATGTTACTATTGGAGCAGCCACTAATTCAGGTGTTGTATCAGATGATGAATTAGTTAAAGATGCAGGTATTTATGATAAAACTCCACTAGATATAACTTTAAGTGGTATAAATTATGATCAAACTGGTGCATTTGCTAAATATGGAACTGAGACCAAAAAAAATGAAGTTGTTAAAGGAGTTTTTCCAGGAAATGCGTCCATAATATATTATGACTTAAGTAATAAGAATAAAAGACTTTATGCATGGGGAATAAGAAATATAGAAGGTATTGATTTTAATTCAAAAGGTGAAATATACGCAGTAGTAGGAGGAATGGAGCCAGTAAAGCCTAGGCCTATATATGGAGATGTTGATTATGTTTATAAGATAGAGAAAGATATGTGGTATGGATGGCCAGATTTTTCAGGTGGAGATTCAGTTGATTCATCTAGATTCGGGGATAAAGATAGTGAGAAAACGCAGCTATTATTATCAATTCATCCTAGTAAAAATCCTCCAGCACCATTTTTTCAAAGCAAGAATCTTTCAAGCTTGACAGCTTTAGCAATAGATAAAAATGAAATTATCTTCCCAAAGGATAGTATTATTTTCTTTGACAAAAAAGAGAATAAGGTATTTACTTTAAGTAAAGAGGGAGTATTGAATTCATATATATCCCTTAAAGGAAATGGAGAAATTAATGATATAAAAGTTGATAATACTGGAGTTATAATGCTAGAAAAAAATCAAGGGACTATATTTCAAGTATTTAAAGAGAATAATCAAAATGCCATTTCTTTCTCAAAAAAATTGTTAATGACAATTACATTCATACTATTAATATTTATAGTAACAATAATCATAAAGCTTAAATTAACAAAAGAGGTGAAATAGATTGGTCAAAAGAATAGAAAATGCTTATGGAAGAGTTGTAAGAGGAGTATTTTTTGCTGTAAATCCAATAAAGAAGGTAGCTGTAAAAACTACTTGTATAATTCATAAGTTTATAAATATTCAAAGTATACAGATTCTTCATAACGAAGGCGAGATGGAAGCTTGGAGTTTTTATAAAGAGCATATAAGACAATTAAATGCTGGAGTAAAATGGGCAGATAGTGATTTTAAAAGCTCAAATCACTTCTTCCATTATGAGAAGGAAAAGGGTCTTTATGGATTATCAAACGCTTTAAGTGAATGCGAAAAATATCATAAGATTTCTTTAGAGCATTTAAAAAAAGGTGAACTTGAAAAAGCATTATTCTATTTAGGTGCAGCTTGTCACCTATTACAAGACTCAACAGTTCCTCATCATGTTAATAATAAATTGTTAAAGAAACATAGAGAATTTGAATTATGGATTATATCAAAACTCTTTAATGATTATGATTTTACTCAAGAAGTTGGTATAATCAGAAATGATTGTGTGAGGGATTATATAAAAAAGAACGCAATTTTTGCTAATTCCACTCATGAGATTTATAGAACAATTGAAAATAAAGAAGAAAGATATTACTTAATTGCTGCGGATATATTGTCCAGAGCTCAAAAAACTACTGCTGGCTTTTTACTTGATTTTTATAATAAAAATTTGCAAAATAGAAATTTACAACATAGAATTCCTTCTGCTTGAAGGAATTCTTTTTTTATTATAGAAAATATATATGTAAGTATTTACCAGGAGGTTATTATGGAGAAGACAATAGTTTTGAATCTAAAAGATATGGAACTTAAGGGCGATGTTTTAGATGTAGGAGGAGAAAATTATGGAGTTATTTATAATATAAAGAAATATCTAGATAGTGAAGTTGCAGTAGATTTTGTAGATGAATCCAGAGAGATAATAAATTCAAATTATGATACATGTATCCTATTCTTTTCATTAGGAAAAATAAATAGTAATAGGGAAAGACATAAATTAATGAGTGAAATTTACCCTCTTATAAAGGAGGAGGGGGAACTATATATATGGGATATTGTAAAGAAAAAGAATGAAGTATATAAAAATAAGATAAGAGTAATACTTCCAGAAGATAAGTCTAAGGAATTTTCTATAAAGGATGGTAATTTCCTTAAGGAATGGTCAGCAGATGAAAGCAAAAAAGTTCTTGAAAAATATTGTGATATACTAGAAACTAGAGAATGGGAAGACATATTTTTTATCAAGGCGAAGAAGAAGGGAAGAAATACAGATGAAGATATTATTAACAGCGATCAACTCAAAGTTCATTCACAGCAATTTGGCGGTGAGATACTTAAAGACATTTACAGAGGACTTAAATTATCAAGGTATTATAAGGGAATTTTCAATAAATGATAAGATAGAGAGAATACTAGAAGAAATTATAAAGGAAAAACCAGATGTAGTAGCTTTTTCTACTTATATATGGAATTTAGAATACGTTGAAAGATTGACTGAGCTTATAAAAAGAGTAGATAGAAATATTGAAATACTATTTGGAGGACCTGAAGTTACCTACGATAGTAAGTTGTTTCTAGAAGAACATAACGGAAATTATGTAATCTCTGGTGAAGGAGAAAAAACCTACAGAGATTTTGTGTTGTTTAAACTTGGAGAAAAAGACATAAAAGATATTAAGGGATTATATTATAAGGAAAATGAGAAGGTATTTTTTAATGGGGAAAGACCATTAATGGATATGTCTGAAATTGTTTTTCCATATAAAGAAAATGATAATACTATACATGATAAGATAGTTTACTATGAAGCAAGCAGAGGATGTCCGTTTAGTTGTAAATATTGTTTAAGTTCAACTATTCATGGAGTAAGATTTTTACCAGCAGACAGAGTTAAAAAAGAACTTCAATTTTTCATGGATAATAAGGTTAAACTAGTCAAATTTGTTGATAGAACCTTTAACTGTAATCATAAATTTTCAATGGATATTTGGAGCTTTTTAATTAATTCAGATACCAATACAAGATTCCACTTCGAAATTTCAGCTGATATTTTAACCGAAGAGGAATTAAAGCTTTTAAGTACAGCACCAAAGGGAAGATTTCAATTTGAAGTAGGAGTGCAAACTACAGATAATAAAGTTTTAAATAATATAAATAGATTTGTAAATTTCAATGAAATTAAAGAAAAAGTGGAAGAGATGATGAAGCTTAAAAACATTCATCAACATTTAGATCTAATTGCGGGCCTTCCAGATGAGGATTATGAAACCTTTAAGAAATCCTTTAATGATGTTTATGAGATAAGACCAGAAAAAGTGCAATTAGGTTTTCTAAAGCTATTAAAAGGATCGTTAATGAGAGATGAAAGTGAAAAGTGGGGAATGGAGTATTCACCATATCCACCTTATGAGATCTTAAGAACTTCAGTTTTAAGTTACGATGAAGTTATAAAATTAAAAAAGGTTGAAGAGATGGTAGACAAATATTATAACTCCGAAAAGTTTTATAATATTCTTAACTTCTTTGTAAATATGTTCGAAACACCCTTTGATTTCTACTATGAGCTAGGAATGTTCTTTGAAGAGAAAGGATATTTTAACAGAAATATAGGGAATGTAGAATACTATAAGGTTTTTGTAGATTTTTATACTGAAAAACTAAATGGAGAGCATTTATCAGAACTTAAAGAGATAATTAAGTTTGATTATTTATCCTTTAACAAGAAGAAGTGGCTTCCAGATTTCTTAAATAGAACAATAACAAAGGAAGAAGAAAAAAATATAATGCTAGATTATAAAGAAATATATGCTAGTAAAAGGTATCATGTTGAGAAGTTTTCAATTGACATAATGAAATACGTTAAGAATAACGAAATCGTACAAAAAGATAAATATATAATTTTTAACGAAGAGAATTCAGAGGAAATAATAGAAGTTAGTTAAATGTTAAAGCTTGTCTGTATGCAATTGACAAAAAGTTCATATTAAGCCATAATTAAAGAAGTAATTAATACCATGTAAAAGGTTGTTTTTTATCATGCAAATTATTATAAGGTGGTGATAATTTGGCACTAGACGCATTACAAGATATAAGAAAAGCGGAAGAAGAAGCTGAAGAAATAATCAAAGCAGCTAAGATAGAAGAAAAAAACATCATAACTAAAGCTAGTGAGGAAGCTTTAAAAAAATATGATGAAATTATATGTAAGGCTAAAAACCAAGGGGATAATTTAATTAAGAATGCTGAAAAACAAGGTGAAAAGGATATAGAGCCTGTTTTAGAAAAAGGCGAGAGTGATAAGTTAGAAATTTTAAATACCTCTGAAGATAAGAAGGTTAAAGCTGTAAAAGAAATTATGGAGAGGATAGTGAATATTCATGGCAATAGTTAAAATGAATAAATTTACTTTGCTTGCCTTAGAGTCTGAGAAATCAAAGCTACTAGAAAGACTTCAAACCTTTGAAGGTGTTCAATTTATTAATCTTCAAAATGAAGAAGAGAAAGATGAAACCTTAAAAGAATTATCTGAAGTTACTACAGATTCAAGTTATACAGAGTATGGAGAAAATTTGTCAAAAATTAAATTTGCTATTGACTTTATAACGCCTTACTCAAAAAAAGAATCAGCTTTAAACTCCTTTCTAAGTGATAAAAGAGAAATATCTTATAATGACCTCGCTCAGCAGATGAAAGATAATTCTTGGAAAAGATATTATAAAGAGTTAAAAGATAAAGAGGAAAGATTAAATGAAATTTCTAGTTTAACTACTAAGATTGAAACTGAAATTTCACTTTTAAAGAAGTGGAGTAATTTTGATGCACCATTTAAATATCTTAATGAATTAAAATATACTTCAAGTTATTTAGGAACTTTTCCTAAGCAGTACGAGGAGGAGTTGATTAATTCAATTAACACTCTTGAAAATCCTATTTATTATGAAATTTTAAATAGAGATAACACTGATGTTTACTTTTTTGCATTAGAAAAAAAGATAGAGAATTCGCCACTTAATGATTTATTAAAAAATAGTGGCTTTTCTAATTTTCAAGTGAGTTATAGTGAAAATCCTACGGAAGAGATAAGAGAATTAAATTCATCTTATCTAAGGTTAATTAATGAAGAAGATAATATAAAGGAATCTTTATACGGTTACGTAGATAAGATTTCAGAATTACAAATTGCATATGAATATTTTAATACATTACATCTTAGAGCAGAGGCAAATAATAATTTTCTTAGAACTAGGAGAACAGTAGCAATCTATGGCTGGAATACAGAAGAGTCCAATGAAGAGTTAGTTTCACTAATAGAGGATACCTTAGGAGAAAATTATTATATTAGTTTTAGTGAAGTAAGAGAAGAAGAAGCTCCAAAAGTTCCAATAAAACTTAAAAATGGCTCCTTTGCTTCAAATTTCGAAAGTGTAATTGAAATGTATAGTATGCCTCAATATTCAGAGATTGACCCGACTCCAATACTTTCAATTTTCTATTTTTTATTTTATGGAATGATGCTTTCAGATGCTGGTTATGGATTAATAATGGTTATAGCAACCTCCTTTGCCTTATGGAGAGTAAAAGATAAGGAAAGAAGAAAAACCTTTAAGTTATTTTTATTTGCAGGAATTTCAACTGTATTTTGGGGAGCAATATATGGTTCATGGTTTGGAGATCTATTACCTAAGTACTTTGGCATAAATATTCCATTCTTATTAGACCCAGCCAATAATATATTAGAAATATTTATTATTTCATTAGTATTTGGAATAATTCATATTTTCATAGGTTTAGGTACAAAGGCTTATATACTAATAAGATCTGGAGCTATAAAAGATGCTGTTTATGATGTATTAACTTGGTATGCAGCATTAATAGGTGCAATACTGATGCTACTTGGTATAGGCGGTGTTTTAGGGAAAATTCTTCTTTTTGGAGGTTTAATAGCCTTACTATTTACTCAAGGAAGGTCAGCAACTACTATTGGAGGAAAAATAGGTGGAGGCGTATATGGGGTTTACGGAATCACAGGTTACTTAGGTGATGTAGTTTCATATTCAAGACTACTTGCGCTTGGACTAGCAACAGGATTTATCGCAAACGCTTTAAATCTAATTATTAGTTTAATTCCATCACCCTTTAAGTTTATTCTAGCACCATTTCTATTTGTAGGACTTCATTTATTTAATTTAACAATAAATGCATTAGGATCTTATGTACATGCAGCTAGACTACAGTATTTAGAGTTCTTTAGTAAGTTCTATGAAGGGGGAGGAAAGAAGTTCACCCCATTTAAGTTAAGTGATAAGTTTATTAAAATAACAAAATAGTAGGAGGATAGTTTATTATGACATGGATTGAATTTTTTATAGACAAAGGTGGATTAATATTCGCATTATTAGGGGCAGCATTAGCAGTAGGGCTAGCAGGAATAGGTTCTGCAAAAGGTATAGGTATTGCAGGTGAAGCAGCCGCAGGATTAATGACAGAAGAACCAGATAAGTTTGGTAAAACTTTTATATTAGTAGCACTACCTGGTACACAAGGTTTATATGGCTTTGTTATTGCATTATTACTATTTACCAAGATTGGTATATTTGGAGGAGATGCTCCAGGGTTTGAATTAGGATTAAAGTATCTTATGGCATGTCTACCAGTAGCTTTAGCTGGATGGAGATCTGCAATCTCTCAAGGAAAAGTTGCAGCTGCAGGAATTCAAATACTTGCAAAAAGACCTAATGATGTAATGAAGGGTGTAATATATGCTGTTATGGTTGAAACCTATGCAGTTTTAGGCTTTGTAGCTTCATTATTTATGGTACTATTTATAAAATAGTTTGGAGTGAGCATAGATGGCTAACATAGAAAATTTAACTGGAAAAATTTTAGAAGAAGCAAGAGAAAAAGAAAAAGAAATAATAGCTTCTGCTAATTTAGAAGGTGAAAAGATACTATCAAAAAAATTACAAGAAGCAGAAGAAATCAAAAAAGTCATTTTGGATAAGGCAAAAGAAGAAAGTAAAGCTAGAAAAGAGAGAATTATATCAAATGCACTTTTGAAGGTAAGAAATGAAAAACTAGCTGTAAAACAAAAAGTTATGGATGAAGTTTTTGAAAAAGCCTTAGAGGAGCTATGTAATATGAATCTTGATGCTTTTAAAAATTATTTTAAAGAATCAATTCTTAATCTTGATATTACTGGGGATGAAGTGGTTATTTTAAACGAACAAAATAAGAAAGTTATAGAACAAGATTTTATAAATGAAATAAATAATATATTAAAAGCAAGAGGGAAAAAAGATGGACTAACAATTAGCTCAGAGGTAGGAAATTTCAAAGGTGGATATATACTAGAGAAAAATGGAGTTGAAATAAATAATACCTTTGAAGCTTTAATTTCCTCAAAAAAAGATGAGTTAGAATATGAAGTGGCTAACTTGTTATTTAATTAAGGAGGTAAGGAATGGATCCAATGATATTTACCCAAGCTATACCTAGACTTAGGGTATTAGAAACAAGGCTCCTTGATAGAACAAAGCTTGAAAGAATGAGTGAAGCCTCCTCAAAAGATGAAGTTTTTAAACTTCTAGGAGAAACTGAGTATTCAAATATTTTAGGAAATATAAAAAAGTTTGAAGATTATGAAGAAATACTAAGTATAGAACTTAATAGGGTTTATAAATCAATATATGAAATTAGCCCAGTTAGATCAATTGTTGATGTGATGAGCATTAAATATGATTATCATAATCTAAAAGTTTTAATTAAAGGTAAATATTTAAATAAAGATTTCTCAAACATTCTAATACCTGTGGGAAGGGTAGAATTAACAAAGTTAAAAAATTATATAGAAACAGAATACTATAGAGATTTTAACAAAGTAATGAGAAAAACATTAGAAAGTGTCATTAAAGATTTTGAGGAGAAAAAAGATCCTCAAAATATAGACATTATATTTGATAAGGGATTATATGAGGAATTAAAAGAATTAGATAAAGAAATTGGAGATAAGTTTCTTCACAGTTATATCACTTCCTTAATAGACCTTACAAATCTAAAAACATTATTAAGAGTAAGAAAACAAAATAAGGGAAGAGATTTCTTTGGAAATGTAATGATTTTAGGTGGAAGTATAGATAAGGATAAATTATTTTCTTTATTAACTGATGCACCAGAAAATATAAGTACAAAGCTTTCCTACACGAATTATAAAGATATTTTAAAAATAGGAATAGAGTCCTATGTTAAAGAAGGAACTTCAACTGTTTTCGAAAAATTAAGTGAAGATTATATTATGGAATTAATGAAAAAAGCTAAATATGTAAGTTTTGGATTAGAGCCAATTATAGCCTACATTTATGCTAAAGAAACGGAAATAAAATTACTTAGAATTATTATGGTTGGTAAACTAAATAACATCTCTGAAGAATTAATTAAAGAAAGGCTGCGTGAAGCTTATGTATAAAAAGGTTGGAGTTGTAGGTGATAAGGATTCAGTTTTAGCCTTTAAAGCATTAGGAATAGATGTTTTTCCAGTAACGGGAAAGGAAGAATCTAGGAAAATAGTAGATAGATTAGCGATGAGTGACTATGCGATTATTTTTATAACAGAACAGATTGCAAAGGATATTCAAGAAACTATTGAAAGATATAATAAGATGACGCTTCCTTCAATAATATTAATTCCAAGTAATCAAGGAACCTTAAATATAGGACTTCAGAGAATAAGTGATAATGTGGAAAAAGCAGTTGGCGTTAATATTTTATAGGAAGGTAGGTTTTGAATGGTGAAAACCGGGAATATTATTAAAGTTTCAGGTCCTTTGGTTGTAGCTGAGGGAATGGATGAAGCTAATATATATGACGTATGTAGGGTTGGACAAAAAGGCTTAATTGGTGAAATCATAGAAATGAGAGGGGATAGGGCGTCTATTCAAGTTTATGAAGAAACATCTGGAATAGGGCCTGGAGATCCAGTTATAACAACTGGAGAACCTTTATCAGTAGAACTTGCACCAGGGTTAATTGAATCTATGTTTGATGGAATTCAAAGACCTTTAGATGCATTTATGGAAGCAGCAAATTCATCATACCTTAAAAAAGGAATTTCTGTTCCAAGTTTAAATAGAGAAAAAAAGTGGGAGTTTACTCCTGTAGCTAAAGTTGGAGATAAAGTAGAAGCTGGAGATATATTAGGAACTGTTAAGGAGTCTCCTGTAGTTCTACATAAAATCATGGTTCCTTATGGGGTAAGTGGAAAAGTAAAAGAAATACTTAAAGGTGATTTTACAATAACAGAAATAATAGCTGTTTTAGAAACAGAGGATGGAGACAAAGAACTTACTATGCTTCAAAAATGGCCAGTTAGAAAAGGAAGACCTTTTAAGAATAAGCTTAATCCAATAGAGCCAATGACTACAGGACAGAGAGTAGTAGATACATTCTTTCCAGTTGCAAAAGGTGGAGCGGCTGCAGTTCCAGGACCATTTGGAGCTGGAAAGACAGTAGTTCAACACCAAATTGCAAAATGGGGAGATACGGAGATAGTTGTTTATGTTGGATGCGGGGAGCGCGGTAACGAAATGACTGATGTTTTAAATGAGTTCCCAGAATTAAAAGATCCTAGAACTGGTGAAAGTTTAATGAAAAGAACAGTTCTTATTGCAAATACCTCGAATATGCCTGTTGCAGCAAGAGAAGCTTCTATATACACTGGAATAACCATAGCTGAGTACTTTAGAGATATGGGATATTCAGTATCAATAATGGCGGATTCAACTTCCAGATGGGCTGAGGCATTAAGAGAGATGTCAGGAAGACTTGAAGAAATGCCAGGAGATGAAGGATATCCAGCATACCTAGGTTCAAGATTAGCAGACTACTATGAAAGAGCAGGAAAAGTTGTTTGTTTAGGTAAGGAAGGAAGACAAGGAGCTGTAACAGCCATAGGAGCAGTTTCACCTCCAGGAGGAGATATTTCCGAGCCAGTTACTCAATCAACATTAAGAATAGTTAAGGTTTTTTGGGGGTTAGATGCACAGCTTGCATATAAGAGACATTTCCCAGCAATTAATTGGCTAAATTCTTATTCACTTTATTTAGATAGAATGGGAAGCTGGATGAATGAAAATGTAGCTTCAGATTGGTCAGAACTTAGAACAGAAGCAATGGCATTACTTCAAGAAGAAGCAAACCTTGAAGAAATAGTTAGACTTGTAGGTATAGATTCTCTTTCTGAAAGAGATAGATTAAAGCTAGAAGTAGCTAAATCTTTAAGAGAAGACTATCTTCAACAAAATGCCTTCCATGAAATAGATACCTATGCATCTTTAGAAAAGCAATATAGAATGTTAAAATTAGTTTTAGCTTTCCATAAAGAAGCAGAGAGAGCATTAGATGAAGGAATATATCTAGAGAAAGTTTTAGAATTAGAAATAAGAGATAAAATTGCAAGAAGTAAATATGTAAGTGAAAAAGAATTAAGCAAGATAGATAAAACTCTAGAAGAATTAAAAGAGGCTGTAGATGCACTTATTGCTGAAGGAGGTGTGTTTAATGCTTAAGGAATATAGAACAGTAACAGAAGTAGTTGGCCCACTTATGGTAGTAGAAGGAGTTAGTGGGGTAAAATATGATGAATTAGTTGAAATAGAACTTCAAACTGGAGAAAAAAGAAGAGGGAAAGTTCTTGAGGTTAATGGAAGTAAGGCCATGGTACAGCTTTTTGAAGGTTCTGCTGGAATTAACTTAAAGGGTACAAAAGCAAAATTTTTAGGAAAACCACTTGAATTAGGGGTTTCTGAAGATATGCTCGGAAGAGTATTTGATGGAATGGGAAGACCAAAGGATGATGGTCCTAAGATACTTCCAGAAAAGCGCCTAGATATTAATGGAGAAATAATAAATCCAGTAGCTAGAAATTATCCTTCAGAATTTATTCAAACAGGAGTTTCTGCGATAGATGGGTTAAATACATTAGTTAGAGGACAAAAACTGCCAGTATTCTCTGGAGCAGGTCTTCCACATTCAGAATTAGCAGCTCAAATAGCAAGACAAGCAAAAGTTTTAAATTCAGATACAAAGTTTGCAGTTGTATTTGGAGCAATAGGAATAACCTTTGAAGAGGCACAATTCTTCGTTGAGGAATTTACTAAAACTGGAGCTATTGATAGATCTGTTTTGTTTATGAATTTAGCCTCAGATCCAGCTATAGAAAGAATAGCTACCCCAAGAATGGCACTAACAACAGCTGAATTTTTGGCTTATGAAAAAGGCATGCACGTATTAGTTATACTAACCGATATAACTAATTATTGTGAAGCATTAAGAGAAGTTTCAGCAGCTAGAAAAGAAGTTCCTGGAAGAAGAGGATATCCAGGATATTTATATACAGACCTTTCAACAATATATGAAAGAGCAGGAAGAATAAAAGGCAAAGAAGGTTCCATAACTCAAATCCCTATTCTTACAATGCCAGAAGATGATAAAACGCATCCAATCCCTGACTTAACAGGTTATATAACAGAAGGACAGATAATTCTTTCAAGAGAATTATATAAGAAGGGTATAATGCCGCCAATTGATGTTTTACCATCTTTATCGAGACTTAAGGATAAGGGAATTGGAAAAGGAAAGACAAGAGAAGACCATGCAGATACAATGAATCAATTATTCTCAGCATATGCCCAAGGTAAGCAAGCTAAGGAACTAGCATCTATTTTAGGTGAATCAGCTTTAACAGAAACTGATAAGAAGTATGCAAAATTTGCAGAGGCTTTTGAAAAAGAATATGTATCTCAAAGTTTCACTGGAAATAGAAATATAGAGGAAACTTTAGACCTTGGGTGGAAGCTTCTAAGGATATTACCAAAAACTGAGCTTAAGAGAATAAGAGATGAATACCTTGAAAAGTATATGAGCGTGGGAGAGGAAGAGTAATCTATGGCAAGATTAAATGTCAATCCTACCAGAATGGAACTAACTAAGCTAAAGAAGAGACTCGTTACTGCAATTAGAGGACACAAGCTTTTAAAAGATAAACAAGATGAGCTGATGAGGCAGTTTATAAGCATGGTAAAGCATAATAATAATCTAAGAAAAGAAGTAGAAAAAGAATTACATGGTGCTTTAAAGGATTTTGTAATGGCAAGAGCACTTATGAGTTCAGAATTTTTGGAAGAAGCTGTTGCTTATCCAAAAGAGAGTATATCCGTGGAAGTAGGAAGCAAAAATATCATGAGTGTAAATGTTCCTGTTATGAATTTTAAACGAGAATTAGAAGGTGATTCAGGAAGTATATATCCTTATGGTTTTGCAAGTACATCTTCCGAACTAGACGACTCCATAAAAGGACTGTATGATATTTTACCAAAGCTTCTTGAACTAGCTGAAGTAGAGAAGAGCTGCCAGCTTATGGCAGATGAAATTGAGAAAACAAGAAGAAGAGTTAATGCGCTTGAGTTCATGACAATACCAGAACTAGAAGAGACAATAAAATATATAAGAATGAAACTTGATGAAAATGAGAGAAGTGCTTTAACAAGACTTATGAAAGTAAAAGCTATGTTAGAGCAAAAAGCATAAATAAAAAAGTAGTAGAATAATTTATTCTGCTACTTTTTTATTAACTAAAATATATGAAGGTGCGGATAATAAGTAAATTTTAATCGTCGTCATCTGTATCAATTGATGTAGTTTTTGAAGACCAGTTTTTATCCTCATGAAAACTGGGGAAAAGTGAAGTACTATCGTCACCATCTGGTCCAGCTAATCCAACGTTTAGATTAGCAGAAGTAGATGTTCCAAGCGAATCAGTTGTTGCTGGGGAAGCAAGTGTTTTATCCTTTTTAGTTGTATTACTCTTTTTCATAAAAACACCTCCACACCTAGTATGTTCAGTTAATTATAAATTATTTATTAGAGAAATATATGAGATTAATAAAAACCAAATAAATGCTAAAAAGACCGCGCATGTATGAGGCTTTGTTTATGTTGATATTTTGTAACTAATATTTTATCTTTTTTTACTTGTTCTGTGGTATTATTTTAATGACAGAGTTGTATAATTTTGAGTGACATAAGATTTATTAGTGAAAACATAGAATATTTAAATATTATTTTAATTTTTTAACAATAGAATAAAATGATGAATATTGATAATAAATAGAATAAAAGATATAATTATCATTAGTTATGTAATAAAGGGGTTATTTGTGTATATTTTGATACTTAAGATTTAGTTAACACCCTAGAAGGAGATTATATATGAAGTATGGAATAGCATTAGCTTGTGCTGTATTTATAGTTTATTTGATTATTCCTGTTTTAATGAAGTTATTTGTAAAATATGATTTTTTAGATAAACCAACTGAAAGAAAAAAACATAAGGAACCAATACCTCTTTGCGGAGGAGTTGGGATGTTTATAGGCTTTTTCGTTATGTATTTTGTGTTTGTAGGAGATTTTATTACAAAGGAAAAGATTACTGTTTTTATAGCGTCACTATGTATCCTATTAATTGGATTAATAGACGATTTCTATAAAACAAGAGGAAAAGAATTCCCTATATATCCTAGGTTTATCGTACAAATACTTGCTGCTATTTTAGTTTATAGAAGTGGAATAGCTTTTAGTGGATTTACAAATCCTTTTAATGGACAATATGTAGAATTGCATGTGGTGGTTCAATTTATTCTTACAATAACATGGATATTTGGGGTTACTACTGTAATAAATTGGTCTGATGGTATGGATGGACTTGCAGGCAGCTTGTCTACAATATCTTCAACAACTTTATTTGTTGTGGCACTTGCCATGAGACAACCAGAATCAGCTATGATGTGTATTATATTAGTTGGATCTATTTTAGGTTTCTTAAAGTATAATAGGCATCCAGCAAAAGTATTTATGGGGGATTCAGGTGCTAACTTTTTAGGATTCATTCTAGGGATAATTGCTTTAGATGGAGCATTTAAACAAGCTACGGTTATGAGCTTAATTATTCCAATATTAGCATTAGGTGTACCAATCTTTGATAACATATTTGTAATATTTAAAAGATATGCGGAAGGCAAACCTATTTATCAGGCAGATAGAAGCCAAATACATTTTAGACTTCAAGAAAAAGGACTTACTACAAATCAAATAGTTTTATATATTTGTGCAATTAGTATGTGCTTAAGCATAATATCAATAGTATTGTTATTTGTTAAAGTTTAAAAATAGCTAGAGTTGAGATTTACTTATATAAAATCTCAACTCTAATTTTATATAAAAGACTATTTTAGTATCTAAAGGGAGGAATTTCTATGAGAATTAATTTTAATGAAGATATAAAAAGGTTTAATACATCTTGCTATAAGTGGGACCAGTACGGAGAGGATTATATTCCATTGTGGGTTGCAGATATGGATTTTAAATCTCCAGAACCCATAATAAAGGCTTTAAAAAATAGAATTGAGCATGGTATATTTGGATACACGAAACCTGATAAAGAGCTAGTAGAAACTATAGTAGAATATTTTAAAAAAGAATATAACACAGAGATAAAAGAATCTTGGATAGTGTGGCTTCCAAGTATTGTGCCAACTATAAATGTAGTATGTCAAATGATTGATGGCTCTGTAATGATAAATACACCTGTATATCCTAACATAAGAAAAGCACCTGTAAATGTTAATAGAGAAGTAATAGAAGTTCCGTTAAAGAGAGAACAGGGTAAATATACTTTTGATTTTGAAGCAATGGAGAAATCAATAAGAGAAGATACTAAACTATTTATATTATGCAATCCACATAATCCAGTAGGAAGAGTTTTTTCTAAAGAGGAGTTAGGGGATTTAGCAGAATTTTGTGAAAGGCATGGGCTAATCCTATGTTCTGATGAAATACATTGTCAGCTTATATTTGAGGGAAAGCACATACCGTTAGTGTCACTAGGAGATAAAGTATCTCAAGGCATAACTCTTATGAGTCCAGGAAAAACATATAACCTACCGGGAATACCAATAGCCTTTGGGGTTATACCAAACACAGAATTAAGAAATAAGTTCCTAAGAGCTTCAGAAGGATTGCTGCCACATCCAGGAGTTTTAAACTATGTAGTATGTAAAGAAGCATATAAAAATGGAGAGTCTTGGAGAAAAGAATTACTAGAATATCTAAAAGGTAATTTAGAATTTTTAGAGAGAGAATTTAAAAGTAGACTACCAGAATTAAAATTAACTCCGGTGGAAGGAACGTATTTGCTTTGGATAGATTTTAGAGAAACAGGTATTAAGGATCCATATAAGTTTCTATATAAAAAGGCTAAAGTTATTCTTTCAGATGGAAAGGATTTTGGCGAGGAAGGATTTTTAAGGCTTAACTTTGGATGTACAAGAGATACTTTAGTTAGGGCTATGGATAGAATTGAGAAAGCTTTAAAAGAAAATAAAAAAACAGATTAAGTTAAAAAAGGGAACTCAGTAAATACTGAATTCCCTTTATAATTAGACATATATTTCTGTTATTTAATTTCAGAAATAGTATTTCCATCTTTGTCTATCAACACGTAGGTAGCAGTTGAATTTTCGCTTGCAAGGTTAAATACTGCAAAATCTTTTCCATTTGATATTTCTGCCTCTTCTGTTTTTGAATTTGAGGTTATTTTGATTTTACTAACATTAGTATTTGAAAAATCTCCAAATACAATAAAGTATTTTCCTATAGTTTGAGTATTAATTTTAGTAGTTGACTCATATTGTTTAGTAGGAACAAACCTATTATAGAGGAATTTATGCCTATCAAATTCAATAATACCAGTTGAATTTTGGGACTCATAAAAACCAATTATATTATCGCTTGTTGATATTATTTTATCAACTTTTATAGACTTATCATCGAATTTTTTAGACGTAGTTTTTGTAATAGAATCTATAGGTGTATCTGTTGCAACGCTTTCACTCATAACTCCACCTAAATAAACTATGATTAATATTGATAATAATGCAAAGCTGTTTAATAGTAGTTTAATGTTTACTTTTTTTGAACCTTTAGTGCCTTCTGTACCTTTATGTTTATTATTTTCGCTCATATATTAACCCTTCCTGTAGTTAAGTAATAAGTATATTATATCAGTATTATTGTAATAAAAAAATATTTACAATATTACCATCATAGTGTATAATTTATTCAAACTTATCTAGAGTGGTGGAGGGACTGGCCCAATGAAACCCAGCAACCTATAAGTTATCATTTGACTTAGTGGGTGCTAATTCCTGCAGTGTTTAACTGGAAGATAAGGATATTATTTGGGGAAATCGCGTTATATAAACCTAAAGGTAATATCCTTTAGGTTTTTATTTTTTTAAGGGGGTATTTATATGTTTATTAAGGATATTTTTGAAAGTAGAAAGGTAGTTTATTCTTTTGAGATCTTTCCACCTAAAACTACATCTTCACTTGAAACAATATACACAACACTAGAAAATCTTGGGGAATTAAAACCAGACTTTATATCAGTAACTTACGGAGCTGGTGGGAGTACTGTAGATAATAAAACTACTCAATTATCTTCACTAATAAAGAATAAATATGGTATTGAGGCACTTGCACACTTAACGTGCATTGGATCTACAAAAGAAGATATCAATAATATTCTAAATGACTTGAAGAAGAATAATATTAATAATATCCTTGCACTTAGAGGAGATATTCCAATGGGTCAAACTAATAATGGGGAATTTTCATATGCTTATGAATTAGTTAAACACATTAAAGATCAAGGAGATTTTGGGGTTAGTGCTGCTTGTTATCCGGAAGGCCATATAGAATGCAGGAATTTAGAGCTTGATATAGAGAGACTTAAGCAAAAGGTAGATAATGGTGCTGAACACTTAGTTTATCAGTTGTTTTTTAACAATGAAATCTTTTATAATTTTCTTGAGAGAGCAGATAAAGAAGGAATTAATGTTCCTATTGAGGCAGGAATAATGCCAGTAGTGAATAAAAAGCAAATCGAGAGAATTAGTAGCCTTTGTGGTGCACAGTTACCAGCTAAATTCTTAAGAATGATGGACAAATATGAGCATAACCCTGAAGCTTTAAGAGATGCAGGAATAGCATATGCAGTAGAGCAGATAGTTGATCTATTATCATCAGGAGTTAGGGGTATACACTTATATACCATGAATAATCCATTAGTAGCAAGAAGAATAACAGAGAATATAGGAACTATAATTAATACCTTAAATGAAAAGGCAGTTATTTAAAGGAGGAAACAAAATGGAAAAAGTAGAAAGTTTTGAATTAGATCATAGAATAGTAAAGGCACCTTATATTAGAAAGGCTAAGACTTTAGATGGTAGTTTAGGAGACAAGGTTACTAAATTCGATTTAAGATTTACACAACCTAATAAGGAAGCTATCCCAACTGCATCAATTCATGGATTAGAACATCTTTTAGCAGGACTATTAAGAGAAGAATTAGATGGAATAATTGATTTATCTCCAATGGGATGCAGAACAGGATTTTATCTAATAGTTTGGGGAGATAGAGAACCAGCAGAAGTTAAACCAGCTTTAGAAGCGGCACTTAAAAAAGTATTAGTTGCAGATGAAATTCCAGCAAGAAATGAATTTCAATGTGGAAACTATAAAGATTTATCACTCTTTGGTGCTAAAGAATATGCTAAAAAAGTTTTAGAAAATGGTTTTTCATTAAATGTTTTTGGTGAATAAATAAAATAAAGACTTAAGGTATTTATTATGCCTTAAGTCTTTTATTTTAAAATATTTTATTCTTTTTTAAGAATGCTAATATATATAGCACAATCGAAACAGAAATATATGCTATAGTTCCTAATATACTTTTTAAGTATAGAGCATAAGAATTGCTATTTATATATATTGCAAAGATAACAAAAGCCAAAAATAAAAATGAAAATATATATAAAGATATCCTAATACTGTTTTTATTTGTTTTGTTTATTTTAATTAATTTAGGAAAACTAAAATCGGTTTTAGTTTTTATTTGATAACTTAATAAAAGAATAAGCGAACTTGAAATAAGAATCCAGCCTATCTCTTTTACGTCAAATGTTTGGACAGAGTGAATTAATTTATTAGTTATAATTAGTCCAAAAATAAAAATTGTAAATATACATGTGAGTTTAAGAGAGTCAAGGAAAGCTTGGGTTTCTCTCTCGTCTTTTTCTTTAATAAATAATTCCACAGCGAAGTTAACAATAATACAAATAATTGCAAGTCCTATGATTACTAAATACTTATTCATCTTCCATATCCTCCTGTAATAATTCAAAGATATCATCAATTCTTTTATCAAAATATTGAGCTATTTTAAAAGCTAATTTTAATGATGGATTAAAAGTGCCTCGTTCAATTTCTAATATTGTTCCTCTAGACACATCTATATCTTCGGCAAGCTTTTCTTGTGTTATATTTTTTTCAGCTCTTAAAACCTTCAAATTAGTTTTGAATATTTTAGGCTTAGCCATTTCGTATATTACCTCCAGTTAAATATTGGTATAAATAAATTGTATTATATATAATTCAAAATGTCAAATATACAATACATTTTGTGCATTATAAACAACATTAAATTTTAAATTATAAAATTATAATTATTGAGAAAAATAAATCTGATAAATAATAAAGGAGTGATTGTATGCTTAATGAGAAGGAAAAAGAATTATATAAAATAGCAAAAGAAAAACTAATAGCAGGTGAGAGTTGGGATAAAATAATGGAAGAAACTCATTTAAGATTAAAAGATTTAAAAAGAATACAAAGGGATGAAATAGATCCACATTTTTAATTTTTGAACATAAGTTATAGCCTAGGTAATAGTTAGTTTACCTAGGCTATAATTCTGTGTGATTTTTGTATCATATATTATATTAAGAAAAACTTAAGGTGATATATATAATTTTATTAAGAAAATAGAACTATTATAAATATATAAAGTAAAGGAGGTAATAAGTATGAAAAGTAAGGGCAAGGCATTTATATACTCCCTGTTACCAGGCGGAGGCCATTTTTATTTAGGGCTTTATAATAGAGGAATAATATTTTTATTAAGTACTATGGTTTTATCCATTGGTGGCAGAGAGCATGGATTTGGGAATTATAATTTTTTTGGAGGCATAAACAATTTATTTGATCATTTTGCATTTATTGTATGGGTGTTTTCAGCAGTGGATGCATTTATGTCAGCAGACTATATAAATAGAGGAATTATTAATTTAGAAGAGGAAACTAATTTCTCTCAAAGAAATAAAAATTTATTAGGAATAATACTTTCAATTATCCCAGGTTTTGGACATATATATGAAGGATATACTGATAAAGGTATGAAGTTATTTATTACATTTCTAGCAGGTATATTTATAAATGGACTTTTAAATATGCAATTAGTAAATACATTGATTTTATTACTATCAGTGTTTTCAGTTTTAGATTTACTCGCACTTAGAGAAGGAAAAGGCTTTGGATTCTTTGAAGGAGAGTCAAAAGAATTTAAGCTATTCTTTAAGATAGTAGGAGTAGTACTTGTATTCTTTGGAATATCTCAGGCGCTTCAAAATGCAGGATTCTACTTTGCAGACTTTGGGTATAATTATATATTTAATACTATATCTGTATTTATTAAAGCAGCAATATTTATTATTATTGGGTTAATAGTTATATATAAAACAAGAAAATAATAAATATTATATAGAAAGACCTTCATAGAAAATTATGAAGGTCTTTACTATTTATTGAGAAAAGTTAAATCTACAAAATGCTATACAGTTTTCTTATAAAGTTAATGCAAAAATCATGATTTTATGCAATAATAGTATTGTAAATAACCGAAAGGAGAATTGTGATGGCAGTTAGAAAAATTGTGCAACTAGGTGATGAACATTTAAAAAAGGTTTGTGAACCTGTAAAAGAAATAAATGAAGAAATTGATGAATTAATCGAAGACTTAAGGGATACTCTAGCAACTGTAGATGGGGTAGGATTAGCAGCACCACAAATTGCAGTAAATAAAAGAGTAGTATATATAGATTTAAGAGATGGAGAATCTGAACCAGTAGTACTTATAAACCCAGAAATATTAGAACAAGAGGGTAAAGAAGTTGATTCTGAGGGATGCTTAAGTTATGTTGGATATGAAGGGTTAGTTGAAAGACCAACTAGAGTTGTAGTTCAAGCTTATGATGAAGATGGAAATCTAATGGAATATGAAGCAGAAGGATTTTTAGCAAGATGTTTCTGTCATGAAATTGACCATTTAGATGGAATCATGTATGTTGATAAAGCTACAGAAGTTTATGAATTAGAAGAAGAAGAGGATTCGGAAGAATAGTTTGACAACCATTATTAGTGGTTGTATAATTTTGGTAGTAAATTATTAAGTGTTTTATAAATAAACTTAGCCTAAGGCTAAGTTTATTTTCTTTAAGAATTAAGAAAATAAGAGTTACATTGAGAGGATGGTGATAGTATGCATAATGAATTTGAATATGAAGTTGAAGTTCTTGAGGAAAAAAAGAATAGGATTAACATTGAAATAGAAAGAAAAGTTGATGAAGAGGAAGGCTTTAAAACAAAGATTTCTGATTTAAAGAAAGCAGCTAGAGGAAGCTATAGCTTAGAACTTGAGAATACAAAAATAATATATAATATAGTAAGTAAAAATCTGAAAAATTATTCGGAGGCTACAGAAAATCCTTATTTCGGAAGAATTGATTTTAAAGAAGATAAAAGAATGCCGGAAAACTTCTATATAGGTAAGTATGGGATATACGATTCAAAAGATGGGGAAGAAATAGTAATTGACTGGAGAGCACCCATTGCAGATCTTTACTATAGTGGTACACAAGGAGAAGCATACTATAGATCACCAGTTGGTGTAATAAACGGAAAGCTTCAATTGAAAAGAAAGTTTTTAATTAAAGACGGTGAGCTTAAAGATATATTTGATGAAGGAATAAATGAAATTATATTAAAAGGTGAAACAGCAGATGAAGAAAATGAATTAGTAGATGAATTTCTTAAAATAAATCTTGAAGAAAGTGCAGGAAGTAAGCTTAAGGAAGTAGTTGCTACAATTCAAAAGGAACAAAATGACATAATAAGAGCACCTCTTAATTTTCCACTAATTGTTCAAGGTTCAGCAGGTTCAGGGAAAACTACAGTAGCACTTCATAGACTTGCGTATTTAGTATATAGATATAATGAGAAAATAAAAGGTGAAGATATATTAGTATTAGCACCAAATAAATTGTTTTTAGATTATATTTCTGAAATACTTCCTAATCTAGGTACTTATGAGGTTAATCAAAAGACCTTTCCTATTCTAGGAAAAGAATTTTTAGGATTGAAGGGTAAGATTTATACAAGAGATGAAAAACTAAGGGAGATATTAGAAGGAGATAGTGAAAGAGCTAAATATTTAAAAAACACAAGTAAGATTAAAGGCTCGATATTATTTAAAACTATCTTAGATAGATTAATTACTGTTTGGGAAAGAGATTCTCAAAGTTTAGAGGACATTAAAATTCAAGGATTTACCCTTTATGGAGCAAATGAAATTAAGAGATTATACTTTAAAGATTTGATACATTTCCCGGTAAATAAAAGAATAGAAGAAATATATAAATATTTCAGTAAAAAGCTTGATAATACACTGCTTAGAGTATATGAACAACTTGATCTTTTCTATAATTTAAAGATAAATAAGATTAAAAAGAATGAAGAAGATTCACCTGAAAGAAGAAAGAAACTTATAGAAATATATGATGAGAGAGATGAAAAAAAGAAAAATCTTAAAAATGAGGCTATATCAAAATTAAAAGAGTATTTTGAATCTTGGAATAGTCAAAGTGGAGAAGGCCTTTATTATAGATTGTTTGAAGAAGATGAAATATTTGAAGAAGCTTCTGGTGGAAGGATTCCTAAAGCTTTAGAAAAGTTTATGCGAGAAGAAGTTCTAAACAATAGAGAAAAGGAAATAATAGATGAGGATGACATTGCAGCACTTTTATATTTAAAGCTTAAAACTGAAGGAATTAAGGATGAAAATAAATATAAACATATAGTAATTGATGAGGCGCAAGATTATTCTCCATTAATGTTTCATGTAACTAAAATGATGTGTCAAGGAAGCTCAATGACTATAGTTGGGGATTTAGGACAAGGAATATATAGTTATAAAGGAATTAATAATTGGGAAACCTTAATTGAAGATATTTTTAATGGAGAATGTACCTTTATTTCATTAAGCCAAAGTTATAGAAGTACTATGGAAATAATTGATGTTGCAAATATTGTTCTAAATAAACAGTTAAATGCTCCAAAGCCTGCAAAGGCAGTAATTAGGAGTGGACCAGTGCCAGAAATAATTGAATATAGCAATTTTAAAGACTTGGCTAAGAATATTGATGAGAAAGTGGAAGAAATAAGAAATGCAAACAAAAAATCTATTGCAATAATTTGCAAGGATTTTGAGGAATGCAAAAAACTTAAGAGCAGAATAAAGAATTATAGTAATTTCTCCTGGGACGTTGTTAAAGAGGGAGATAAGGAATTGAATGTAAATAATGTAATAATACCTTCATATTTAACAAAAGGCTTGGAGTTTGATGGTACAATACTATTTAATGTAGATAGTAATTTATATAAAGATACCGAGGAAGATAAAAAATTACTATATGTAGCTTTAACGAGAGCTTTGCATAGAGAAACTATCTTCTATAAAGGGAAATTAACACCATTATTAGAAGCTTAGGGAGCATTCTCCAAGAGTTGTTAATAAACTATCAATATGATACAATTACTTTGTATTTAAAGATGGAGCATAAGTATGGGGAGGTATAATATGTCTGTAGAAAAATTAAGAGAAAATATTTATTGGGTTGGAGTAAAAGATGCAAAATTAAGAGTATTTGACATCATAATGGAAACTAAAAAAGGGACTACTTATAATTCATATGTAATTGATGATGAAAAAGTAGCTGTAGTGGATACAGTAAAAAATGGTTTTTATGATGAATTTAAAGAAAATCTTAAGGAAGTAATTGGAGATAAGAAAGTAGACTATGTAATAGTACAACATACTGAACTTGACCATAGTGGTTCCTTAATAAAACTAATAGAAGATTATCCAGATGTAACAATAGTTGGTTCAAAAGCAGCTATAAACTATCTTAAAAATATTTTAAATAGAGAATTCAACTATATTGAAGCAAAGGAAGAACTATCATTAGGAAAAACTACTCTTAAATTTATATCTGCACCAAACTTACATTGGCCAGACACAATATTTACATATGTTGAAGAATTAAATTTCTTATTTACATGTGACTTTACTGGATGTCACTATTGCCCAGCAGGAAGTATTTCAGCTGCTTTTGGGGATGAGTACTTTGAAGAAATGAAATATTATTTTGATTGCATAATGGGACCATTTAAGAAATTTGTAAATATGGGTTTAGATAAAATTAAGGACTTAAAGTTTGACATAATAGCACCAAGTCATGGGCCAGTTCATGTTAATCATGTTCAAAAATTCTTAGATTTATATAGAGAATGGGCTAAGATAGAGGATGTAGAAAAAAATGTACAAATATTCTATATTTCTGCATACGGTAATACTGAACATATGGCAAAATATCTAGCAGAGAAAATAAGTGCTAAAGGTATTAAGACAGAAGTTCATGAAATAACAGCTATGCCATTAGAAGAAGCAGCAGCCTTAATTGAAAGAAGTAATGGATTCTTAATTGGTTCACCGACAATAAATCAAGATGCGGTAAAACCTTCTTGGGATTTATTAAGCTTAGTTAATCCTATAATTAATAGAGGCAAGGTAGCTGCAGCATTTGGATCTTTTGGTTGGAGTGGTGAAGGAGTTCCTATGTTAACTGAAAGATTAAAGAGTTTAAAACTTAAAGTTAACCATCCAGGATTAAAGTTTACTTTTGTTCCTTCAGATGAAGACTATAAAAATGCAGATGAGTTAGCTGAACAATTTGCTGAACTTGTAAAATAGAATTGTTTTTATTATAATGGGTAAAAAGTATATGACTTTTTACCCTTACTTTTTAATCACATAGAGAAAGGAAATGAGTATAATGGAAAATAAAGAAATAATGGAAGATAAAGAAATAATGTCCTTTAGAGACGAAGATGGAAATAAAGTTGATTTTGAGGCAATTGCAAGAATATATTTAGAAGAAAAAGAATATTTAATACTATCACCCCTAGAAGGAGATGGTAATGTTGAAGATGCCTTCATTTTTAGAGTAGACGAGGTGGAAGGAAAAGAAGAGTATAATTTTGTTGAGGACCAAAAAGAGTTTGAAGCTGTTAAAAAGGAGTATAAAAAATTACTATATCAAGGAGAATAGAAAATGGTAAGTAGTGAGATTTTGAAGTCATTAAAAGAAAAGGATTTAAGTGATATTGAAGAAATCAAATATAAAAAAGGTTTCTTACTTGTAAAGTTTTTTTATGATTTTGATAAAGATGAATTAGCTGCAGCTAAAGCATATGCAGATGAAGAAGAAACTTATGAGAGTGAAAGTGAAGAGTGGTACAAAGAATTATACCTACCATACCTATATGACATTGCACTAGATAATGTAGAGGAAATAATTGATGAAGTTATGGAAGAAGAGGAAGTAGAAGGACAATTTTTGGCCTATGACTTAGATATTAATAATCCTACTTATGGGGAATTTGTAGCACTATTTAATGACATTGATGAAGAAAAAGATATAGAAGAAGTTATGGATGAGTTAGGTCTTTAATATTTTGGTTAAGGTTAACGACGTATGTTTTTTCTTAATAATATAATATGTACAAATGAAAACAGAAACCTTGGGTTTCTGTTTTATTATTCTTAGTAAGTGAGATAATTCAAGTATCTTATTTAATTTAAGATATATCTCGTCAAGATTAAAATCTAAAATATGTGTTGAAAACTTTGTTAATTAATTTTTAAGTTTTTTTAGCTAAGCTGTGTATCGTAAAGGAATAGTTCTTCTTCTATTATGCTTTCTTTTATATTTTTTGTATAAACGAAGTTGTCCTTTTACTATAAGCTTGTCCAAATGTTGACTTAAGTATATAACAAAGCTATTGGTTGGAGATAAAAACTTTAATAAAAAATTTAAAAGAGTCTTTTCTAAGTTAATTCTACGTTGAATTGTTTTTGTTTTCATTTCTTTCACCCCATCCTCTAAAATTTATACGGTGCAAAAAAGTAAAGAATGGCACCATATATTATATGCTTAGTCCTTATACCTATATTATACCAAATTGAAAAATATTGTAAATCGAAATTTAGCAATAATTTAATAAAAAATTGTAAATTTTATCAATATAAAGTAAATATCTTCTAAATTATACAGTATATTACATATATTGTAATTTAAATTAATACAATTAAATATAAATTATTTATAAGTATTAAAACCAGAGGGATTTTTGTTAGTAATAATTACACTCATGTGGTATAATTTCTTTATAGAAATTAGATATTGATTAGAGTTTAAACACTCTAGAAATCAAAGGAGAAATTAAGTAATGAATGAAGATGCATTAATCGCAAGAATAAATGAATTATATAAAAAAAGTAAAGAAGAAGGTCTAACAGATATAGAAAAAGAGGAACAGGATAAACTGAGAAAAAAATATATAGAATTAGTAAAAAATAATTTTAGAGATCAATTAAGTGGAATTAAACCAAAAAAGAAGTTTAATAATTAATTTGTATGAGGGTGGTTAGCATGGAGGTTACAGTAGAAAAGCTTATCAAGGATTTTGATCTAGAGGTATTAGTTAAAGGGGAAGTTAATAAGATAATAAGTGTAAGTGATATAAACAGACCAGGACTACAGCTTGCAGGATTTTATAATTATTTTGCTCCGGAACGTATTCAGGTAGTAGGAAAAGCTGAATGGAGCTTTTTAGATGATATGGGGATAGAAATTAGAAAAAAGAGATTGAATAAATTTTTTAGTTTTGATTCAACATGTTTAATTATTACAAGAGATTTAGAACCTCATAAGGAACTGGTAAGTGCGGCTGAAAAGAGTAAATCATGGTTACTTAGAAGTAATATGGTGACTACACAATTTATGAGTAAATGTACAATGTACCTTGCAGATAAGATGGCCCCAGAAACAAGACTTCATGGAGTTCTTGTTGATGTGTATGGTATTGGAATATTAATAACTGGTGAAAGTGGAATTGGTAAAAGTGAAACTGCACTAGAATTAATAAAGAGAGGTCATAGAATTGTAACAGATGATGCAGTGGAGATAAGAGCAATTGATGGAGAATTAATTGGGACATCCCCTGAAATAACTTTCGGAATGCTTGAAGTTAGAGGTATGGGAATAATTGATATAACTGCATTGTATGGATTAAGCTCTGTTATTCCTTCAAAAGATATAAAACTAATAATACATTTTGAACATTGGAAAGACGATGGAGATTATGAGAGATTAGGCACTAATGCAGATTATCAGGATATATTAGGTGTTGATGTGAGAAAGCTAATAGTTCCAATAAGACCAGGAAGAAATATAGCTGTAATAATTGAAGCAGCAGCTGCTAATTACAGATATTCCTTAATGTCAGATGTTACTCCAGTTGACATAATTGAAAGCAGAATGAATAAAATGAACGGATAATAAAATAGGTATTCATGTAAATATAATAAAATTTCACCTTTTGGAACATAATATATATCTAGAAATATTTATTAAAGGTGAGAAGATGATAATTTATGATATATCAAATAAGTTCAAAGAAGTTGATAGTTGGGAACAGGAAAAGAGTTTATATTGGATCATACTTCATGCAGAAGAAATTGAAGCATTGAACCTTGTACTTGATGAGGAATGTATACAAGAATGTAAGGATTTTTCACAAGAAGCTCAGATTCATTTTTACAATGATTATATTTTTATGGTATTAAATGTACTTGATATTTATGAGGAAGATATTATCTCTAAAGAGCTTAATATCTTCCTTAGTCATAATTTCATAGTTACTGTGTATAAAGACAGAATACCGGTATTAGAAGATTTTATAAAAGATATAAAAAAGAACAGAAATTGTTTTATGTTAAAAGATAAAGGTAAGCCAGAAATAGTTCTATATTATATTCTAGATAGATTAATATTAAGAAACTATAATTGTATATCACTAGTTGAAGAAATGGCTGATAAGGTAGAATTAGAAATATTAAGATCTCCTCATTCGAATCAAATAAGAGAACTTGTATTTTTAAGAGGTCAAACATACAAAATACGTAAAATACTCAATCCGTTACGATATATAGGAGATGCATTACTTGCAAATGAAAATGGAATAATTTCAGATAATTATATGATTTATTTTAAGAATATAGATAATAAAATCTCAAAACTAATGAAGGCTATTGAGAATTTAACACAAGATCTAGCAATGGTAAGAGAAGCTTATGAAGCTGAAATATCGAATAAGACAAATGATTTAATGAAGGTTTTTACTGTGGTAACAACAGTATTTCTACCATTAGAGCTTATTACAGCTGTATTTTCAATGAGTTTTGATCATATGCCATTTAAAGAAAATAATTTTGCGTTTTTTGGAATACTTATTTTTATGGGGGGAATAGTTATAACAATGTTGTTTTATTTTAAAAAGCATAGAATGATATAGTTATAGGGTTTTAAGTTAAGTGTCCTATAAGAAACCATATAAAACATCTATTGGTTTGATATTCCATATAAATAAGTGTAAAATTATAAAAAAAGACATGGGAGGTTTAAACATGAGTAAAAAATTAAAAAAAGAATATTCCTTAGCTTGGGATAAATATTCTAAAGATGACTTAAAAAAGGTTTTTGAACTAAGTGATAGATATAAAGATTTTATATCTAAATGTAAGACTGAAAGAGAATCAGTGGATGAACTTATAGAACTTGCAGAAAATAATGGATATAGAAATTTACAAAACATAATTGATAATGGAGAAGTATTAAAGGCTGGAGATAAAGTTTATGCAAATAACATGGGAAAAACTTTAGCTTTATTTCTAATTGGGTCAGAACCTTTAGAAAAGGGATTAAGAATTCTAGGTGCTCATTTAGATTCACCTAGATTAGATTTAAAGCAAAATCCACTTTATGAAGATGGTGGGTTAGCTTTATTTGATACTCATTACTATGGTGGGGTAAAAAAGTATCAATGGGTTACTATTCCACTAGCAATTCATGGAGTCTTAGTTAAAAAGGACGGAACTGTTATAAAGCTTAATGTAGGCGAAGATGAAAATGATCCAGTTGTAGGAGTATCAGATTTATTAATTCACCTTGCATCAAAGCAATTAGAAAAGAAAGCAAATGTAGTAATTGAAGGTGAAGATCTTAATGTTTTAGTTGGTTCAATGCCAATAAAAGATAAGGATGCTAAAGAGAGAGTTAAAGAAAATATTTTAGCATTATTTAATGAAAAATACGGAGTAGAAGAAGAAGATTTTGTTTCAGCAGAACTAGAAATAGTCCCAGCAGGAAAAGCTAGAGACTACGGTTTGGATAGAAGTATGGTTATGGGATATGGCCATGATGATAGAATATGCGCATATACAAGCTTTGAAGCTTTAATGGCTATTGAAAAGACTGATAGAACATGCGTTGCATTATTCGTTGATAAAGAGGAAATAGGTAGTGTAGGAGCTACAGGAATGCAATCAAGATTCTTTGAGAACATTGTAGCTGAGATATTGGATAGAAAAGGTGAGTATTCAGAACTAAAGCTTAGAAGGGCATTGAATAACTCACATATGCTTTCTTCAGATGTTACAGTTGCATTTGATCCTAATTTCCCAAGTGTTGTAGAAAAAAATAATACAGCATACTTTGGAAAAGGAATTGTATTTAGTAAATACACTGGAGCAAGAGGAAAATCAGGCTCAAATGATGCAAACGCAGAATATGTAGCATATATCAGAAAAATCATGGAAAAACATAATGTAACTTGGCAAACTGGTGAACTTGGAAAGGTTGACCAAGGTGGCGGAGGAACCATAGCATATATACTTGCTCAATACAATATGCAAGTAATAGACTGTGGAATAGCTCTTCATAATATGCATGCGCCATGGGAAGTAGCTAGTAAAGCAGATATTTATGAAACAATGAGAGGATATGAAGCATTCTTAAAGGAAGCTTAAAATAATTAATAAATCCCCCTAGAATATAATTTAATATTCTAGGGGGATTTTATATTCTATTCTCCAAGGTAAGCACTTCTAATCTTATCATCTTGTAGTAGTTCTTTTGCATTACCTTCTAATACTATTGAACCAGTTTCTAAAACATAAGCTCTATCAGCTATAGATAAGGCCATATGAGCATTTTGTTCAACTAATAAGACTGTAGTTCCACCTGCATTAATTTCTTGTATTGTGTCAAAAATTCCTTTAACAACAAGAGGAGCTAATCCCATTGAAGGCTCATCAAGTAAAATCATTTCAGGTCTGCACATTAAAGCTCTTCCCATAGCAAGCATTTGTTGTTCTCCACCTGATAAAGTACCAGCTCTTTGTTTGATTCTTTCTTTTAATCTAGGGAATTTAGTGAAGATTGATTCCATATCGGTAGCAATCCCCTTCTTATCTTTTCTTAAATATGCTCCAAGTTCTAGATTCTCCATTACAGTAAGTTCAGGGAAGATTTTTCTTCCTTCTGGAACATGAGAAAGGCCAAGAGATAGTATTTTATGTGGAGCTATAGTCTTAAGAGCATTTCCTTTAAAGTTTATATCTCCAGATTTATATGGAACCAATCCAGAAATAGCTCTAAGGGTTGAAGTTTTACCTGCACCATTTGCACCTATTAAGGTTACTATTTCACCTTGATTTACTTCAAGAGAAATATCTTTCAGAGCGTGAATTCCTTCATAATATACATTTAAGTTATCTATCTTTAGCATGATTAAGCTCCTTCCCCAAGGTACGCTTCTATAACCTTAGGATTTCTCTTTATTTCTTCAGGTGTACCTTCAGCAATTTTTTTACCGTAATCTAGAACAGTTATCTTTTCACAAATTCCCATTACAAGTTTCATATCATGTTCAATAAGTAGAACTGAGATATTAAATTTGTCTTTTGTCCAGTTTATCATTTTCATAAGTTCTTGAGTTTCTTGTGGATTCATACCAGCAGCAGGTTCATCTAATAAAATTAGCTTTGGATCAGCAGCTAGTGCTCTTACAATCTCAAGTCTTCTTTGTTCTCCGTAGGAAAGATTTTTTGCTAATTCATCCTTCTTTGAATCAAGGTCAAAATATGATAAATATTCCAAGGCTTGTGCTTCTATTTCCTTTTCTTCCTTTATGAATCTAGGAGTTCTAAAAATTGAATCAAAAACATTATATTTAACTCTATAATTAAAGCTTATCTTTATATTATCTATTACAGATAAATTTGAAAATAATCTTATATTTTGAAATGTTCTTGCTATTTTCTTTTGAGTTATATTATAAGGCTTTAGGCCGTGAATATTTTCTCCTAAATAAGCTATAGTACCTTCAGTAGGAGCATAAACTCCAGTTAAAAGGTTAAAAATTGTAGTTTTACCAGCTCCGTTTGGACCAATTAAACCTACGATTTGCTTTTCGCCTATTTCAAGAGAAAAATCAGAAACAGCTTTAAGTCCGCCAAATTGTATGGATAAGTTATCAACCTTTAACATGGGTTAGCTCTCCTTTCCTTTAGGTAATATTTTAGAAAATATTTTGAATGATATCTCTTTAGTTCCAAGTAATCCTTGAGGTCTGAATATCATTAATACTATTAATGCAATAGGATAGATGATATTCTTTAAGTCTTTTAATCCTCTTAAGTATTCTGGTAAGAATGTTAATATAATGGTTGCAAGTACTGAACCTGATAAAGATCCCATTCCACCTAATACCACGAAGGTTAATATTTCTATTGACTTCATAAAGTCGAAAGATTGTGGTTGAATGAACATAGTATTATGAGCAAGAAGACCACCAGCAACACCAGCAAAGAAAGCAGCTATAATAAATGCCATAACCTTGTATTTAAAAGTATTTACTCCCATAGCTTCTGCAGCAATTTCATTCTCTCTAATTGAGATCATTGCTCTTCCTTGAGAAGAATGAATTATATTATATATAACTAAGATAGTTAAAACCATTATGATAAATGCCCAAGTAAAATCTGTGTGTTTTGGTATTCTACTTAAACCTCTAGCACCACCTACAGCTTCAGTGTTCATAATTATTCCTTTAATTATTTCACCAAAAGCTAGGGTTGCAATAGCAAAGTAGTCTCCTTTTAATTTTAGAGTAGGAATACCGATAACAAGAGAGAGTAGTCCTGCAACTAATCCACCAACTAATAATACAACAATAAACGGAAGCTTATAGTGGATTGATAAATAAGCTGAAACATATGCACCAATTACCATAAACCCGGCATGTCCTAATGCTAGCTGTCCGGTAAATCCAACTACTAAATTTAATGATGCCGCTAAAATTATATTAATACATACAAGTATTATGATTCCGCCATAATAAGAGTTAATAATATGATTTTTCATTAAAATGGAAAGTACAAAATAGGTTACTATTAAAGAAACTAATATGATAATAGGTTTTAATTTTGAGTTTATATTATTCTTCATATTCTTCACCTACACTTTCTCTTTAGTCTTGTCCCCAAGTAAACCAGTAGGTTTAAATAGGAGAACAATTATTAATAATCCAAAAGCTATAGCATCTGATAAAGATGTTGAAATATATGCTTTTGTTAGGGTTTCAGATATTCCCATAACTATTCCACCAAGTAATGCACCTGGTATGCTTCCTATTCCTCCAACAACAGCTGCAACGAAAGCCTTTAGACCAGGCATCATTCCCATATAAGGATCAATACTTGGATAAGCTATTGCAACTAAAACACCTGCAATTCCAGCTAAAGCAGAACCTATAGCAAAGGTAAGAGAAATGATATTATTAACGTTTATTCCCATTAGGGAGGCAGCTTCCATATCTTGAGAAGCTGCTCTCATAGCCTTTCCAACCTTTGTTTTATATATTATATATTGAAGGAGTAAAACAAGTAACGCAGATACCCCAAGCATTAAAAGTATTTTTCCATTTATGTGTAGAGATCCAATGTTTATAGTTCCTACAGGGAATAAATCAGGGAATGGTTTTGGATCAGGACCAACTAAAAACCTCATACCATGTTCAAGTAGTAGAGAAACACCTATTGCTGTAATTAAAAGTGTTATTCTAGGTGAATTTCTAAGAGGTTTATAAGCAACCTTCTCGATTATAATACCTAGTAATGCTGCAGCAAACATTGATACTATTAAAGTTGGTATCAATGATAAGCCTAATTTTGTTGAGGCATAGAAGCCTGCAAAGGCTCCTGCCATAAAAATATCTCCGTGAGCAAAATTAATAAGCTTTATTATACCGTACACCATTGTATAACCTATAGCAAGGAGGGCATACACACTACCTAATGCCAAGCCATTTATTAATTGTTGTAAAAGCTCCATATAATACTCCTCCTAATGTAATATTAAGGTTGAACCTTATCTACTAAAGTCTTCTTATCTCCATCTACTTTAATAATTACTGCTCCTTTAACTGCAGTTCTGTCAGCATCGAATGTAACTTTTCCAGTAACTACTTGTAGATCTGTTTTTAATAATTGTTCTCTTATTTTATCTCCATCAGTTGAATTTGCAGCTTCGATTGCTTTAACTAAGATTTTTGCTGAGTCATATGCTAAAGCAGCAAATGCATCTGGATCTTTACTGAATTTCTTTTTGTAAGCACTAACAAAATCAGAAACATTTTTATCAGTATCTTGAGTGTAGTAGTGATTTAAGTAAAGAGCTCCATTTACAGCTGTTCCACCAATTTTAGTAAGATCTTGAGATTCCCAACCGTCTCCACCTAATAATTGAGCACTTATTCCCATATCTTTTGCTTGTTTAGCAATAAGACCAACAACATTATAATAATCAGGAAGTACTAAAACATCTGGATTGGAAGCTTTGATTTTTGTTAGTTGCGCATTGAAGTCTTTATCACTGTCATTGTAAGTCAAGAATTCAGTTACAGTACCACCATTTTTCTCAAGTTCTGCTTTGTATGCATCAGCTATACCTTTAGAGTAATCAGATGCAACATTATATAATACAGCTGCTTTTTTCTTCTTTAATGAATCAGTTGTATATTTAGCAAGGATTTTACCTTGATAAGAATCTATAAAACATCCTCTAAATACAAAATCTCCACCGTCTTTAGTTATGTTTGGCTCAGTTGAAGATGGTGTAATCATAGGAATTGATTTTGATGTAGCTAAAGGTCCTACAGCTTTTGAAGCTCCAGATGTTACAGCACCTAAAATTGCAGTAACTCCTTCATCATCTACAAGTTTATTGAAAGCTTGTATAGCTTTATTTGGATCAGCTTCATCATCTTCAAATACGAATTGTACTTTCTTACCGTTAATTCCACCGGCATTATTAATTTCATCTTGATATAGCTCGGCTCCTTCTTTAACAGATTGACCATACGTGGAGGCCTTACCAGTTAAAGGACCAATTCCACCTATCTTAATAGTGTCTCCACTATCTGATTTTTTGGATGAGCATCCAGTAAATGCTGCAGCAACTACTAAAGTAGCCATTACAGTTGCAAGAATCTTTTTCTTCATAAATAAATCCCCCTTAAGTTTTGAAAATTTCAATTTGATAAATTATCAACAAAATGAGCGTAAGTTGATTAATTAATTAAATATATTTAAAAATCGTTATTGATATATTAACACAATGCTTATTAAATTACAATATGATATTTTTAAATATTTTCAGAATAATATTAAAATTAGCATAATAAAAATGTTGTATTTTATATAAGCGTTTACTATAGGGTTTTAAGTTCAACTAATAACTATTCATGCCTGAAAATGTCTAGAAACTGACATTTTCAAACAAGAATAAGTTAAGTTTCCTATAGAAAACCCTATGTTTTCACCTATGTAAGCTTATGTGAATAATATATATGGAAAAGAAAATATCAAAGGAGGAGAAGAAGTATGGATAAATCTAGATTTAAAAACTATGGTTTATGGGTAGCGATATTTGCATTGATTCCCCTAATATTACAAGGGTTTGGACTAGATATACTTCCTAAGAATTATCAGGATATTGTTTCAGGTATATTAGGAATACTAGTTATGGCTGGTATATTAAATAATCCAACAACAGAAAACAAAGGATTCTTAGATGATAAGTCTAGTGCAGGTAATACTGTAACAACTAATAGTACTACAACCAATAATACTACTGGAACAACAAATACTAATGCATCATTAGGAGAATTTGATCAAATTACTCAAGATACTATTGATAGAGAAAATTCTCAAGGGCGATAATAGAAGTGAAGTAATTTGATATAAGAGTAAAAAAAGAAATGAGTAGAATGCGTGTAAAAGCATTCTACTCATATTTTTATCTATATATTATAATAAGCTTTTTTAAAAGAATTTAACATTTCTTCAGGAATTTCAGTGATTCCTAAATCACCATGTTTAGTGTCTCCATCAAGATCACCATGGAAGTCTCCACCAGCAGATACTAAAAGATTCTTCTCTGCACATAGCTTAATAAGTTTCTTGGTTTGTTCACGTTTGTTCTGAAAATAAATTGCTTCAAAACCATCAAAGTCAAACTCAGTAAAATCTTTGATTGGAGTTTTTCTTATTAGAATTGGATGAGCTAAAAATACTAAAGCGTTATATTTTTTTAATAGGGCTATTCCTTCAGGAACAGTTATCTTTTTATTTTCTACATAAGCAGGACTTTTATTTGAAATAAACTTATCAAATATTTCATCTTTAGTATATGGATATCCACTTGCAATTATTTCATCAGCAATATGAGGTCTAGCAATAACACCTTTTCCTCTCTTTAAAACATTATCGTAAGAAATTTCAATATTAAAATACTTTTTTAGGTTTTCTACAATCTTTCTTCCTCTGTTAACTCTATGTTCTTTTAATGAAAGTAAAAAATCCAGTAATTCTTTATTTTTATAACTGTCATCTCTAAAGAATCCTAACATATGAATAGATTCTCCATTATGAACAGTTGAAAGTTCTATACCAGGAATAAATTCTAAAGATAATTCTCTAGCAATTGTAGCAGCTTCTTGTAAAGAGTCAACGGTGTCATGATCCGTAATTGCAAGCATCGTTGAACCATTTCCTTTAGCCCTAGTAATTAATTCTCTTGGGGTAAGTCTTCCATCAGAAGCTATAGTATGGGTATGCATATCAACTTTTATCATAGGTTTCTCCTTTCAGAATTAATAAATTAAATATATTTTATATCATTTTTTGGTTATATAATAGTAAAATAAGAAAAAAAGAGAACAATATCTTTAATGCTTGTAGTATTGTCAAGTGGAATAGAAAGTAAAAAAAATATATTAAAGGAACTAAAACTAATGATATAATTAATAGATAAAATAGATATCTAAGCACATATGGAGGTAAAACGGATGGTTGATAAAATTAAAATACAAGATGCAGTAAGGATGATTTTAGAAGCTATTGGAGAAGATCCAGACAGAGAAGGTCTTAAGGATACTCCACTTAGAATAAGTAAAATGTATGAAGAGATATTTTCAGGTATTGGAGAAACAGCTGAAAAATATTTAGATAGAACTTTTACTGCGGAGAGAGATGATTTAGTAATAGAGAAGGATATTACATATTATTCCATGTGTGAACATCACTTAGTCCCTTTCTTTGGGAAGGTACATATAGCTTATATTCCAAATGGAAAAGTTGCAGGACTTTCAAAGCTTGCAAGAACTGTGGAAGTTTATGCTAAAAAACCACAATTGCAAGAAAGACTAACAGCTGAAATTGCAGATGCGATGATGGAGTATTTAAGACCAAAAGGTGTGATGGTTATTATAGAAGGGGAACATATGTGTATGACCATGAGAGGTGTTAAAAAACCTGGCACTAAGACAGTTACTACTTCTTATAGAGGTGATTTTGAAGAAAATGTTGACCTTAGAAGAGAGGTAAGAGAACTGATTAATGGATAGAGTGAATGAAATCTTAAATAGCAGAGAATATAGAATTTTATTAAATAAAATTGAGCTATTAGAAAAGGATAGAATATATTGCAAACATAATCTTGAGCATTTTTTAAATATGGCAAGAATATGTTACATAATTAATTTAGAAAGAAATCTTGGATTTTCAAAGGAAATAATTTATATTATTGGACTTCTCCATGATATAGGAAGAGGGGAACAATATGAAAAAGGAACCCCACATAATGAGGCTTCATATGAAATAGCTAAAAGTTTTTTAGACAGAATGAACTTTTCATTTGAAGAAAAAGAGATTATTAAAGAAGGTATTTTAGGACATAGGAGAATACAGAAAACATCGCCTATAGCTAGCCTTATATATGAAGGGGATAAACTATCTAGAGAATGCTATAATTGTAAAGCTACTCTTGGATGTAATTGGGATGATAGTAAGAAGAATTTAGAAATAAAGTACTAAAGGGGCGATAAAGTGAAAATAGGTAATAAAGAATTTCATTTAGGAAAAAGGACTTATATTATGGGTATACTTAATGTTACTCCAGACTCCTTTTCTGATGGTGGAAAATATAATAATTTAGAACAAGCCTTAAAGCAAGGGGAAAAATTAATAGCTGAAGGTGCAGATATTATTGATATAGGAGGGGAATCTACTAGGCCAGGCGCTATGTATGTAACTGCAGAAGAAGAAATAAATAGGGTAGTTCCCATCATAAAAGCTTTAAAAGAAAAATATGATATTATTATATCAATTGATACCTATAAAGCAGAAGTTGCAGAAGCTGCTATTAAAGCAGGAGCAGACTTAATAAATGATGTTTGGGGATTTAAAAAAGATAAGGATATGGCAAAAGTTGCTGCGAACTATGAAGTTCAGTGCTGCCTAATGCATAATAAGGACAATAAGGAATACACTGACATAATTGAAGATATGAAGAAGGAACTTCAAGAATCTGTTGATATAGCATTGAAGGCAGGAGTTAAAAAAGAAAATATTATTTTAGATCCTGGCATAGGCTTTGCAAAAACATTAGAAAACAACATTGAAGTTATGGATAGATTAGAAGAATTATTAACACTAGGTTATCCAATGCTTTTAGCTACTTCAAGAAAATCTATGATTGGACTAACTTTAGATCTTCCTCCAGAGGAAAGAGTAGAGGGTACTGTTGCAACCACAGTAGTTGGAATAATGAAGGGTTATGATTTTGTGAGAGTTCATGATGTTAAGGAAAATAAAAGAGCTGCACAAATGACTGATGCTATAGTTAGGAGAAATAAATAGTATTATGGATAAATTATATGTTAGAGATTTAGAGGTTTTTGCCTTCCATGGTGTGTTTGAAGAAGAAAAAAAATTAGGTCAAAAGTTTTTAATATCCTTAGAGCTTACTTTAGATTTAAAAAAGCCAGGAAGAACTGGTGATTTAACTGCTTCAGTGCATTATGGAGAATTATCACAAAAAGTAGAGAAGGAATTTAATAAAATAAGTTATGATTTAATTGAAACAGCCTGCAATAAAATTAGTGAATTTGTGCTTTTAAAATATCCTTTAGTTAAGGAAATAAAGGTATCAGTTAAGAAGCCTTGGGCACCTATACATAGAAATTTAGATACAGTTGAAGTTGAAATTACTAGAAAAAGAAGCAGGGCAGTGTTATCCTTAGGTTCGAATCTAGGAAATAAGGAAGAGAATTTAAAAAAAGCTATAGAAATAATTGATGAGCATAGTTTATGTAAAGTAGTAAAGACTTCAAGTTTTATAAGGACAGAGCCTTGGGGCTATACAGAGCAAGATGAATTTTTAAATTGTGCAATAGAAATCGAAACCATACTAGCACCTAATGAATTAATGGATTTTCTATTGGAAACAGAGCAGAAATTAAAAAGAGAGAGAGTAATTAAATGGGGACCTAGAACAATAGATATAGATATGATTTTTATGGATGATATAGTATCAAATGATGAACATGTAATATTACCTCATCCAAGAATGCATCAAAGATTATTTGTACTAGAGCCAGTAAATGAAATATGTCCATTTTATTTGCACCCATTAATAAATAAAAGAGTATTTGAACTTTTAGAAATAGCTAAAGAAACTCCTTAGGGAGTTTCTTTTTTTACTCTTTAGAAATTTATAATATTTGACCTTGCCCTTACTAGAAGGTTTATAATCTTAGCATAAAATATATAATATTTTAAAGACTATAACGTATAAAGTATTTTACTAAGGAAGGTGAATTTACTATGAGTGAAGCATTACGAATAAAAGGTATCAATTACGATGTAGGAACTTATACAAATGGAAAAGACAATTCCTCAAGAGATAAGTTTGATTCAAATATTGTTAAACGAGAGATGGAGATAATTAAAAATGATTTACATTGTAATGCAGTTAGGATTTCAGGTTATGATTTATATAGATTAACTACAGCTGCAAAATACGCAATAGAAAATGATTTGCAAGTTTGGTTTTCTCCAGCTATCATAGATGAAAATGAAGAAGAAACTCTAGAATATTATGTAAAATGTGCTGAAGAAGCTGAAAAGTTAAGGAAATCTCAAGAGAATATTATCTTTGTTGCAGGTTGTGAACTTACCTTCTTTATGAACGGACTTGTGTTAGGAGAAACTGCTTTTGAGAGAATAGGAACCTTTATGAAGCCAATGAAGCTTCTAAAAAGTACTCTTTCTAAAGGATCTTTTAATAAAAATCTAAATTCATACTTATCCAAGGCAACAAATATTATTAAAAGCAAGTTTAATGGAAAGATAACTTATGCTTCTGGTCCTTGGGAGGATGTAGATTGGGATTTGTTTGATATGGTATGTATAGACTATTATATGGATAAAAACAATAAAAACATATATAGAAAAGGATTGAAAAAATATTATAAACATAAGAAACCAGTAATTATAACAGAATTTGGGTGTTGCACCTATGAAGGAGCAGAAGATAAAGGAGGTTATGGCTGGGCGATTGTAGATAAAAGCAAAACTCCTCTAGAGATAAGTGGAGATTATAAAAGAGATGAGAGTATTCAGGCAAAATATATAAAAGAATCATTAGATATTTTTTGTGAAGAAGATGTAGAAGGGGCGTTTGTATTTACCTTTATAAGTGGAAACTATCCTCATAAAGAAGAGCCTCTATATGATTTAGATATGGCAGCCTATGGCATAGTTAAAAGTTACGAAGATAAGCTAGGAAATACTTATAAGGATATGCCATGGGATCCTAAAGCATCATTTAATATGATATCTGAATATTACTCAATGATATAATTAATAAATAAGGGGGGATTTATTAATGCTAACAATTGGAGAATTTTCTAAGCTATGCAAGGTCTCCTCAAAAACTTTAAGATATTATGATAGTATAGACCTAATTAAACCAGCTTGGATAAACAAAGAGAATGAGTATAGATATTATTCAATAGATCAATTAGAAAAAATATATTTAATAAATAAATTAAAAGAGTATCAGTTCCCATTAATAGAGATTTTAAATATACTTAACAAAAATGATGATAATTATCTAAAGGATTGTATTATAGAAAAGCAAGAATATATAATAAAACAAATAGAGAGACAAAATGATATACTAAAACAAATGCAGAAGGATATTAATATAATTGAAAGCAGGGATAAATTTATAAATATTTGTGAAGATATAAAAATTAATATTATAAATACGGAACCAATTTCTATTATAAGTATAAGAAGATTTATTAAAGAAGGGGAAGAAGGAGAATTATTTAATGATCTTATACCTCTAATTGAAGGCTTTAAGCTTCATGTATATGATAAGCCCATATCTATTTATCATAATAAAGAATACGTTGAAAATAGTTTGGTGGATATGGAAATGGGAGTTCCTGTAGAGGAAACAGATAATAAGTATATAAGAACGTTAGAAGGATCACTATGTATTTATACCAAGTATGTTGGAAGTTATCACAGAGCTCAAGATGTATATAATACTTTATATAAGTGGAAGGAAGAACAAAATTATGAAGTTATAGCTCCATCTTATCAAAAATATATCAAGGGAGCTCCAGATACAGATAATCCAGATGAATACATAACTGAAATATATATTCCAGTTAGAAAAAAATATAAAATAAAAAACCTTTAGATTTTATTCTAAAGGTTTTTCTTATAATATTCAAAAGCTGTTTCAATTTTAAAGCCACATTTTTGATAAAGATTAAATGCTTTATCATTGTCACTGTCGACTTCTATGGCAATTTTTTCGATGTTTCTTTTAATTAATTCATTTAAGATGGAATAAACTAAATCTTTGCCATATCCTTCACCTTGATATATAGGAGATATTCCAAGACCATTTATCATTGCTTCATTATTCTCAAATCTTACTGAGCACATACCTATATATTTTCCATCTACTTCTGCCAAAAACTGCTCTCTATCCTCAGCATTAAATACTTTTGTTGCAATACTTTTTGATTCTTCATAATTTTCATCAAATATATCTTCTCCTAAAGAGATTAGTATTGGAATATCATCAATTGTAGGGGAAGATAATTTCATTGAACTTAAAATTTTGTTTTCTGTATGGTTAAAATCATATGATAGTGAATACTCAGTAAAGGCATATTTGGCCCCTAGCTTTTTAATAAGATCCTTTGCAACTAAGCATTGTGCCTCGCAAGTAAAAAGTATTCTTTTTACTTTATATTTCTTAAGTTCACTAGTTACAGAGGTTAGTAATTCTCTAAAATATCCCCTGTTTCTATAATCAGGATGGGTGTAGGCTGAAAGTTCAGCTTCATGCCTTGTAGGAACAAAAATGTTGATTAAGCTTACTAATTGATTATTTTCGTAAGCTAAAAAAATATTATTTACATCCTTACTAAAGTTTAGAGAATTATCAAGAAACATCTCTCCACTTAATTTATCATATGTTTTGCAGACCTGTTCTAATTCTCTAATAGATTTAATTACATTTTCATCTAGTGTATTTAAAGTTTTTATAAACAGAAAAATCCCTACCTTCCAAATAACTTATTTATATAATAACACATTCTGACAACTATTTGAGTATTCTAGCCTTATTTTATATAGTGCTTACATATAGAGATAAGTTTTTGTCCAGGTGGAATGCTTAATTCACTTAAAACATCTTCATCAAAAACTCCATCCCAAGGTGCAATGGTTATAATCTCATTTTCATAGACTTTTAAAAGATATTTACTATTTTTTATTGTTACATACACTTTATATAAACATCTTTTGGTTTTATCAACTGAAGCTTCTTTGTAGTATTCAGGATGTATTGAGTTAATAAAGTCTATAAATGATTTATTTTCTTCCTTAGGAATTTGTTTCTCTTTATAAAAATTAGTATCAAGTATCGATACTTTAAAATCATCACTATCACTTAATTTGTCCTTCAACTCTTGAGTATAATATTGTTCTGATGGCTTGGACTCAAGATTTATGTATTTAGGATCTTTAAGAGAACAACCACTTAATAAGAAAATTAATGAGCAGGCTAAAAATGCTGCCAGAACTTTTTTCATGAAAATCACTCCTTTTTTTGCTTCATTATAATTTATTAAATGGTTATACACCTTAGAACCTTTTAAAGCTAATAACATACAATAATAAAAAGTGTAAATAGCTTTTGAAACATTCATTGCTGTTTACACTTTTCTATATAATTTTAAATTCTCTTAAGGAGGAAGCATATGAAATATGGAATAGATATTGAAAATCGCTATTTAAGAAATAAAATTGCCAAAAAATTAAGGGAAGAAGACCATGTTGTCATAATTATGAATGATATTGAATACTCAGGGTTTGGTGATATGTTGCTTAAAAAGGTAGTCTTAGCTAATCAATCGAAGGTTGATATCTATCTATATTTAAATCTCGTAGAAGGAGATGAAGAGGAATTAAGAATATTTGGAGATGGGAGTATTCTTTCAAAAAGGTTTTATGAAAAATTTACTTCTGAAAAAGAAAAAATGAACTTCAAGGTTTTAGATTATAAAAAAGATATGAGTTATTATATTGTATCAAATATTGAAAATAGTGTTGTGTGCGTTGAAGTAATGACAAAGAGGGGAATTTCTTTATGGGAGATTGAACCTTATTTCAGTAAAGCATTGCTTGATATAAGCAAGGATTGGGAGGGAATTATGAGGTAGTAGTACTTGATAGTCTCTCCCTTTAAATATAATTTAATGAATAAAAACTAGTTTAAGATTATAGGATTAAAAAGAAGGAATTTTTAAGGGGTAATTATGGATATAATTTGTACAGTAGCACCAAATACATTAGAAAAAACAACATTAAATAAATTAAGAAATTCGGGTGGAAATATAATCAGGTTAAATTTCTCCCACTTTAGTGAGGATTTTTTTAGAAAAATGGTGAAGAAAATAAGAGAAGAGGAGATGGATGTTAATATTTTAGGTGATATACAAGGAAGTAAGATAAGGGTATGGAGTGAAATGCAAAGGCCAATTAGACTTTTGCATAAGGAACTAATTAAAATATGTTCCTATGAAAAATATAAGGAATTAATATCATTAGAGGAAAAATTAATTCCTCTTAATTTGAGCATAGATAATTTTAAGAAGATCACTTCTAGGGAAATAACCTTTCAAGATGGTGCAATAAATCTTCAAATAGTAAATAAAAATAAAGAGTTCCTAATTGGAAAGGTTAAAAGAGGAGGAATTGTTAGGGCTGAAAAAAGCTGTAATATTAAAGGGTATATAAGAGAGGAAAAAAGTATAAGTACTAAAGATAAAAGAGATATAGATTTTTGTATAAGAGAGGAGCTTAATATAATTGCACTATCTTATATAGAAAGTAAAGAAGGACTTCTAAATTATAAAAATTATATTTTTAATAAATCAAAAGAAATGGGAAAAGCCTTTCCTAAAATATATGCTAAGATTGAAACATTTAAGGGAGTTGAAAATATAAAAAGTATATCAGAAGAATGTGACGGTATTATTATCGCAAGAGGAGACCTGGTGCCGGAGGTTGGAATAAACAATATTCCAATTATACAAAGAATGATATTTAAAAGATGTAAATCAAGAGAATTAATAGTAGCTACTCATCTATTAGATTCTTTAGTTAAAGGGAAAGAAATATCTCCTGCAGAAGTGGATGATATTTATTGGTTTATTAAAAATGGAGCTACAGGATTTTTGTTAGCAAAAGAAACAACAATAACTGAAGATCCATCAAAGGCGGTAAATATAGTAAATAAGTTAATTGATAAATATTCATAATTTGTAAATAGAAAATTTATACAATGATGATATAATAAGTATATTAACTAAGGGGGTAGAATAAATGACAGACATAATTTTTTGGGTAGTTGGATGTCTTGTAGGTATTTTTTTATTGTGGTTTTTAATATTTAGAGTATTAGGGCTTACAATAATCAAAAGTGATGAAGTAGGTATAGTAGAAATTTGGCTTGGTAGAAAAAAGGGACAGAAGGATAATAATTCGGTTATTTCTCTTAATGGAGAAGCTGGATATCAACCAGATTTGTTAAAGCCGGGAATTCATCTTAGATCAGTATTTAAATACAAAATTCATAGACAAAAGCTTATTACTATTCCTCAAGGACAAATTGGATATGTATTTGCTCGTGATGGAGAAGCATTAAAGCCATCTCAATCACTAGGAAAAATAATAGATTCATGTAATAATTTTCAAAGTGTTAGAGCATTCTTAGAAAATGGCGGGCAAAAAGGGCCTCAAAGAGGAATACTAAGAGAAGGTACTTATGCTTTTAATACAGCACAATTTATAATTATTACTGAAAATCAGATATATTATTTACCTATTGGAAATGATGATAAAGCATCAGTTATGGGAATGGCAAATGATATATGGAATAAGAGTAATCCTAATCCATATGCTAATGGATTTAGACCAATAGTTATTGAAGGTGAAAGTGATCTAGTAGGAGTTGTTACTACAAAAGACGGTCCATCGTTACCAGAAGGAGATATAATAGCCCCAGTTGTAGGAAATGATAAGAATATAAAAGAAATCTATCATAATAATTTTCAGGATATTGAAAAGTTCTTAGCAGCTGGAGGATATAGAGGTAGACAATTACAAGTAATTACAGATGGTAAGTATTATATAAATAGACTTTTTGCATCAGTAGAATTGGTTAAAAAGACAATAATTGATGTAGGATATGTTGGAGTAGTTAACTCTTTTACAGGTGCAAAAGGAAAAGACCAGTCTGATGTAACCTACACTCATGGAGAACTGGTTGCAAGCAGTGAAAGAGGTGTATGGAAAGAACCATTAATGGCAGGTAAATATGCTTTGAATCCATATGCAATCAAGGTATTTCCAGTTCCAACTACAAACTTTATTTTAAAATGGAATAGTAAAGAGAATGGTAAATTACAATATGATAGTAATTTAAAGGAAGTAAGCTTAATAACTAAGGATGCCTTTGAACCATTATTACCGCTATCTGTTGTAGTTCATATAGACTATAAGAAAGCTCCACTAGTAATTCAAAGATTTGGTGATATTAAGATGCTTGTTGAGCAGACTTTAGATCCACTAATAGGAACTTATTTTAAGAATATTGGACAGACTAAGACCTTAATTGAGCTAGTTCAAAATAGAACAGAGATACAGTTACTTGCAACTGAGGCTATGAAAGAAAAATTCGAGAAATATAATCTTGAACTTGAAGAGGTATTAGTAGGGACTCCTTCAGGAGAAAAGGATCCTCGTATAGAAGATATGCTCACTCAGCTTAGGGATAGACAAATAGCAAGAGAAAAAATAGAAACCTATAAGAGTCAGAAAGATGCAGCAGATATGGAAAAAACCTTAAGGGAAGCTGAAGCTGTAGCTAAACAACAAACCATGAAAACAGAATCTTTAATTAATATTGAAATCCAAGCTAACCAAGGTAAAGCTGAACTTGAGAGATCTATTCAAGAAGCTAAGAAAATAGAAACTATAGCTATGGCAAATGCTAATAAAACTAAATTTGAAGCTGAAGCGCAAGCTGAACTTGAAGCTAGGGTAGGTATAGGTAAAGCTATAGCTATTGAAGAACAAGTTAGAGCATACGGTGGACCACAATATCAAGTTACTCAAGATGTTATGGATAAATTCACAAAAGCAATAGCTACAGCAGGAATTGATATTGTTCCTAAGAATGTTATTACTATGGGAAATAGTGCGGAAAATGGACATGTAGATGCAGTTCAAAGCTTGCTAACTGTACTACTAAGCAAAGAAATTGGTGTTGAATATAAACCTAATGAAAACCACAATATTGTAGTGGAAGAAATTAAGAAATCCATTATTGAAACTATAAACTCAAAGGACAAAGACAAAAAGGAAAGTAAAGAAGTTAGAGAAGAAAGTGAGCAAACTATAACAACTAAAGATATTAAAGAATAATAAGATGAGGATGTCTTAAAATAACTTTAAGATATCCTCTTTCTATATTTTAACATGAAATCATAAGTACATATTGCATTAATATAAAAGATGTGATAATATATTTAAGTGCCTTGCTGATGTGGCGGAATGGCAGACGCAGTGGACTCAAAATCCACCGACCACAAATCGTGAGGGTTCGAGTCCCTCCATCAGCACCAATAAAGAGAAGTGAATGTAATTCACTTCTCTTTTTTTATATCCATTTTTACTACGGCTAAATAGCTATGTTGATGTAATATGGACTAAGTTTCCAGTCAGTGATAATATTTTAAGTAGAAACAAATATGGTAAGTATAATAGAAACTTCTAGGGGGGGGATGTAGTGTGGAATTTAAAGAAGTAAAAATCGAAATATACGTTCCAGAAGAATATACAATAAAATTACGAGATGAACTTAATAAAGTTAATGCATGTAAGATTGGAGATTATGATAATGTTATTTCAATAACAAATGTTAGAGGTTATTGGAGACCTTTAGAAGGTTCAAATCCCTTTAATGGTGAGGTAGGTAAGGTATGCGAAGGAACGGAATGTAAGATAGAGATAAGATGTAAAATAGAATATGTTAAGAATGCAATTAAGGTTATCAGAGAAATTCATCCTTATGAAGAACCATTAATAAATATTATTCCAATAGTAAATGAATTGTTTGAATAGAAAGTTAAATACTTCGAAGATTTCTTATATTAATCATTATAGCCTTAAAATTTCATCTGAAATTTTAAGGCTATTTTTCAACACTATATTAAAATATAGTCATTTATTTAGAATAAAGTTTAAATTACTCTAATATCTTTAGACATTAATACATCTAAAATTTTCATATCAGGGAGCTCATCTGTAATGATATTATTTATATCATCTAAAATAGCAAATTTATAGGAACCGTCAAAAATAAACTTAGTATTTTCCATTACTATAAAGGTTTCTTTTGAAGCTTTAATTATAGCTTTTTTAGTGTTCCCTTCCTCCAAATCAAAGTTACTTATGCTATTATCAAGTACATTAACTCCACAGCTACCAATAAAAGCTTTATCTACTCTATATCTTGAAATATCTAATGAGGCAGCAGAACCAACAACTCCACCAAGATGTTTGTTATATCTTCCCCCTATGCAAATTAATTCAGTGTTTGTATTTTCATTAAAAAGAGTCGAAATCTCTACCATGTTTGTTACTACAGTAATTCTTTTATTTTCTTCTGCAATTAATTTTGCCATCAAATAATTAATGCTTGATATATCTAGAAAAATCATATCCAAATCATTAATTTCATTAAGAGCTTTTTTAGCTATAATATGCTTTTTATCTGTATTTCTAACAAGCCTAGTTTCGATACTAGTGCTTTCAGCTTTTTTTCTTTCTAATATGGCTCCGCCATAGGTTCTTTTTAATTTTCCTTCTTTCTCAAGTCTCTGAAGATCCTTTCTTATCATAGGTTCAGACATGTTAAATCTTACACTTAAATCTTTAACATACACCTTTCCTTGTTCCTCTAATATACTAAGAATTGCGTTTAATCTCTCTTCTGCAAACATTTAATGCCTCCTTGAGTGATAATAAATGATAAATTTTGATAATACATTTATTGTATATTAAAAATAATAAAAAATAAAGATTATTATAAATAAAGTCTATAAACAATATATTGACTTGATAATATTTAAAGAGTAAAATGATATTAAGTAATAATGAATGATAATAAATGATAATTTATGAAAGGGTGCGAGAGAATGGAAGCATTAATTTGTGACATTGAACATTATGCCATTCACGATGGTCCAGGAATTAGAACAGTTGTCTTTTTAAAGGGTTGTCCATTAAGGTGTCTTTGGTGCAGCAATCCTGAAACTCAAAGTGGTAAGAATCAATTGTATTATTCTGATGTTGATTGCATTTCATGTGGAAGATGCATATTAAGCTGTGAAGATGAAGCATTAAGCCTAGTAGATGGGAAGTTAAAAATAGATCATAAAAAGTGTACAACTTGTGGGGAATGCATTAAATCTTGTCCGACCTCATCCTTGAAATTTGTAGCAGAAAACATGACAGCTCAGGAGGTTTTTGAAGAGGTTTACAAAGACGAAATTTTTTATAGACAATCTCTAGGGGGAGTAACTGTATCTGGTGGAGAAGTACTGATGAATGCTGATTTTGTTATAGAATTGCTTACTATGTGCAAAGAAAATTATATAAGTACGGCTGTTGAGACTTCTGGATACGGAGAAATTGAAAAGTTAAAAGATCTAAGCAAAGTTACAGATACTTTTTTGTTTGATATAAAGCATACTAACTCACAAAGTCATAAAGAGTTAACAGGAGTACCTAATGAAGTTATACTAAATAATCTTAAAGAACTTTCAAGATTAAATAAACAAATCATTATAAGAATTCCATTAATCCCAGGATTGAATGATGATAAAGAAAATATAAGTAAAACTATTAAAATAGCTAAGGAAAATAATATTAATGAAATTCATATTCTTCCTTATCACACATTAGGAATGGACAAATATAAGAGATTGCAAAAGGAATATAAGCTAAAAGATTTAGATAAAAGAGACTTAGGATATATAGAAACTTTAAAGGCAATGGTTGAAGAAGAAAATATAAAATGTATTATAGGGGGATAGAAAAATGAAAAGTTTTCAAATTAAAAGTGAAAGAATTAAAAAGTTAAGGGAATCTGTTTTATCCCAAACTCCAATGGTGTGCATCGAACGTGCAAGATATATTACCGATGCTTATAAAGAAAATGAAGCTCAGCCAATATACATTAAAAGGGCTAAAGCAGTAGAAAAAATCTTAAGGAATATGAGCATTTATATTAAAGACGGGGAACTTATAGTAGGTAATCAAGCCTCAGAGGAAAGAACAGCACCAATTTTTCCAGAGTATGCAGTAGATTGGATGGAGACTGAACTTAATGATAAAGGAAATTTCAATAAGAGAGATGGAGATAACTTTTATCTTCCAGAGGAACATATAGAAGAACTAAGAGAAATCATAGGTTATTGGAAAGGAAAGACCTTAAAAGACAAGTGCATGGCAGTAATTCCTGAGGAGGTTAAGAAAGCTTCTGAAATTAAAGTTATACATGGAGAAGGTAATATGACTTCTGGTGATGGGCATATAGTACCTGATTTTGAAAAAGCTTTAAGAATAGGATTAAAAGGTATTATAAAAGAAGCAGAAGAAAGATTTGAAAAAATAGATATAAGTGATGATGATGCTCTAAGGGAAATAGCTTTTCTAGAATCTATAATTATAATTAATAAAAGTATTATAGAATTTGGAGAAAGATATTCAAGGCTAGCATATGATTTAAGTGAAAAAGAAACAGATGAAAAAAGAAAAAAAGAATTAATTAAAATATCAGAAATATGTAAGAAGGTACCAGGAGATGCTCCGGAAAGTTTTGAAGAAGCACTTCAAATGATTTGGTTTATTCATTTAGTTATACAAATAGAAAGCAATGGACACTCTGCGTCACTTGGAAGAGTAGATCAATATCTAAACTCATACTATATGAAGGATATTAAAGAAGGAATAATTGATAGAGAATATGCTAAAGAACTATTACAATGCTTATGGATTAAGCTATATTCAATTCTTAAGATAAGGTCAACTTCTCACTCTGGTTATGGAGCAGGATATCCGACTTATCAAAATGTTACTATAGGAGGAACTAATTCTGACTTCACTGATGCAGTAAATGAATTGAGCTTTTTGATTTTAGAAAGTGTTGGGGAAGCAAAACTAACTCAACCAAACCTTTCAGCAAGGGTGCATGCGAATACATCAGAAAGGTTTTTAAGAGAATGTGCTGAAGTTATATCTACAGGTTTTGGAATGCCTGCACTTCATAATGATGACATAATCATACCTGCTCTTCTAAACAAAGGGGTTTATTACAAAGATGCCTACAATTATACTATGGTAGGTTGTGTTGAGGTAGCAGTTCCAGGAAAATGGGGTTATAGATGTACAGGAATGACATTCCTTAATTTTATTAAAGCTTTTGAACTAACACTAAATGATGGATTTGATAAAAGAACAGGATATATTCTTAATGCAGGAAATGGTTCATTAAAGGATTTTAAAGAATATAAAGACCTATGGGAAGCATGGGAGAAGAATATAGAATATTATACAAAACTATCAGTAGTCTCAGATAAAGTTGCAGATGTAAATCTATTAGATTATCCTGATATATTCTGCTCTTCACTAATTGATAATTGCATTGAAAGATGTAAAACAATAAAAGAAGGGGGAGCTGTATATGATATAATTTCAGGGCTTCAAGTTGGATTAGCAAATGCAGCTAATAGTTTTGCGGCTCTTAAGAAATTTGTATATGAGGATAAGGTATTTACCCTAGAGGAAATAAAAGATGCTTTAGATAGCAATTTTGAAGGAATTAACGGGGAAAGAATAAGAAAAGTATTAGAGGGAGCTCCTAAATACGGAAATGATAATGAGTATGTTGATAGCATAGCTGTGGACGTATATGAAACCTATATAAAAGAGATTTCAAAATATAATAATACAAGGTATGGCAAAGGTCCAATAGGTGGAAATTATGGTTTATCTACATCAGGAATATCTTCAAATGTACCAATGGGGTGTGTAACAGGAGCAACTCCTGATGGAAGAAAAGCATGGACACCGGCAGCAGAAGGATGTTCGCCTGTACAAGGAACAGATACTAAGGGACCAACATCAGTTTTAAAAACAGTATCAAAACTTCCAAATATTCTTATGACAGGTGGTCAATTATTAAATGTTAGATTTACTCCAAATCTAGTTAATAATGATATTGGATTTGAGAAGTTTGTAATGTTTATTAAGAGTTTTATTGCAGTTAAGGGTTGGCACATTCAATTTAATATTATGTCTACAGAAACCTTAAGAAATGCACAGAGAAACCCAGAAGAATATAGAGATATAATAGTTAGAGTTGCAGGATATTGTGCGCAATTTGTAACACTAGATTCTACTACGCAAGAAGATATTATAAGTAGAACAGAACAAAGATTTTAAAAGTATTAGAAGCCACTAGAGTAACGATTCTTTAGTGGCTTTTATATTTTGTATAAAGGGGCAATAAAATTAGAAAAACGTAATAAAATGGATAAGTAATGGTTTAAATTATGTTATTTAGGTGTTTTTGGATAATGTAGGGGGTTAAATATAAATAAATCAGGTGTATAATTATTATATAGTAATAATTATTAATAAGTATTAATAAGTATTAAATATATATTGTGGAGGATAGGAGGGAATATTATGAAAAAAGTTGTTTTATTAAGACATGGAGAAAGTGTATGGAATAAAGAAAATAGATTTACAGGCTGGTCAGATGTAGAGCTTTCCGAGAAAGGTATTGAAGAAGCTAAAAGAGCAGGAGAAATACTTAGAAAAGAGGGTTATAGTTTTGATAAGGGATTTTCTTCAGTGCTTAAAAGGTCAATTAAAACTTTATGGTATGTATTAGATGAATTAGATTTATTATGGATTCCTGTAGAAAGATCTTGGAGACTTAATGAGAGACACTATGGGGCACTTCAAGGACTTAACAAGGCAGAAACTGCATTGAAATATGGAGATGAACAGGTTCATAAGTGGAGAAGAGACTCAGAAGTATATCCACCTGCCTTATCAAAAAGTGATGAGAGATACCCTGGAAATGAAAGAAAATATAGTGAGTTAAAAGAAGAAGAACTACCACTTACAGAAAACTTAAATGATACTATTAAAAGGGTTATACCCTATTGGAATGAAGTTATAGCACCAGAAGTTAAAAGTGGCAAAAATATAATAATAGCAGCCCATGGAAATAGTCTTAGGGCATTAGTTAAATATTTGGACAACTTATCAAATGAAGAGGTTACTAATTTAAATATTCCAACTGGAACTCCATTGGTTTATGAACTTGATGATGAATTAAAACCAATAAGACATTATTACCTAGGAGATCCTGAGGAAATTAAAAAGGCAGAAGAAGCAGTTCAAAAACAAGGAAAAGCAGCAAAAGAAGAGGTAGCTAGTTCTATAAGAGTATAATTTTACAATGCATGAAGATAAGTAGTTAAAAAAATAGGAATATATGGAAAAGGAATCCTATTAATAGCTGCTTGTATTTATTAACTTTATTTAATTATAACAGAGATTTCTCTTTATATGGGAATCCCTGTCTTTTTTATGGGAAAATATAGCTAAGAAGAATTATGACGAAAAAAGAAGAAAAATGAAGAAGAAACAATAAAGAAAAGCATATAAACATACGATAATAATAATATAAATTACATAATTGGAAAAAAAAACATTAAGACTAAATTATGCTAGCGAACGAGTAGTAGTTTGGAATAGATGTAAATCAAGGGGGATAGTGTTATGAAACTTAAATGGAAAATATCTTTAATTATTTCTTTGGTACTTTTAGTATTTTCAAGCTCATTAGGAACTGTAATATATTTTAAGGTGACTAATATTTTAAATACTAAAATGGTAGAGGAATTAAATTCGACTTCAAGTATGGGATTAATATCTCTAAGTAATAAATATCCTGGAGACTGGAGTATTAAAGGTGATAAGCTATATAAGGGAGATACTGTAATTAATGAAGACTTTTCAGTTGTGGATGACATCAAAAATAAGTCAGGAATGTATGCAACTGTTTTTATGAAGGATACTAGAGTTACAACCAATATCACAGATAGTAGTGGAAAGAGAAGTATTGGAACTAAGGCAAGTGATAAGGTAGTGGAAGAAGTTTTAAATGGAGGAAATACATATCAAGGTAAAGTTAATGTAGGGGAAACTCCTATTGATGCTTATTATACTCCTATAAAAGATAAAGATGGTAAAGTAATTGGAATGTGGTTCGTTGGGATATCAAATGAAAAAACAATGAATGAGTTAAAAGAATTGGCTATATATATTTTATTATTAAGCTTGGGTATGATATTAATTGGTAATTTAATTACCATAAGTATTGCTAAATATATTACAAAAGATTTAGAAGTTGTACAAAAGGATATTAAGAGTTTTGAATCAGGAGATTTTAGTATTACAATGAATGAAAAAGCTATTAGTAGAAAAGATGAAATTGGATTTATTGGAAAGACAGTTCAAGGAATGCAATTTGGAATAAAAGAGATTATTGAAAATGTTCAAAAAGAAACTGGTGTTATTGAAGAAAATATAAATAATACTAAAGTTCAGCTTGAAAGGTTACATAGTGATGTAGAAAGTATTTCAGCTACAACAGAAGAATTATCTGCTGGGCTTGAGGAAACAGCAGCATCAGCATTTGAAATGAACGAAACAGCATCTAAGATAAAAATATCAGCAGAAGATACGCTGGAAAAATCCAAAGATGGAAAAGAAGCGGCAATTAAAATTAAAATGAGAGCAGAGGAACTTAAGGTGAAGGCTATTTCTTCACAAAAAGCTGCAAAAGAAGTATATGACAAGACTCAAGAAAGTATGAAGGTTTCTATTGAAAAATCCAAATCCATTGAACAAATTAATTTGCTTTCAGATGCTATATTCAATATTGCCTCTCAAACTAATCTATTAGCCTTAAATGCTGCTATTGAAGCTGCAAGAGCTGGTGAAGCTGGAAGAGGATTCTCGGTTGTAGCAGAGCAAGTAAGACAATTAGCAGAAAGTTCAAAGGAAGCAGCAGCTAAAATACAAGAGGTAACAAAACAAGTAATTGACTCAGTTGAAAACTTAGCTTCAGATTCAAGTAATATGCTTACATTTATGGATAATAGTGTTCTAAGGGATTATGAAACACTTGTTGAAACAGGAGAACAGTATAGTGATGATGCGGTTTTCATCGAAAACTTAGTTGGAGAATTTTCTAATACAGCTGAAGAATTAACAAATTCAATTAAAAATATTGTACAAGCTATAAATGAGATATCAAGTGCAGCAAATGATGGTGCGCAGGGTTCTACTCATATAGCAGAAAAAACAATGGAAATAGTACAAAGTGCAAATAGTCTTGTATTGCAAACAAATTACACAAAAGATAGTTCCGATAGATTATTAAAAGAAGTAAATGGATTTAAAATTTAGAAGTAAAGTCCTTTATAGGGAGTGGTGGAATGAAGGTTAAACAAAAAACTTTTTCGGTAGTTATTTTAAGTTTTATCTTCATGTTTCTGGTAACATATGCAGTATTTTACCTGTCATATTATGGGTTCATAGAGAAACATAAAAAAAGTGAAATAGAGGAAAGTTTCCAAACATTAGACTATATTTTAAGCAATGAAGAAGAAAATTTGAAAAGTTCTCTTTTGGATTGGGCTTTTTGGGATGATACCTATGGATTTATTAATGATAAAAATGACGAGTATATAAAATCTAACTTAGACTTTAGCACGCTAGTTACACTTAATTTGAAAATGATGATTTTCTTAGATAATAAAGGTAACTTGGTATATAGTAAAGAAACTGGAATTGATAAAGCAATATCAAAGGAATTAAGTAATGAGATTTTACTTAAAAATAAACAAATAAAGGATATTGGAAGTAATAAAAGCCCATTACTTTTAATAAAAAATAAAGCTTTTTTAGTTGTAAAGTCAAAGGTTACAAAATCGGATAATGCTGCAGATACTAATGGATCTTTGATATTTGTTCGAGAAATTGATAACAAATTATTAACGTACATACAAAAAACTGCAAAGACATCCTTGGAATTTAATAATGTAAGTGAGGCAAATGATAATTATTATAAGGATTTCAAAAGTTTAAATAATGAAGTTAAGTATAAAAAAGGTAAATTGAGTTTTGAGTCGTACAAAATTGAAAATGATGTATTTGGTGAAAAGTCTATTATGTTTTATATAGAAACAGAGCAAACTAATTATCAAGAATACTATTTTAGTATCTTTGTAATAGGAATTATTCTACAGATTTTATTAGTATTTGTTATTGACTATATAGTTATCGACAAGCAAATATTTAAAAGACTATCTAAATTAACTGATTTTATAGAGTATGTGGCAAAAACAAAAGATACCAGCCTCAAAATTCAACTTAGTGGGGAGGATGAGCTTAATCAGCTAGCTGACTCTACTAACAGAATGTTAATGGAACTAAATAGTGCTTATAAGGATATTAAAGAAAGCGATGATAGATTTAGAATAATAATGGAAGCTACAAATGATGGTTATTTAGATTTCTATGTAAAAAGTAGAGAAGTTTATATTAGCCCAGAATGGAAAGCGGAAATAGGATACGAGGGCGAAAATGGTATTGAATTATTTAAAAGTTATATTTCTAAAATTCACCCTGAATGCTTTGATAGATTAAAGGAAAAGTTCTACAAAGTAATTAAAGGAGAAGAAGATAGTTTCACAGAGGAATTTAAAATTATCAAAGAGTCTGGTGAGATAATTTGGGTATCACAAAGGGGTAAGGTTTCAGAGAAAGATTCAAATGGAAAACCAATAAGGATAGTGAGCACCTTATCTAATATAACAGACAGAAAGAAATATGAAGAAGAAATATTATATTTAAGTTATTCAGATAAGCTTACTGGAATTAAAAATAGAGCTTATATGGAAAATGTCTTTAGTGAATTAAATGGTAATAAAGAATCTAAATATTTCATTATAATGGGAGATTTAAATGGACTAAAGCTAGTAAATGATTCTTTTGGACATACAGAGGGAGATAAATTGATTTATACTGCAAGCAGAATACTAAAGGAGGCCTGTAGTGCTAATGATATTATCTCAAGATGGGGTGGAGATGAGTTTATTATAGTCATAGTAGACAAAAATAGAAGTTATGTTTCAAAATTAATTGATAATATTAAAATTGCATGCATGAAAGAAAAAGGAAATAAATTTAATATTAGTATAGCACTAGGATATGCTGAAAAAAGTGCAGAATATCCTAATACAGAAGCAGTAATGTGTTTAGCTGAAAAAAGAATGTATCGTAACAAGCTTATGGAAGATAAGAGTTCGAGAAATTCTACTATAAGTTCATTATTAAGGACATTACATGAAAAACATAGTGAAACAGAGCAGCATACCATGAGAATTAAAATATTAAGTTTAAAGCTAGGAAAGAGATTAGGCTTAAGTGAAGATAAATTGGATGAATTAGGATTACTAGCTCTATTACATGATATCGGAAAGATAGGAATCCCTGAGCAGATTTTAATGAAGCCTTCATCTTTAACAAAAGAAGAATTTGATGTAATGAAGACACATACAGAAATAGGCTATAGAATTGCCAAATCAACACCTGTATTTGCACATATTGCAGATGAAATACTATATCACCATGAAAAATATGATGGTACAGGCTATCCTATAGGACTAAAGGGAGAAGAAATACCTCTTTTAGCAAGAATAATAAACATTGTAGATTCCTTTGATGTAATGACGCATCAGAGAGTTTACAAGGAAGCACTAAGTGTTGAATTTGCTATTGAGGAATTAAGAAGATGTTCGGGAACACAATTTGATCCATATATAGTACAAGAGTTTATTGATTTAATAAATGAAAAGAATATACACTAGTTTATAAAGGATTATCTTAAAGTGAATTTATATTTACTTTGGGATAATCCTTAAATTTTTGATATAAAATATTGTTATCGTGAACTTTTACATAAATTTTACTTTTATATAATATAATTATATGGGAAAATATGGTAAAGTTTTCTTATTAATTTATGTAAGGGGATGGGTAATGTTGAAAAGTATTCAAAGAAAAAAGAAGTTAACAGCTTTATTTGTAGCAATGTTTGTGGCATTTTCATTATTCTCAAACGGCTTCGTAAGCATAGCTAAAGCAGCTACAGCTGAGAAAAATTTTGACATAATTGAAGTTACTGACTTTCATGGTACACTTTTAGATTCAAGCAACAATCAAGTTGCAGCAGTACTGGGGGATAGAATAGAGAAAGTTCAAAATTCAAATCCAGGAAGAACTCTTCTATTAGGGGGAGGAGATCTATATCAGGGATCTGCAATATCAAATATGCTTAAAGGAGTGCCAGTTGAGCAGGTATTCACTAAATTGGGAATGGATGTAACTGCTTTAGGTAATCACGAGTTTGATTGGGGAATAGATACACTTAAGAATGTAACCATGAAAGGGGCAGGTTACTCAATAGTTTGCTCAAATGTTTATGATAAGACAACAGGAAAGAGAGCTTTTGAGCCATACAAAATTATAGAAAAGGATGGTGTAAAGATTGCAGTTGTTGGAGCAATAACTGATACAACACCGACTATTGTACTTCCTGCATATGCAGATAATTACAAGTTTACAGATGTTTCAAATGAAATAAATACAATAGCAAAAGAAATAAAAGACAATAAGCTAGCAGATGTAACAGTAGCTTTAATTCACGAAGGAGATAATTTAGATAATGCTACTGGTCCAATATTTGATATAGCAAATAGCTTATCGAATGTAGATGCAGTTTTTGGAGGACACTCTCATTCAAAAGTATATGCAACTGCTTCAGTTACGAAGATTCCAATATATATTGCAAACTCAAGTGGTAAAGGATTTATTGATGCAAAATTTAAAGTAACATCAGAAGGAAAAGTTGTGTTTAATACACCAAGTTCCTCAGACTATACAGCTTTAGATAACGATAGTGGTTATAAAACAAGTAATCCAATAATAGATCAAAGTATTAAGGCAATTGTAGATGAAGCAAATTCAAAAGTTGCACCAATATCATCTGAGGTTATAGGTAAAAATAGCGGAAGTACATTAACAAGAACTCAGAGCAATGAGCCATTTGGTTCATCATTATTAGGAAAATGGGCATCTGATGTAACTAGAAGTGCTGTATCAGCGGATGTAGGATTTCAAAATAATGGGGGCTTAAGAATAGATATTCCTACTGGAAATATAACAGTTGGTACTATGTGGCAGTTTATGCCTTTTGATAACACAGTATATAAATTAACTATGAATAAAGCTGGACTTAAATCAGTATTAGAACAGGCTGTACAAGATGGAGGAAAAGGAATACAAGTATCTGGAATAAAGTTCTCTTATAATTCTTCTAGTGCAAGCGGAGAAAGAGTAGTTAATATAACAAGAGAAGATGGTTCACCAATATCAGATAGCGAAGCGCTTACAGTTGCTGTTCCAGATTTCTTAGCTACTGGCGGAGATGGATTTACAAACTTTAAAAACTTAGGAGGAACAAATCCAGCAAATGATTCACACATTCTTGTTAGAGAGGCATTAATAAATTGGTTAAAACAGCATAAGGCTAATGATCCAAGTATAACTACTTCTTCTGAAAATAGAATAATAAATGTTTCTGGAGAAAAAACAATTTCAGTTGTAGCAACATCAGATGTACACGGTAATATCTACAATTATGATTATGCAACAGGCAGTGCTCCTTCAAAGTCACAAGGGTTAGCAAAGGTATCTACTTATGTAAAAGGACTTAGAGCTTCAAATTCAAATGTTATGCTTATAGATAATGGAGATACAATACAAGGAACTCCACTATCATATTATTATGATATGCTTGATACTAAAACAGAGTATCCTATGACTAAGGTTATGGGGGCTATGGGATATGATACGTGGACACTTGGAAATCATGAGTTTAATTATGGATTAGATACATTGAATAGAATAATTGGAGATGCAAGAAACCAAAACATTCACGTTTTATCAGCTAATACCTATAAAGATGATGGAAGTAACTTTGTAGATCCATATTATATAAAGAGTTTTAATGTAAATGGCAAGGAAATTAAGGTAGGTATATTAGGATTAACTACTAAGTGCATACCAAACTGGGAAGATGCAGCACATTATAAAGGACTAAAATTTAACGATTTAGTAGATGAAGCAAAAAAATGGGTGCCAGAGGTAAGGGCAAAAGGAGCAGATATTGTTATAGTTGCTGCTCATAGCGGAGAAGAAAGTGCCTCAGATGTTATTCCAGAAAATGAAATAAAAGCTTTAGCTACAGGAGTTACTGGAATAGACGCAATAGTAGCAGGACATGCACATTCAACATTAAATGATATTAGTTTAAAGAATCCAGAAGGCAAAGTTATACCAGTAGTTGAACCTGGAAAATGGGCAAATAATGTTTCACAAATAGATATAAATGTGGCAAGAAACGGTAGTATTAATGGAATAAATACTAAAAATGTTCCAATGGATAACGCTATAGAAGAAGATCAAACCATTAAGGATTTAGCAAAGCCATACCAAGATACAACTTTAAAGTATATTGAAACTGTTCTTGGAACATCAACAGGGGAATTTAAAGGGGAAGGACAATTGGAAAAGCCAACTGCAATAATGGAATTAATAAATAAAGTACAAAAAGAAGCAGCAGGAACTCAATTATCAATAGCAGCTCCATTAAGTGCGTCAGCATTTATACCAAAAGGAAATGTTACTATAAAAGATGTAATGTCAGTGTATGTATTTGAGAATTTCCTATATGGAGTAAAGATGAATGGAAAGCAGCTTAAGGATTGGATGGAATATTCAGTAAGATACTACAAACAAGTATCAAATGAAAATGATCCTATTACAAAAGACACAGTTTTAAACATTGCAGACTATAATTTAGACCAATTATATGGTGCAACTTATGATATAGATTTAACTGAACCAGCGTGTACAATTGACAAAGTTACAGGTAAAGTAGTTTCAGGAAATAGAATTAAGAACTTAAAGATTAATGGAGTATCTGTTAAAGAAGATACTATATATACAGTTGCCATAAATAATTATAGATACAATGGCGGTGGAGGCTTTATGAAAGCTGTTGGATTAAGCAGTACTGATCCAAGTATAGTAACCTATGATTCCTCAAAGGCATTAGGTGACGATGGACAAGTAAGAAGCTTGATGATGAGCTATATTCAAAAGCATAAGACCATATCTCCAGACTGTTCAAACAATTGGAAGGCAAGTACAAAGCCTGTTAGCATAGTTGGAGATGTAGTTAATCCTCAAACACCTAGTGAAAACTCAGATCTTCCTAAGACAGGAAGTGTAGTTAGTGCAGAAAGACTTTTAGCTTTTGGCTTGATATTAGCTGCAATAGGGTACGGAGTACAACGTAAAAAGAAGAAAATAAGTTAATTAAAGGGACGGTTCTTCATCTTTAAAGTGAAGAACCGTCCCCATATTTATCTAATATTAAAAAATAAAACTAAGGCAAGCATTATAAGACCTATGATTCTAGTTAATATTGTAGATTTTTTTATTCCCATAAATGCATTTGTTTGAGGAGTAGTAAAAGGAAATAAAATAATTGTAATTGCAATGCCTCCACACATTATTGATAAGCCTATTTGAGGCATGAAAGTAAGCGGAATACCTATAAATACAGAAAGCAATATGCCTGTAACAAAAAACTTTAAATTCCTTGATACTTTTTGGTAATAAGAAGTGGTTTTTTTCTCACATTCATCACTGCATACAAGCATTTTATTTTCCCCTAAATTTTTACTCTTTAAAGTAAGTTCTTTATAGCCATCACCATTTTTACCACACCAAATACATTTATTCATTATTAACATCTCCAAACTAATATATTGAATCTAAATATTTTTTTCCTGTGGTTGTTTTTAAATATTTATCCTTAAAAGTTTCGATAGCTCGTCTATTCATGTTATCTTCATAAGCATTTACTAAAAAATCAGCTTCAATTAAGATTTGTAAATCTAAGCCGTTAATTTTACTATAACTATGATGGTTTCCGATTAAATAACAAACTCTATCTAGTATATCTTCATCTAGATTTAAATCTTTAAGCAACTCTCTAGCTACTGGAGGCCCCTCTATTTCTTGATAATTGCCAGCAGAACTATTATATTTTCTTTCGCTTTCCTTAATGCCTATATCATGAAGAATAGATGATATTTCAAGTATTAAAAGTTCATTATCTTTAAGTCCTTCTAATTCCCCAATGTTTTTACCAAAACTATAAACTTTAAGGGCATGATTTATTCTTCTAATGTCTTTTTCAAAATAGAAAATCATTTTTTGTAATACTAAACTTGGAATATGCTCCATAAAAACACCTCTTAGTTAATTTATATAAATGTATTTTATCACTTATTTTATAACTTGTTCAACATATAGAAAAGATTGCCATTAAAATATATAAGATAATTGAGGATATAAATGAAAAATTATCAATAATTGTAGCATTGGAGGAGGAATTTTTAAATTTTGAAAAATTTATATTGTTTGAGGCATGTTCATTTGTTAGAATATACATAGGTAATAAATAACCCAGCGGGACAATAAAGTGCCCGTTTGAAAAAATAGCCCTTTCGACTAACCTTTATTTTTAGGCTATAAATTCTAATTGTTAGGGAGGAGTAACAAAATGATGTATTCAAAAGAAGTTGAAGAAATGTGCGTAGTTGCCAAAGGCCCAAATCATGGCGCAGCACCAATTCCTGTAGAGGGAAAATGGGTACAAGCTAAAGAAGTTACAGACATATCAGCATTAACTCACGGAGTAGGCTGGTGTGCACCACAACAAGGAGCTTGTAAATTAACGTTAAATGTTAAAGATGGAATTATTCAAGAAGCTTTAGTTGAAACTATAGGTTGTTCTGGAATGACTCACTCAGCTGCTATGGCATCTGAAATATTACCAGGAAAAACTATATTAGAAGCATTAAACACAGACTTAGTTTGTGATGCTATTAATACAGCTATGAGAGAATTATTCCTTCAAATCGTATACGGAAGATCACAAAGTGCTTTCTCAGAAGGCGGACTTCCTATAGGAGCAGGTCTTGAAGACTTAGGAAAAGGATTAAGAAGCCAAGTTGGTACTATGTACGGTACTTTAGCTAAAGGACCAAGATACTTAGAAATGGCTGAAGGATACGTAACTAACGTTGCATTAGATACTGATAATCAAATCATTGGATATAAGTTCGTTAACTTAGGAAAAATGATGGAATCTGTGGCTAAGGGAGTAGATGCGCAAACAGCTTTAGAACAAGCAACAGGTCAATATGGTAGATTTGATGATGCTGCTAAAGTAATAGACCCAAGACATGCATAATTAAGTGGTTGAAGGAGGATAATTAACATGGCATTATTTGAAAGTTATGAAAGAAGAATAGGACAGATAACTCCAGTACTAGAAAAGTACGGAATTGCATCTATGGAAGAAGCAAGAAAGATTTGTCAAGATCTTGGATTTGATCCATATACAATAGCAAAAGAAACTCAACCAATCGCATTTGAAAATGCTGGCTGGGCTTATGTTTTAGGAGCTGCTATTGCTGTTAAAAAGGGAGCTAAAAAAGCTGCTGATGCTTCTACTGCTATAGGAGAAGGATTACAAGCATTCTGTATCCCAGGATCAGTTGCAGATGATAGAAAAGTTGGTTTAGGACACGGAAACTTAGGAGCTATGCTTTTAAGTGAAGAAACTAAATGTTTCGCATTCTTAGCTGGACACGAATCATTCGCAGCAGCTGAAGGTGCTATCAAAATAGCTGAAAAAGCTAACAAAGTAAGAAAAGAACCATTAAGAGTTATATTAAACGGTCTTGGAAAAGATGCTGCTCAAATAATCTCAAGAATTAATGGATTTACTTATGTTCAAACTAAGTTTGATTACTACACTGGAGAATTAGCTATAGTTAAAGAAATAGCTTACTCAAATGGCCCAAGAGCTAAGGTTAGATGCTTTGGTGCTGATGATGTTAGAGAAGGTGTTGCTATAATGCACAATGAGGGAGTTGACGTTTCTATAACTGGTAACTCAACAAACCCAACAAGATTCCAACATCCAGTTGCTGGAACATACAAAAAAGAAATGGTTGATCAAGGAAAGAAATACTTCTCAGTTGCATCAGGTGGTGGTACTGGAAGAACTCTTCACCCAGATAACATGGCAGCAGGTCCAGCTTCTTATGGTATGACTGATACTATGGGAAGAATGCACTCTGATGCTCAATTCGCAGGATCTTCATCAGTTCCAGCTCACGTTGAAATGATGGGTCTTATCGGAATGGGTAACAACCCAATGGTTGGAGCTACAGTTGCAGTAGCAGTTGCTATCGAAGAAAGTCTGAACAAATAATTTAATTAGTAGTAATTAAATTAAAGATACAAGGCACGTTTTATTAGTGAAAAGCTAGTAGGACGTGTCTTTTTTGTGTGTTCAAAAGGGAAAATATATGGTGGTGGCGAAATATATAAGCTGGGGAATATTAAATGGGTTTTTGAAGATAACTTTGGAATAGGAAGATGATAAAATGAAAAAGTTTTTAGAATATATTAATATAATTATACTTATTTTAGTTTTTGCATGCTACAGAGAATTACCAGTGAAAATTCAAGTTTACCTTCCATTATTTTTAGGCATATGCTTTGGGGTTAAGATTATTTATCAGATATATAAGAAATATTATTGGGAAGAAATAGTGAAAACTGTAATATTTTTTATTGTAGCTATGATATTTTTTCCATTTTTATATCGTTCCGCATATAAATTTGATGATTCATTGATGAAGCCTACATTACTAGTTATAGGATGGATGTTTCCAGTTTTAGCAGCTATTACTATGGTATCTTGGAAAAGACGAGGGGAAATAGATAGACTTAGAAAAGGGAGATATGCTTTGGTATATTTTATATTATTAGCAATTTTCTGTACAATAGTAGCAATAGTAAAGTGATTAATTAGATTTTATTAAAAAGAGCTAATAAAAGTTTTAGGAATCTAGTAATAATACTTATATAATACACAAATGTTGTATTAATATTCTTACTTTAAACTCTAGCAGTTATATTGAAATGGAATGTGGTTATAAAACTTTTAAATGGAGGTAAAAATGAATATTATTAATGATGTTGAAGCTATTTATGACAGAGGGGAAATGAGTTATCCATTATCAACTTATGTTGATAGGGATATTTGGAAGAGAAGATTTCAAGAGAATTTTCCGGATAAATATATCGATAATCTTACAGACTTTAACTATAATAAATGTTTTACTGTATGTATTCATCTATCAGATGCTAATGCTGGAATAGGTAGTAAAGAATTCGATGAGTATATTATAAAGAATGGAGTGGTATATGAGGCTTTAATAGAAATTTCGGCATTGTTTCCTTATTGCATATTAAAATATTCAAAATATTATTTCTTGGAAGGAGAAATAGAGAATGAGTGCAGAGATATACCTTATTGTAAAGAACATACAAAATTTGACCAAGAGATAAGGGATATATTGGATAGGTCAAAACTAATTTTACTTGATGATGAGGTATTAATGACAGAGATACCGGGCAAATCTCTTGAATTGAGAGAAGCACCTGTTAGTGCATATAATTGTCTTTTTCAAGACACTTATGCTTATTATCCATATACAAGTAAGGGAAGATATTATTAAACTTCCTGATTGTTCAATAATAAGTATGATTTTGAATTGAAATAATTAGAATCATGGATAACTTAAAATGAAGCTAAATAAAAAAATATATGGTAAATTGTTGATATTTATAACATCGAATATATATGAGTATATTTATAATAGCTTATTTGAAACTAAAAAAGAGAACATGAAGCACTTATAATAAAGCGCTTCAAGTTCTAAAAGAGTTATTTTAAATTTTGCTATATAGAGCATATAAAAAGCTTTAGGAATCTATAAGTAATACACATATAATACACAAATGCTATGTTAATCGGCTTATTTTAAGCACTCACAGTTGCTATTGAAGAAAGTCTGAACAAATAATTTAATTAGTATAAATTAAGTTAAAAATACAAGACACGTTTTATTAGTGTAAAGCTAGTAGGACGTGTCTTTTTTGTGTATACGAAAGGAAAAGTATAAGGAGATGGCGAAATATATAAGCTAGGAATTATAAATTTAATTCTTTACAATAAAGAATTATAGGAAGTATTAGTGTTAAGTTTTTGTAGGCGTAGGAGCTGGAATCAAGATTGATTATTTAGGATAGAGAATAATGGGCTCATACTATAGGGGGAAGTAATAATGAATAAAAAAACTAAAAGCTTAGAAATTTCAGGAATATGTAGTGTTTTTTTAGGTATGGCAATTAATAGAGTTTTAAGTTCATATTTTAATGACAATGCAAAAGTTATAGCTATGACTATAATAATTACGATACTAATGTTTATAGTCATAGTTCTTATTTCAGGGAAACATTACGTAAGTGCAATAGCACTGATGTCTATTGTAGTATCGTTTATATTACTCACAATTGGAATGTATTTAGATAATTTATATCTAGCGGGTATTGGATTAGGATTAAGTCTTTTAATAATTGCTATACTTGCAAAAATATTACCGACAATAGTAAAAAATAAAAAAACTTTTTAATAAATTGATTAAGTTACAGTAAGGAGAAATTTATAAATCAAAAAACATTATAATCATGGATGAATTAGTAATATTAGATTCTTCATTATTTCTAACTACAGTCAGTAGTTCATAGTCATAATAAATTAAATGAACGAAATGTTTCATGAAATTAAATATGAAAACAGCTTTGTTATTTATAGTCTAAGGAACTACTATATTTCTGATATTAGGTAAAATGAATGAAGTTTTATTAGAAAAGTGAAACAATAAAAAATTAATTAGGGTTATGGAAGTAAAATAAAAAAGCACTTAGATTAATCTAGGTACTTCTTCATTTTAGATAATAATTTAATTTAAATATTGGAGTAGATGATTTAAAAAATTAGTATCATTATAGATTTTACGATAAAGCTTATAAAAAGTTATAGGAATCTAATAGTAATACACATATAATACACAAATGCTATGTTAATCGGCTTATTTAAAGCACTTACAGTTGCTATCGAGGAAGCTCTAGCAAAATAATTTAATTTGAATTAATTGAATTAAAATACAAGACACGTTTTATTAGTGTAAATAAAATGTACCCGTTGTAAAGGACAGTTTAAAAAAAGACTATATAGCAGACTTAAGAAGATGATTTCTGTATT
>NZ_JAKGTF010000037.1:0-1472 GCF_022324735.1 Clostridium sp. YIM B02551 | reverse complement strand
TAAAATGTACCCGTTGTAAAGGACAGTTTAAAAAAAGACTATATAGCAGACTTAAGAAGATGATTTCTGTATTGAACAGGAGTCATCTTTTTTAAATTCCATTGAGATCTATAGTTGTTATAGTAATTAATATAATCATCTATTTCAGCAAGTAGTTCTTCAAAGGTTTCACATTTAGTAATGTATGCCTCATCTTTTAAGTGTCCAAAAAACGATTCCTGCGGGGCGTTGTCCCAGCAGTTACCGCGCCTAGACATAGATTGACCTATATTGTTCTGTTTTACTTTGTTTTGAAATATTGGGCTTGTATAATGTACCCCTTGATCTGAATGAATGAAAACATCTTTGTGTAACTTATATTTTGTATTTATAAGATTATCAATGGTGTTAGTTACTATGTCTATTTTTAAGCTTTTGGAAAGATTATAAGCTAAAACTTCATTTGTTGATGCGTCCAAAATGGTCGACAAATAAGCCTTCTGACCCTTCTTAAAAAATAGATAAGTTATATCTGTTAATAATACTTTCCCAGGAATATCTTGCTTAAACTCTCTATTTAATAGATTTGGTAAAACAGAATGTTCTTTTGTAGCCTTCATCATTCTTCTGTACGGATTTGCTTTTCTATAAGGACAAAGAATATTATATTTTTTCATAATTCTTCTAATGCGCTTTAGATTATAGTTAATATCAAAATAATCTTCTAAAGTCATCTTTATTTGCTTAGCACCTTTTTTACGATTCTTATACTTGAAAGCATTTAAAATATTTTTATAACTTTCTTCATCCTTGGCTCCCTGCGTGTTTCGCTTAGAAATTGACTTAGGCGAAAAATAATTATAGTAACCTGAGCGTGAAACACCACTTAATTCACAAAAATAACTAATCTTATTCTTAAGTTTATATTTTTCAATAACTGATTTAATTACAATAAACTTTTCGAAGGATAACAGTGTTATTTCTTTCTTAGCACGCTCCTTTCCATCATCTCTAACTTTTTTAGCAATTCATTTTCTGCTTGTAAAAGTTGCACTTTTGCTTGAAGTTTTTTATATTTCTCTTCAAGTGATAAATCTTTTTCGCTTGGTCGTCCATTATTAAACTTTCTAGCATCTTGCAGTTGTGCTACTCCATTTCTACGAAATGCGGAGCGCCATCTTTTACCTGCTGATCTAATACGCTCGTTTCCTAAAATATCTATATCAAAGCCATTTTCCTCAAATATTTGTTTTGGGAACTTTCCTTTCTGATTCTCAGCTATAAATCTCCTTTTAAATTCATCAGTATATGTAATCCCCTTTTTACTAACTCTTTTTACATACTTATTTTGTGATAATATTTCAATCTCTTCATCTGTAAATATTTTTTTGCTCATATTGTTCATCTCTCCTAATGATATTTATTCTATTATACATAAAAGTACCCCATAGAATAGGCTTTTTTAAATTGTCTATTCTATAGGGTACATTTTA
>NZ_JAKGTF010000036.1:0-1496 GCF_022324735.1 Clostridium sp. YIM B02551 | reverse complement strand
AACGCACATCGTAGCGCTAGCTAACTAAGCTAACCCAGCCATGAACATGAACTACGGTTACATGGGTCCCGCCGCGATGGTGCGCTGCAGGCAGTGCAGCTCGAGCATCACGGCGATGCCCGGCGCCCGCGCCGTGCAGTGCATGCAGTGCAGCTGCGTGACGCGCGTCAGCGGGCGTGGCCGGCAGCAGCACGGCTACGGCCACGGTTACGGGAACGGCGGCGGGATGCTGGTGCCGCCGATGCGCCCCACCCCGGCCTTCGGCGGCGGCCGCGGCAAGAAGCGCGCCGTGCTGATCGGGATCAAGTACACCAACCGGCGCTCCTGCGAGCTGAGGGGCCCCATCAACGACGTCAAGTGCATGCGGTACCTCCTCACCGAGCGCTTCGGCTTCCCCAACGACTGCGTCCTCATCCTCACCGATGAGGAGAGGAGCCCGTGCAGGCAGCCGACCAAGGACAACATCCGCATGGCGATGCACTGGCTGGTGCAGGGGTGCAGCTACGGCGACTCCCTGGTTTTCCAGTTCTCCGGCCTGGGCGCGCAGGTCCCCGACGACGACGGCGACGAGCTGGACGGCATGGACGAGGCCCTCTGCCCCGTGGACTCGTTCCAGCAGGGCCCCATCCTGGACGACGAGATCAACGAGGCCATCGTCCGCCCGCTGGTGCACGGCGTCAAGCTCCACGCCATCGTCGACGCCTGCCACAGCGCCACCGTCCTCGACCTCCCCTACCAATGCACCGTGTCCAAGCAGACCGGGCGCTGGAGGTGGAGGGACGAGCGCCCTATGACCGGCGCCTGCAAGGGCACCAGCGGAGGCCAGGCCGTGCTCATCAGTGGCAGCAGCAACGGAAAGAGCAACATGAGCGTGCTGCCTGAGCCCTACGCCACGATCGGCGCCATGACGCACAGCTTCATCAGAGCGGTGGAGTGCGAGCCGCGCACCACCTATGGCCGCCTGCTGACCTCCATGAGGGCCATCATGCGCGACAGCGGCGGCAACTGCAACCTGCAAGGCCCCATCGGCGGCTCCATCCGCAGGGTCGGAAACTTCAGCGGCGTGGAGGAGCCTCAGCTGTCCTCTGCGTACAAGTTCGACATCGAGCGCGAGCCGTTCTGCATGTAAAACCCGACCCGCGGGTTCGTACGTCGTCACTGCGCTGCAGGCTACTACTGCGGTCGACGATTACTAGCCAATCATGCATCGACCGTACTGAATAATGGGCCGGTTAATTTACTAGTATGATGTTTGCTACTAGTATGTGTGACGATGTATCACCTCACCTGACGCCATGTCATCAAGAATGAGCACTGCATAGCTCATACAAGGCTTTCGAGGATCTTGTTCTCCACTGTACTGTACCTCACTGTAATATGGCTGTTGGGTGTCGTGTCGTCCCCTTCAACAAATCAAGTTATATGTATGCTGCCTGATTTCCGAAAGAGATATGCAGTCAAAACTGTGGAAAATATGGATGTGTTTGGTAAAAAAA
>NZ_JAKGTF010000034.1:0-1901 GCF_022324735.1 Clostridium sp. YIM B02551 | reverse complement strand
ATGGCTATGTTTTAAATCAATGTTGAAAATGGATATTTAATAGCAAAATAGGTAATAATATATATAGAATAGTGTTTAGGAGGTAGAATTATGCAAAATGTAAAGTCTATATTAAATGATATTGAAAAGTTACCATTACATCAGAAAGAACAGATACTATCAACTTTAGAAGAAATTCTTGTTTTAGGTTCACAAACAAGTCAAGTAGAACAAGAAGTTAAAGAGTTTAGATTTTCTAAGGGAAAAGTATGCCCTCTTTGTGGCTCTGAAACTATATCGAGAAATGGAAAGTATAATGGTAAACAAAGATATATCTGCAAATCTTGTAAGAAAACTTTTACGGACTTTACTAATTCTGCGACCTATAAAAGTAAGAAAACATTAGATAAATGGCTTAAATACGCTAAGTGTATGATTAATGGATACTCTATTAGGAAAAGTGCTAAAATTGTAGAAATTAACATAGCAACAAGTTTCTTTTGGAGACATAAAATTCTCGATTGCATAAGTACATTTTTAGGTAAAGGATACGTTGATGGTGTTATTGAAGCAGATGAAGTATTTTTTGCAGAAAGTTTTAAAGGTACAAAACCTTCTAACATGCCAAGACACTCTCGTAAAAGAGGTAAACAAGTTAAGAAAAGGGGTATCTCCAAGGAACAAGTTTGCATTGCTACTGCTATTGATAGGCAAGGTAATTTAATTATGGAATTAGCATGTAAAGGTAGAATTACTTCTAAGGAATTAGAAAAATTATATGATGGACATATAAGTAATGAATCTATACTTTGTACTGATAGTCATAAAAGTTATATACAATTTGCAAATGATTTATCATTAGAACACAAACGTATAAAAAGAGGAAAGCATAAAGAAGGATTATATCATATTCAACATATCAATGCTCTCCATAGCAATTTAAAGAAATGGATGAATAGGTTTAATGGTGTTGCAACAAAATATATAAGTAATTATATCAAGTGGTTCAAATGGCTTCAAATATTTGATACAGATAAAGAGATAATAAAGGCTAAGAACTTTATGGTTCAAAGCAATATAACCCATTCATATATCAAAATAAAAGATTTGAAAAATAGAGAGCCAATATATGTATAGTATGTGTGATATTTTGTAAATTATGTTATAATAAGTGTTATCAAAAACTATAATCTAATGAACAATAGTACGATATGACGAAGTACTTATTATTTATATTTTGTACGTATAACGTACACGAATGGAGGAATAAACTTGGTTGAACTTTGGGATATATTAGATAAAAACGGTAATGTAACAGGGCGTGTTCACGAGCGTGGCAAGCCCATGAACAAAGGCGAATTTCATCTTGAGGTTTATGTTTGGATTGAGAACGACAACGGTGAATACCTTATATCGCAAAGGTCGCCGAACAAGTCGTTCCCAAATATGTGGGAATGTACGGGCGGAAATGCGGTTGCGGGCGATGATAGCTTGACTACGGCATTGAAAGAAGTAAAAGAAGAATTAGGTATTATTCTTGAGCCGCAGAACGGACGAATGATTAAACATCACTTACCGTGTAGCGACGTTGAATGTCACGGTTTGGCTGATGTCTGGTTATTTCGGCAAAATGTAGACATATCAACCGTAATTCTTGCTCCTGATGAAACCTGCAATGCAATGTGGGCAAGCCGTGATGAAATTAACCGTATGATTGACGAGGGAACATTCACAACATGGGAACAATATACATACATTGACGAATTGTTTGAGGAAATTAAAATGGATTGATGGATTGCACACAGTATAAGCATTTTTAGTACCAAACTACTACACAACATTCTTTTATTTAGCATTATAGGTGGACAATCCCACCTATAATTTTTATTAGTCTATTTTCAACACTATATTAAAACATAGCC
>NZ_JAKGTF010000033.1:0-1933 GCF_022324735.1 Clostridium sp. YIM B02551 | reverse complement strand
CTAACTCGTTGCACAAGAATTCCTCCCACCCCCACCGTCTCGCCGCCGCCACCGCAGCCAGATAAGAACAAAGAAAAGAGAGCGAAGAACTCGTCGGGAGGGCTCGAGATCTGTGTCGGGAGAGGGGGAATTCTTGAGATCGGAATCGGATCAAGCAGGCGCGCTCGGGAAGGGGTTACCATAACAAATTTTCCCAGGAATCCTTAGTGAATGTTCTAATGGAGTCAAAGGGTGGCAAAAAGTCTAGCAGTAGTAGTTCCCTGATGTACGAAGCTCCCCTCGGCTACAGCATTGAAGACGTTCGACCAGCTGGAGGCGCCAAGAAGTTTTCTGCTGCATACTCAAACTGCGCGAAGAAGCCATCCTGATATCGTTTTTGGCTTCCCCTTCCCGTAGTTTAGGATTTTTATGCAATTTTATTCTGACTCTTTTCTCCCACCAATCTCTCTGGCTTGCTGCTTCACGATAATCGACCAGTTCTCTAGTCTTTCTCCCTCTGTTCCTCTCTGCTCTGCCTTCTGACTCAAACTGCAACAATGGCTGCCCCGGTCTCAGCGATCGGGTTTGAGGGCTACGAGAAGCGCCTCGAGATCACCTTCTCCGAGGCATCAATCTTTGCCGACCCTCATGGTCGTGGCCTGCGCGCCCTCTCCAGGGCCCAGATTGACTCTGTTCTTGATCTTGCACGGTGCACCATTGTGTCCGAGCTCTCCAACAAGGACTTCGACTCGTATGTGCTATCCGAGTCCAGCCTGTTTATCTACTCTCAGAAGATTGTGATCAAGACCTGTGGGACTACCATGCTCCTGCTCACCATTCCAAGGATTCTTGAGCTAGCTGAAGAGCTGTGCATGCCACTTGCTGCCGTGAAGTACTCCCGTGGGATGTTCATCTTCCCCGGCGCACAGCCTGCTCCCCACAGGAGCTTCTCTGAAGAGGTTGATGTCCTGAACCGCTACTTTGGCCACCTGAAGTCTGGCGGCAATGCCTATGTGATTGGCGACCCAGCGAAGCCTGGCCAGAAGTGGCACATTTACTATGCCACTGAGCAACCTGAGCAGCCCATGGTCACCCTGGAGATGTGCATGACTGGGTTGGACAAGAAGAAGGCCTCTGTCTTCTTCAAGACTCATGCTGATGGCCACGTCTCCTGTGCCAAGGAGATGACCAAGCTCTCTGGTATCTCCGACATCATCCCTGAGATGGAGGTCTGTGACTTCGACTTCGAGCCTTGCGGCTACTCCATGAACGCCATCAACGGATCTGCCTTCTCCACCATCCATGTGACCCCCGAGGACGGCTTCAGCTATGCGAGCTACGAGGTCCAGGGCATGGACGCTTCCGCCCTGGCCTACGGAGACATCGTCAAGAGGGTCCTCCGGTGCTTTGGCCCTACAGAGTTCTCTGTGGCGGTCACCATCTTCGGTGGCCGTGGCCATGCCGCCACCTGGGGCAAGAAGCTCGACGCCGAGGCATACGACTGCAACGACGTTGTGGAGCAGGAGCTGCCATGCGGTGGCGTCCTCATCTACCAGAGCTTTGCTGCGAACGAAGAGGTTGCTGTCTCTGCCGGGTCGCCCAGGTCCGTCTTCCACTGCTTCGAGAATGTGGAGAGCGGCCACCCTCTGGTCAAGGAAGGCAAGCTTGCCAACCTGCTCGCATGGCGGGCGGAGGAGGAGTCTCTCGAGGAGGGCACAGGCGCGGTGCTGTGCGAGTGATAAGATGAGTTGCTGTCGCTGTTTCGTCTGTGGAATTCGTTCTGACTGTTGTCGTTCGTCGTTTGGTTACTGTGAAGCAGCCGGCCAGGCTATTGCTACTCTGAATAAACTATTAGCTCTAGGTGGTTTGCTGCGTCTGCCACAATGAGCATACTGTTTGGAGAAGAGTTGTCACAACTTATAAATAAGCATTTTTTTTCTCAGACGAGTGTCTC
>NZ_JAKGTF010000032.1:0-1565 GCF_022324735.1 Clostridium sp. YIM B02551 | reverse complement strand
CCAAAATGGACTTCCCCATCACACCTCAGAATTGTTAAGACGGATTTGCCTATCTTAACTCCCTTAGTGCTTAGACTAGCATCCAATAGCTAGCACACCCTATCCTCCTGCGTCACGCCATCGGTAATAACGATGGTAGTGGTATCGGAATATCAACCGATTGTCCATCACCTACGCCTTTCGGCCTCGGCTTAGGTCCCGACTAACCCTCAGCGGACGAGCCTTCCTGAGGAAACCTTAGGTTTTCGGCCTGTGAGATTCTCACTCACATCTCGCTACTAATGCCAACATTCTCACTCGTAATCAGTCCACCGCTCCTTACGGTACGACTTCAGCCCGATTACGACGCTCCTCTACCGCTTGCTTACGCAAGCCCGTAGCTTCGGTGGTAAGTTTGAGCCCCGAACATCTTCGGCGCAGGATCTCTCGACTAGTGAGCTATTACGCACTCTTTTAATGAGTGGCTGCTTCTAAGCCAACATCCTAGTTGTCTTAGAAATCCCACATCCTTTTCCACTTAACTTACACTTTGGGACCTTAGCTGACGATCTGGGCTGTTTCCCTTTTGACTACGGATCTTATCATTCGCAGTCTGACTGCCGGACTCATAGTATATGGCATTCGGAGTTTGATAAGGTTCGGTAAGCGATATGCCCCCTAGCCCATTCAGTGCTCTACCTCCATTACTCATATCCGACGCTAGCCCTAAAGCTATTTCGAGGAGAACCAGCTATCTCCGAGTTCGATTGGAATTTCTCCGCTATCCACAGCTCATCCCATGGTTTTTCAACACCAACGTGGTTCGGTCCTCCACGAGATTTTACTCTCGCTTCAACCTGGCCATGGATAGGTCACCCGGTTTCGGGTCTACGGCATGCAACTCTGTGCCCTATTCAGACTCGGTTTCCCTTCGGCTCCGTACCTTAAGTACTTAACCTTGCTACATACCGTAACTCGTTGGCTCGTTCTACAAAAAGCACGTCATCACACTCATATGGTGCTCTGACCGGTTGTGGGCACACGGTTTCAGGTTCTATTTCACTCCCCTCCCGGGGTTCTTTTCACCTTTCCCTCACGGTACTGCTTCACTATCGGTCATCGGGTAGTATTTAGCCTTGGGAGGTGGTCCTCCCTGCTTCCCACAAGGTTTCACGTGTCTCGTGGTACTCTGGATCAGAACTGACTATTTCGCATTTTCATCTACAGGACTATTACCTCCTACGGTGGAACTTTCCAGTTCTCTTCGATTAACGCAATTTAGTATTTATGTTCTGTCCGCAACCCCAGAAATAAATTTCTGGTTTGGGCTCTTTCCTTTTCGCTCGCCGCTACTAGGGAAATCGATTTTTCTTTCTCTTCCTTCAGGTACTTAGATGTTTCAGTTCCCTGAGTGTACCCTCCTTAAGCTATGTATTCACTTAAGGATACATGGGGTTTCCCATGTGAGTTTCCTCATTCGGAGATTTCCGGATCACAGGCTATTTGCGCCTACCCGAAACTTATCGCAGCTTATCACGTCCTTCTTCGGCTCCCGATGCCAAGGCATTCACCATGCGCCCTTTATA
>NZ_JAKGTF010000030.1:0-4688 GCF_022324735.1 Clostridium sp. YIM B02551 | reverse complement strand
TATTCTATTATACATAAAAGTACCCCATAGAATAGGCTTTTTTAAATTGTCTATTCTATAGGGTACATTTTAGTGTATTACTGGCTTTTAATTTTATTGGAGCTCATATATATACAGTAATGCTAAATATTTGAAATCAATACAGCCATTAAGTATAATTAAATAAAATAGACAATTGTAAGATAAAGCGAATTACATGTTAAATTAAGAAAGGTGAAAATATATGATGAAAGCAAAAATTAATCTTATTACGATTTGGACAAATGATATAGATAAAATGAAAAATTTCTATAATCAAGTTCTCGGATTTAGAATTGAAAATGACCTAGGTAATTATGTTGAATTTGAAAACGATGGGGTAAGATTTGCTATTTGTATGAGAGATGTTATGTATGTTTATAGTAGTGAATATAGAAAAGAGTCATTTGGACAGGGTTTTGAACTTGCATTCCCATGTGAAGATCCGAAAGATGTTGATGAATCATTTGAGAAATTAATCTCTAAAGGAGCAACTTCTATTCATGAACCACAAGATATGCCTTGGAATCAAAGAACAGCACTATTTGCTGACCCAGATGGAAACATACATGAAATTTTTGCAGAAATTAAATAATACATGTTTTCTTAAAATGTTCATTAAGGGAGAATTGAGGCAGTAGTTATGATTAGAGAAATACTATTATTAGGAAATGAAAAGTTATATGATGTAAGTTCAGTTATAGAAGAAAAAGAATTAGAAAATATAAAGGAAGTTGTAAGTGATCTACATGATACCCTTATGGATTTTAGAAAAAAGTATGGGGTAGGAAGAGCAATTGCAGCTCCTCAAATAGGTGTGTTTAAGAGATTGATTTATATGTATATAGATAAACCAGAGGTATTTATAAATCCAGTTTTAACTTTCACTGATGATGAAATGATGGAGGTTTTAGATGATTGTATGTCATTTCCTCAGCTATTAGTTAAGGTTAAAAGACATAAAAGATGTGTAATTGAATTTATGGATATAGATTTTAATGATAGAAAAATAGAATTAGAAGGAGACTTATCAGAATTACTACAACATGAGTATGATCATTTGGATGGAATTCTTGCTACTATGAGAGCAATAGATAATAAATCATTTTATTTAAAGTAATAAGGGAGATAGAGTATGAAGATTGGTTGTAACTGGTCAAGAGCCTTAAAAGTACTTCTTGAAAGAGATGCAGTAAATGTAGATTATATTAAGTCAGGTGCCTTTGGTAACTTTAATAAAGCATTTTCTACTATGAGATCCTTGCGCCCTATTTTAATTCATGGTTTAGGATATTTTGAGAATGCGGGGACTCCAAACTTAGAAATAATAGATTTTAAGTGGGCTAATGAAGTTATAAATAAATGTGGTTCACCTCATTATGGCTTTCATTTAGCTATTAGAAATGAAGATATGTTTGAAGGAATGAATAAGCTGATATTTACGATCGAATGACTAAAAATATACAAATATTTAAAAAGAATTTATCCGTACCATTATTAGTTGAAAATTCTCCAGATACACCAAGTGATCGAAAGGATTACGACCTTTATCCATTTAATGAACCAGAACAAATTAATAAGATTCTTATAGATAATGACGTATTCTTTTTACTTGATATTACCCATGCAAAATTAACTGCAAAATATAGAGGCTTTGACATATATGATTATCTAGATAACTTAAAACTTGATAGAGTAAAAGAAATTCATATAAATGGTTCAGGCTATGACAAAGAGGGTTTTCCTATGGATACCCATGAGGCAATGGGAGAGGAAGATTATGAACTATTAAAATGGGTATTAAGAAAAGCAAAACCAGATATAGTTACCTTAGAATTTAATGAAGTAGAGGATGAAAACTATGATGAAGCTATTATAGCTACTGAAATACAATTAAATAGGATAAGTGAAATATGCAATATTTAAGGGGATAGATATGATAGAGGGTATAAGCCACATTACTTTTATTGTAAGGGATTTAGAGAAAACTACGAAGTTATTTAAATGTTTATTTCATGCTGAAGAGATTTATTATAGTAATGAGAAAGAACATTCTTTATTTAAAGAGCGTTTTTTCATTATAGGTGGACAATGGATAGCAGCTATGGAAGATTCAAATATTGTAAGTAGAACATATCATCATGTGGCATTTAAAATACCAGATTCTGATGTTGAATATTATTTAAATAAAATCAAAGAGTTGAATTTAGAATTAAAGCCGCCAAGAGAAAGAGTACCAGGAGAAGGATATTCTATTTATTTTTATGACTATGACAATAACTTAATTGAACTTCATACTGAAACATTAGAGAAACAATTAGAATCTTATAGTAATAAAGATAAACTTAATCAAAAAATTGAAAGGAGATTTATCATGGAAGAATTAAAAGTAATTTTAGAAAAATTTGCTGACTCAGGTTGGGACTTAATTGCTATTCCATCAAAAGCATATCTTGATGGAAATGGAAACAAAGAGGCTTTGATTGAAGCAATTGAACAAGCAGATAAAGAATGTGGAAGCTGTGGTTGTGAATTTGATCCTTTGTATAAAAGGTGTATTGAACTAAAAAAGGCATTATAGCAAAAGAAGAGGCTTGATGTCTCTTCTATGTTGTTTGAATGGAGGAGATGAATTGAAATACCGTTGTTTAGTTTTGGATCATGATGATACAGTGTCAAAGAGTACACCAGAGATACACCATCCATCTTTTGTGGAGGCAATGAAATTATTAAGACCAGATATAGAACCATTGACCCTTGAAGAATTTGTTTCTTGTTGTTTTAGTCCAGGCTTTTCACATTTATGCAAAGATGTTTTGGAATTTAGTGAAGAAGAGCAGCAGAAACAGTATGAAATATGGAGAAGCTATACTAAGTCTATAGTTCCAGAGTTCTACTCTGGATTCCCAGAATTAATAAAAAGATATAAGGAATTAGGTGGGATAATATGTGTAGTATCACATTCTGAAAGTGAACAAATTCTTAGAGATTATATTGTAAACTGCAATGTTACTCCAGACTTAATATTTGGGTGGGATGTGGAGGAAGATAAAAGGAAACCAAGTCCTTATCCACTTTTAGAAATTATGAAAACTTTTAATTTAGAAGAGCATGAGATTTTAGTATTAGATGATTTAAAACCAGGATTAGATATGGCTAGAGCTTGCAACATAGAGTTTGCAGCAGCAGGCTGGTCACATATAATTCCTGAAATAAAAGAATATATGAAAAATGAATCAGATTACTATTTTGAAACTGTAGAAACATTTAGTAAGTTTATATTTTAAAAGCGTGAGGTATATTTAATTGAGAATATATGAGAAACAACAAATTTGTAAGTACTTAGTATCATATCAGCATTTGAGTGATGATACTGAACTTATAAGTAAGGACAAAATAGTTGATTATATTAAGAAGGTTGGATGTATTCAGTATGATCCGCTTAATGTGGTTGGACGAAATCCTGATTTAGTACTACAATCTCGTTTAAGTGACTATAGAAAAGGTGATATTGAAGAATATTTATATATAGATAGAATTTTATTTGATGTTTGGGATAAAAATATGTCCATTTGTGCTATTAGCGATTGGGCATATTTTGAGAGATATCGTAAAGAGTATTTAAACTGGTGTACTAACCATAAAGATACCATAGATAAAATCATGGATTATCTAAGAGCAAATGAATCGGCATGTTCTTCTGATTTTGAATTTGAAGAAAAAGTTGGTTGGCATTATGGTCCCCAGAGGCTTGCAAAAGCAGCATTAGAATGTATGTGTTACGCAGGGCTTGGAGTTGTTCACCATAAAAAAGGTGCAAGAAGATATTATTCTTTAGCTGATAAATACATACCAGAGAAGTATTTTTCTATGAAGGATCCCAATAGTAGTATTGAAGATTATTATAAATGGTTTGTACTTCGTCGAATAAATAGCATTGGGATACTATGGAATAGACCTAGTGATGCATGGCTTGGATTAAAAGGATTTAAAAGTGAGGAGCGTAATAATGCTTTTAAAGCATTACTTGATGAAGGGAAAATCACAGAAATTCAAGTTGATGGAATGAAAGATACACTGTACATTGCAACTGAGAATCTTGAAGTATTTCAAAGGTCAATAGAGAGGCCTAATCAAAGTAGTAGGGCAAGAATTCTTGCTCCACTTGATAACATGCTTTGGGACAGGAAGCTTATTAAGGAGTTATTTGACTTTCAATATAAATGGGAAGTGTATACCCCAATTGCAGAGCGTAAGTATGGATATTATGTTTTACCAATTCTTTGCGATGATAAATTTATTGGAAGAATTGAAATGGAGACAGATAATAAAAGTAAAACTTTGGTAGTTAAAAACTTTTGGGCTGAGGACAATGACTTTGTTTTAACCTATAGAAAGAATATAATTTCAGGAATAGGTAGATTTAAAGAATATAACCTATGTGATAAAGTAGAAATACTTTGTAGTATTTAATAAACATAAGAACTACATAGAAAGAAATTAAGTTATTTATAATTTGATTATAATATAAATAGGAGTATATAAAAATATGAGCAAATTAAAAGATAATATAATAAAATCCTATATAAGAATATATTTAAAATGTACCCGTTGTAAAGGACAGTTTAAAAAAAGACTATATAGCAGACTTAAGAAGATGATTTCTGTAT